>CAZRZQ010000011.1:6669-16716 GCA_964604585.1 uncultured Gammaproteobacteria bacterium
GAGCGTGGTAGTAACACTACCCCGTACTGTTACTGTTACTTGGATGGAGGAGTTTTTAAAACGCAAGGTTAACTGGATTCTTAAAGAAATTAAGTATTTCAAAAAGTTGGATCCGAAACTTCGTTTACGTGGTGGGGTGGAAGAATACCGGGGGAATCGGGCCGAAGCTTTGGCATTGGTTATGAAGAAAATCGCGAAGGTTAACGCGGTTTATCAATTTCCTTTTCGGCGCGTAACGATTAAAAACCAAAAGACACGCTGGGGCAGTTGTTCTTTACAAGGTAACCTGAATTTTAACTATAAAATTATCTTTTTGCCAGATCGAGCGGCAGAATATTTGGTGGCGCACGAGCTAGCTCACTTGGAAGAATATAACCACTCGAAGGATTTTTGGCGTTTGGTGGAAAAGGTTGTGCCGGATTACCGTGAACAGAGGCGGGAATTAGCCAAAAGAATGTTGATGTAAGTTTGGAAAAAATTGGTGGATTAGATATTATTTAAAAATTTTACAACCTCGCTACGGCGAGGTTGTTTTGTTGCGTTTGACATACTATAATAGCATGTTATTATTTAGTTGAATGTTTACTTATGCAAGGATTTATTTCTGACAAAGTTAATCATTTTTGGCGTCGGTTGTTTTTTGTGGCCGTCGGTTTAACGGCTATTTTAGGGGCACTTTACGCCAATTCTTTGGATTATGGGTTTTATCATAATTTTGTTGAAGTGCTCGGCATAGTAATCGCCGGCACGATTTTTGTTGTCACTTGGCATGCTCGAAAGATTATTAAGAATAATTATTTCCTTTTTCTCGGCATCGCCTTTGCCTTTGTGGGTTTTTTAAACTTATTACACGTTTTATATTACCCAGGAATTTTAACTTCAGGTTTGTTGCCATCAAATGAATCGAACCTATTGTCTTTGGCAGCCGATTATTTTCTTTCGATTGCTTTTGCGGCCGCCCCCCTAGTACTTGATCGGAGGATGAATACTAGTTACCTGCTCGTTGTTTTAGCAGTCGCCACCACCCTTGTCTTGTTTGGGATTTTTGAATGGAGAATTTTTCCAAACACCGTTGACGTTGGGCAATGGTTTACAGATTTTAAAAATATTAGCGAGTTTACTGTTGCCATGTTCGGAGTGGTTGCTGGGATTCTTTTGTATCAGCACCGTCGTTATTTTGAACATGAGACGATAATTCTCCTGTACTACTTTTTGGCCATCGGTTTAGTGTCTTCTTTTATAATTGGTATTTTTAATACTCCGACCGGGTATGGTAATTTTATTGGACATATTTTAAAAATCTTTGCTCTTTATTTTGTCTATCGAGCGGTGGTTTTGATGGCGCTTCGTAAACCCTATCGTTCGCTATTCCAAGACTTACAGACGCGAGACCGTGAATTAAAAGAAGAGCGTGACCGTGTGCAAAAGCTCTTTGACCTTGCGAATGTATTTTTTGTGTATATCGATAAAACGGAGCATGTGCAAAGAGTTAACCGTAAGGGGCTAGAAATTTTGGCCTGTGAAGAAAGCGAGGTGGTTGGCAAAAATTGGTTTGATAATTTTATTCCTGAAGCATTGCGGCCCCAGCTCAAAAGTGTTTTTCATAGCTTAATGACTGGCAAGCTAGAAAATTTTGATTTTTATGAGAACTGTGTTTTGGTGAAAAATGGCGGTTTGCGAGACATTTATTGGAGAAATACGCTGATTAAAGACGAAGAGGGAAACACCGTTGGCATTTTAAGTGCCGGGGAGGATATTACGGAAATGAAGAACCACAAGCGGCGGATGGAAATAATAAATAATGAATTGTGGACGATTGAAAAAAAGTACGACCAACCATAAATTTGGTAAAATTGATTTATCCACAATCACTCCTTGACCTACACCTATGGTGTAGGTTATACTATTTATATTAAGTCTTTAATCCGTAAACCTATGATAGAGCCTTATCACAACAAAGTGGCGATTAACTTAAAAAAAGCCAACGGTCAACTGAGGCGGGTGGAGAAGATGATCGATGAGCAGAAGTATTGTTTGGACATCGCCCAACAAATAAACGCAGCAATCGGGCTTCTTAAACAGGCTAATAGCTATATTATGGAAAGCCACATGTTGTCTTGTGGTGTTGAGAAGCTTAAGTCTAAAGACAAAGAAGAGCGAATGGAGTTTGTTAAACAAATGATGCAAACTTTTAGCATAACTAACCGTTAAACTAAACTATCTATGTCAAAGTTACAAGTACCAATACGTGGTATGCACTGTCGATCGTGCGAGATAATGATCGAAGAACAGCTGAAGGAAATACCGGGCGTAAAGCGGGTAAGCGTAAATCATAAGAATGGTAGGGCCGAAGTAGAATATGATGGCGCCCAACCAGCCGCCGAAGTAATCGCTAAAGCTGTCGACAAAGCTGGGTATGAAGTGGGGGAGACGGAAAAGCCAACTTGGTTTTCTAAAAATCGTGATGATTACCGTTATTTGGGTTATGCCGCTTTAATCATTTTTGTTTTATATCTGGTTGGCCGATCGACGGGTATTTTTGAATTAAATCTGAATACCGACAGCACTAGTTTGTGGATTATCCCGCTAGTCGGGTTGGTGGCAGGTTTTTCTACCTGTATGGCGATTATCGGGGGGTTGGTATTGGGCGTTTCCGCTCGGTACAGTGAGGTCCATCCGGAAGCAACTAGTAAACAAAAATTTGTGCCGCACCTATTTTTCAATTTAGGACGCATAGGCGGCTTTGCTTTGCTCGGTGGCTTGATGGGTTTAATTGGCTCAGCCTTGAAACCATCAGCGGGATTTTTGGGTATTATGACAATCGTGGTTGGGTTGGTGATGATTTTACTCGGGCTTAAGCTCATAGAGATATTCCCTAAATTAAAAAACAAAACCATTGCTTTACCTAAAAGCCTCGGACGCTTGCTTGGGGCAAATAAGGGTGGAGATAAGTACAGTCATAGAGCGGCGGCCGTGAGTGGGGTTCTGACCTTTTTCTTGCCTTGTGGTTTTACCCAGGCAATGCAGCTTTTGGCGGTCAGTTCTGGTAGTTTTGCCACAGGGGCTTTAATTATGTTTCTTTTTGCCATCGGTACGGCGCCGGGGCTACTTGGTGTTGGTGGCTTAGCTTCAATTTTTAAAGGCAAAAAGGCCAAGGTATTTTACGCCACCGCCGGTCTCCTTATAATTATTTTGGGTTCCGTAAACATAGCGAACGGTAGCAAATTAATTTCTTTTAAGGGTGGGAATAATAATGTAGTAGTGGACCAGCCGACGGGCGATGAGCAGGTTATTAGAATGACCCAAAAGGCTAATGGGTATTACCCGACTAATCTGGTAGTGGAAAATGGTCGCCCGGTGAAATGGGTAATTACTTCGGAAACTAGCTTTTCTTGCGCCGCTTATTTGGTGGTGCCGGAATATCGTATTAGCACGGCCTTAAAAAAGGGTGAAAATATTATTCGTTTTACGCCGACACGGGCGGGAACGGTACCGTTTTCTTGTTCCATGGGCATGTATCGTGGCCAGTTCACGGTGGTGGAAAAAAATAGCGGCGCCAGCGCAGATAGCGCGTCGGTCGCGACCACACCAACCGGCGGAGAAGTCGTTTGTCGTTTTGACACTGGTTGTGGACCAACAAAATAAATTATATGGAAACAATGAAAAATAATCTTTTTAGACTTTCAATTTCCGGCATGCATTGTGCAAGCTGTGCAAAAATTATTGAGAGAGAGTTAAGTAAAGTTCCGGGCGTGACGGAGGCGCGTGTAAATTATGCTAACGAAAAAGCCACTGTTTTTACTCGCGATGTTAATTTAGAAGCAACCCAGTTGATTGACGCTGTAAAAAATTCTGGCTATACGGCTGAGATTGTTACGGAAGGCGGAAGCGACAAGGTCGAGGCACGACGCCACGAAGAGGCGTCGGCATATTACAAAAATTTTGTATATAGTGCGGCCCTGAGTTTGCCGATGTTGTATTTCATGCTTTTGGATTTTTTTGCTTGGTTGCCTGGTCGGGAGACGATAATGCCGTACATGGGGATAGTTTCTTTGGTGCTCGCTGTGCCAGTACAGTTTGTTATAGGCCGGGGATTTTATAAAGGCATGTGGTCGGCACTACGCATGAAGACATTTAACATGGATAGTCTGATCGCGATTGGTACGACGACCGCTTTTCTATATAGTCTGGCCATCTTTATTATCTATGCTGTTACGAATAGTTCGCTCCTCGGTTTAAACGGTGAAAAGATTTCGGATTTGTATTTTGAAACTGCCGCCTTCCTAATAACCTTTGTTATTTTAGGTAAATGGTTGGAGGCGCGAACGAAAGGGAAGACATCGGGATCGATTAAAAAGTTAATGGGTCTTCAAGCTAAGACGGCACGGGTAATACGGGACGGCATTACGAAAGATGTTGCTATTGATGAAGTGGTAAAAGGGGATGTGGTAATTGTACGGCCGGGTGAAAAGGTTCCGGTCGATGGAGTGGTTGTTCGTGGCGCTTCGGCCCTCGACGAATCAATGGTAACTGGAGAGAGTATTCCGGTTGAAAAAAAAGTTGGGGATAATGTCGTGGGTGGTACGATAAACAAAACCGGTAGTTTTGAATTTACTGTAACAAAAGTGGGGAGCGAGACTGTCCTGGCTCAAATAATTCGTTTGGTGGAAGAGGCCCAGGGTAGTAAGGCTCCTATTCAGGATTTTGCAGATAAAATTTCCGCCAAGTTTGTCCCAGTTGTCTTAATCCTGGCTGTCCTAACTTTCCTTGTTTGGTATTTTTTTCTTGGTGCTTCGTTGGCCTTTGCTCTCATGGCTTTTACCTCTGTAATTGTAATCGCTTGCCCCTGCGCCCTGGGGCTCGCGACGCCAACAGCGATTATGGTTGGTACTGGTAAAGGAGCGGAAAACGGTATTCTCGTTAAAGGCGGAGAACCATTGGAGACAGCTTGCAAAGTTAACGCGATTGTTTTTGATAAAACTGGCACTATTACTAAGGGTAAACCCGAGGTGACAGATATAATAACTTTGGGGGACAAAGATGAAGATGAGACTTTAGCGATTGTTGCTAGTTTAGAAAAATTGTCCGAACACCCTTTGGCCGAAGCGATTTATACTTATGCCAAAGACGAGGGTGCCAGTTTAGATGAAGTACAAAACTTTAAAGCCGTGCCTGGGCACGGTGTGCACGGTGAAATTGGGGGAGTAATATATTATTTCGGTAACAGAAGGATGATGACCGATGTGGCTAATTTAGAAGTTGAAAAGGCTAATCGTAAATTAACCGCTCTTGAAGAGAGCGGGAAAACCGCCATGATTCTTGGGAATAAAGAAGGTGTTGTTGGGATAATTGCCGTGGCCGATACAGTAAAAGAAACTTCTAAACAAGCGGTGGAAAAATTACAAAAAATGGGCGTAGAAGTCTACATGATTACTGGTGACAATGAACGAACAGCGCGCGCGATTGCTCTTCAGGTTGGTATAAAAAATGTTTTAGCCGAAGTGCCACCAGAAGATAAGGCCAAGGAGATTAAAAAATTACAGGAAACTGGGAAAAAGGTGGCGATGGTTGGAGATGGTATTAATGATGCCCCGGCTTTGGCCCAGGCCGACCTCGGAATTGCGATGGGTAGTGGGACTGATGTTGCGATGGAAACCGGTGGGGTGGTGATAATGAAAAATGATTTAAACGATGTGGTACATTCGATTCAATTATCACGTGAGACACTCTCGAAAATAAAGCAGAACATGTTCTTTGCTCTGTTTTACAACGTAGTGGGTATCCCGATCGCGGCGCGTGTTTTTGCTGGTTTGGGATTAGTATTAAAACCAGAGTTAGCTGGTTTAGCTATGGCTCTAAGCTCGGTGTCAGTTGTGGCAAATTCTTTGACCTTAAAATTGTTTAAGCCAAACCGGAAGAATTGGGTTTCTGTTGCGGCACCAGTAGTCATGGTTATTTTCTTTTCTTTCCTCTTTTTGCAGTTTGCGCGAATGGGGGAATAACAAAGAGTATTTTAAAAACACTCGTCCTAATGACGAGTGTTTTTAGTTAAGTATTTTTTTATTCAAAAAATACTAATCCAGCGATTATTGCTACCCCGAGGCAAAATGATAATATTTGCCAAAAACTTTTTTTACTCTGCGTTTCTTTGTGAAGTTCGGGGATCAAATCAGCGCCGGCGATATAGATAAAAGTACCGGCAGCAAAAGGTACAAGAAAAGTGGTGAGAGAGTGAGTGTATTGTTCAACCACCAGGGCGATAATTGCACCGAGTATGGCGGTCAGGGCGGGGAGGAAATTAACTAGGATAGCCTTTTTTTTGTTAAAACCACCATGCAAGAGGACACCGAAATCCCCGACTTCTTGGGGAATTTCGTGGAAGATAACTGCGATGGTTGTGGCAATCCCAGCGGGGATGCTCACAACGTAAGAAGCGGCGATAATCATACCGTCAATAAAATTATGCAAACCATCGCCAAACAAATTCATAAGAGCAAAAGGATGGGTATGATTAGTAGATTCAGGTAAATGGCAGTGCCGCCAGTGGATGTATTTTTCAAGTATTAAAGAAACTAGGATGCCAGCGATAGCGTAAAGGGGAATGAGAACGCTCCCATGCTCTTCTAAAGCCTCTGGCAGAAGATGTATAAAGGCATCGGCAAATAAAGCGCCGGCGGAAAAGCTAACGGTGTAAAGAAGAAATTTTCTCAGTTTTTTTTCTTGGATAGCGAGGAAACTTACACCAATTAAAGCAATTAAACTTACGGCCCCGACGCTAAGTAGAGTATAGGTAATAATTTCGAGCATATTTTTACTGGCATTTTTGGCAAAGGCCAAAAAATTCTAAAGAATGATTTAAAACTAAAAATTTATTATTTTTTTTGATTTTTTTCTCCGTAGTTTCCAATTCTTTGTCCATGTGAACGTCGCTTATGGATTCGCATTTCAAGCAAACAAGATGGTGGTGGTGTTCGCCAGAGATTTCGTAATATTTTTTGTTTTGCCCTAGTTGAACTTCGGTCACAAGCCCTTCGTCGCGGAGAAAATACATCTCGCGGTAAATCGTGGTTTTGTTTAGGTTGATTTTTTTGGTTTTTAATAATGACAACAGATCAGGAGCTGAGACCGGCTTGTCCAATTTGGAAAGAACGTCAATAATCGCTTCGCGTTTTACAGTTAGACGGAAACCCTTTAATTTTAGTTGTTCAAGCAGATTATCTTTTTTCATGTTTATAGTATATGCAACTCAGTTGCATTTGTCAAGAGGGGGCTGATCTGGTAAGATAAACTTATATGTTAAATTGGAAAACTTTAAAATTAAGAAAATTAAGCCAAGCCATAATTACTTTAAAAGAAGAAAAGCAATTATTGGCTTTTTTGCGAGATCTTTGTACCCCAGAAGAACTAGAGGCTTTATCTTCGCGCTGGGAAGTAGTAGAATTATTAGATAAAGGGATATCTTATCGGGAAATTGCGGAGAAAACAGGAGTTAGTACAGCCACTATAACCCGGATTGCGCATTGGTTAACTAATGGGGAGGGTGGATATACAAAAGCATTAGAAAATTTGAAAAAAACCACTAAGAAAAGCCGCCCGTAAAGAGCGGCATTTTTTTATCCACAGGCAAAATTTGACAAATTAATTAATTTGTATTAGTGTATTAATACGTTAATACTATGAAAAACTACGTTATAACAACCCATCATAACAATCGCCTCGGGTAACGAACGAGCCAGTTTGTTATTTGGGGCAATCGCTCAGCTGGGCGATTTTTTATTTACATTTTAATCATTATGAAAACTAAAGACATATTATTTATAACTGCTACACACGGGGACGAGACAGTCGGCGTTTTAGCTTTGCAAGAGTTGCAAAAACGTCGGCCAGGTGTGGAGTGGATTATCGCGAACGAGCCGGCTTTTTTACAGAGAAAGAGGTTTATTGATAAGGATTTAAATCGTTCAGCCCCAGGAGATCTAAATTCAGATAAATATGAGGTTAGGCGTTCGAGAGAAATTATAAATTTGAGTAAAAAATATTTATATTGCTTAGATCTGCACGGAAATGACAGTAATACAGGTATTTTTACAATTGTGACTAACCCCACCAGAGCAAACTTGCGGCTGGCGAGCATGTTAGAGATCAAAAAAATAGTTATTTGGCCAAGTTGTACCCCGGAGATGAAATATCCAAATAGCGAATTTTTCTCTTGTGGGCTGGAGGTAGAGTGCGGTCCGAAGTCAGGTCTGGAAGTTGCGAATGAATTGGTAAATATTTTGACGAAGTTTGTCGATTTAAAGAAAGAGGCGGATTATTCAATCTTGGATTGGGGGAAACTACTAGTTGATAAAGAAATATATGTAATGGTTGGATCGTTAAGTAAGAATGAGATTCAAAAGGGTACAACATTGGCTGAGTTTGGACCAATAAAAATAAATAATGAACGCCTGTATTCAATTTTTCTTGGTGTTTATCCATATGAGGGAGTGATTGGTTACAAGCTAAGTAAAATAAGTGGCGAGGAGATCAAATTTTTCTTAAGTGATTAGTCTGTAAATTAAGTATAATAATTGTGTTTAGTTTACAGGCTAATCACGTTGCCTGTGGAGGAGGAGAAATGAAAACGGAGTTTCTGTCAGTCGGCAGCCAAGTTTTGGTGGCCGACCTGTATTCCAAGGTGTTCAGAGAGAACCCCTGGAATGAAACTTGGAGCGTGGAAAGTGCACTCCAGGTAGTATGTGACACGACCCTGACCTGGTTAGTTGCGTTGGGCGGGGAAACCGACGTCGTGGTCGGTTTTGTCGCGGGGTGTATCGGCTCGCCCCAAAAGATCCACGATCGATTCGGTGTGCCGGCTGAGTTGTGCCGTGGTAGCAAGCGAATTGGCTATCTGGCCGAACTCGGGGTGGCACCAGGGTTTCGTCGGGCCGGGGTGGCTCGGCTCCTAACCGCTACGATGCTCAATGTTTTCCGTAAAGGCGGGATCGATCGCTTCATGGTTCGTACCCGGCCGGGTACCGGGAACTATCCCTGGTATGTTGGTCGCGGCTTATCGCGTCTCTTCGTCTACGACGACGGGCGCGTCATCTTCGGGCACAATGGAGTGCCTGAACTCTAGCGCGCAGATGATCTGATCTGCGCGCCAATCCCTTTTGTGTTGCAACATAAAATAGGAATACAAAATCACCGTTAAGGCCGGTGATTTTGTATTATGAATCGAGTGGTTTTTCTAGATAGACACCGCCCCTAATTTTTGCTATATTATAGCCATAACTTTTAATCCAAAGTTATGGCAATTTTAATTTCTGGCTCGTTAACCTACGACTACATTTTGAATTTTCCGGATAGTTTTCGGAATCATTTGAAGTTAGAAGGGGAGCATGTCTTAGATTTAAATTTTAATGTCGAAAAAGTCACGAAGAGCCGTGGTGGCACAGCTGGTAATATCGCCTATACTCTAAAACTTCTTGGTGCCGATCCGGTATTAGTTTCGGCCTTGGGTAATGATGGAAACGAATATCTAGAGTTTTTAGAAAACCAGGGTATTGAAACAAAGAATGTGTTGGTGGATAAAGAGGGGGGAACAGCAACGGCATATATTTTAACGGACGCAGATAATAACGAGTTAACAGCACTGCATGTCGGCCCGTTAACATTAACTCGTGAATTTTCTTTGCATAATTTAGAAAGCAAACCAAATTTAGTACTTGTGTCTTCCACAGATAAAGAAACGATGATTCGCCACCTAAAAGAAAGTGCGGAGTTGGGGGTTAAGGCCGTGTTTGATCCAAGTCAACAATTGGAGAATTTTACTGAGATTGAGCTTAAAAAAATGATTAGTCAGGCGTATTTTGTGATTGGTAATGACTATGAGATTAAGAGACTAGAAGAAAAAGTCGGTTGGGATACCGAGGAAATGTTAAAAAACACTAAGGTGGTTGTTATTACCCGCGGAGCCAAGGGATCGCTTATCTTAACCGCTGAAGGCGAAGAGATAGTGGCAGAGGCTTGTCCACCCCTGTCCTACGACGATCCAGCTGGGGCGGG
>CAZRZQ010000011.1:16726-23941 GCA_964604585.1 uncultured Gammaproteobacteria bacterium
GCTTACCGTGCTGGTTTTTTTGTGGGATTTGAGCTTGGCTATCCTTTCAAAACTTGCGCACAGATGGGAAGCCTAGCGGCTTGTTACGCGATTGAGGCGATTGGTACCCAGACGCATTTATTTACCAAGGAAGAATTTAGAGAACGCTATAAAAAAGAATATAATGAAACTATAACTTTAGAAAGATAAAATATGTTTTTACCTATTGTTTTAATCGTAATTGGTTTGGTGATTTTAATCGGGGGAGCAGAATTTTTGGTGCGTGGCGCCTCGTCAATTGCAAAGCGCGCTGGTATTTCTGAACTAACAATTGGTCTGACAGTAGTGGCTTTTGGGACGTCCATGCCCGAATTGGTGGTGAACATGATCGCGGCTTTTAAAGGTACGGCCGATATTGCGATTGGGAATATTGTGGGTAGTAATATTGCCAACATTCTGCTTATTTTAGGTATTTCAGCCATCATTTACCCCCTGACGGTTAAAAGTAATACGGTTTGGAAGGAGATACCGTTTGCGGTGCTCGCCATGGTTTTAGTTTTTGTGATGGGCAATGATGCTTTTTTGGATGGGGTCAGTTTCAACGCGATTACTCGGACTGATGGTCTGGTGCTACTCGCCATGTTTGCGATATTTATGTACTACATTTTCGGGTCAGCTAAAACCGAGGGTGAGGGAGAGGATGTAAAAATTTATACCTGGTCAATTTCTTTGATTTTTGCAGCGATTGGTTTGGCGGCTTTATTTTACGGAGGGAAACTTTTGGTAGATAACGCTGTTATCATCGCCCGCGTGGCTGGTCTGTCAGAATCATTGATTGGTCTTACAGTAGTAGCGGTCGGCACATCTTTGCCAGAGTTGGCTACTTCAGCGGTAGCGGCTTATCGGCATAAAAACGATATCGCAGTTGGAAATATTATCGGCTCAAACATCTTTAATGTCTTTTGGATCCTAGGTTTGACTGGTACACTAATGCAGATGCCGTTTAACCCCGCCGCCAATGTTGATGCTCTAGTGGCTTTATTAGCGACAACCCTTTTGTTTGTTTTTATGTTTGTTCATACTCGTCACAAAATTAATCGTTGGCAAGGGGTGATGTTTGTTCTTTTGTATCTTGTTTATACCGGTTATCTAATTATGAGGGGTTAGTATGGTCTTGAATTTTTTACTTCTCGCAACACTTTTTTTACTCCTGGGTTGGTCGGCGGATTTAGTTGTCGTCAATTTGCGTAAGACCGGCGAGAAATTGGGAATCAAAGTCTTTTTTTTAGGCTTACTTTTGGGTTTGTTTACTTCGGCTCCAGAAACTGCTTTGGGTATCAACGCCATTGTTAAAGATATTGAAGAAGTTAGTGTTGGTAATCTGTTGGGGGGCATCATGGTAATTTTTGGTTTAGTTTTAAGTTTGAGTTTAGTTTTAAATCGTAAAACAGCGACAGATGGTAAAATTTCCCATATTTTTCCAGTCTTACTATTTTTACTTCTCCCAATGTTACTCGGTCTGGATGGAATGATTGGTTTTATCGACGGAATAGCTTTAATTTTGGGTTATGTGGGTGTTGTGTGGTATTTGTACAAGGTTAATGGAGGATATGATTCTTTCGCGGTCGAAGTTGTTGAGAAAAGAGATATTTTGAAGCACTTATTCAAAATAGTTTTAGGGATAATTTTTGTAATTATCGTTTCTCATTATATTGTGCAAGTCACGATTGACACGCTTGGTTTCCTAAATGTCTCCAAGTTTTTTATTGGCACGATTATTTTTGCAATTGGTACTAACTTGCCGGAGATTATTATTTCCCTACGTTCTTGGCGTAGAAATCTGGGAGAGTTATCGGTCAGTAATTTAATTGGTTCGGCTTTAGCCAATGTTTTGATTATCGGTCTACTGGCAACCTTTAAAGTTTTATCCATAGATAACGGAATAAGTTACAGTATTTTATTTGTGGCTCTACTAACCCTGTTCGGTTTGCTAACCATATTTTACAAAACCGACAACAAATTAGGCTGGGTGGAGGGCGTGGTGCTATTTTTAGTATATTTGGGGTTTGTAGCGACTGAAGTTTATTTTTTAAGGTAAGTCTATGCAAAAAAAGGTGAAAATGGGGAAATTAGAGACGGTTTATAAAGGCAAATTTATTGCTTTGAAGCGCCGCTCGGTGAGCTTCTCCAATGGAGAAAAAAAGATTTTTGAATATTGTGAACGACCAGATTCAGTAACGATCCTGCCTTTTGACGAAAAAGGTCAACTCCTCATGATCAAAGAATATCGCCATGATCACCGCAAAAGTGTTTGGTTCTTGCCAGCGGGGAGCGTGGAAAAGGACGAAGCCCCACTAAAAGCGGCTCATCGTGAACTCAGGGAAGAAACTGGTTATGACGCTAAGAAAATAAAAAAGTTGTATTCTCGCTCGTCGGGCAGTAGTATTATTATTTGGAACATCCATTTATTTGCCGCCAAGGATTTGTTTTTTGCCCCCTTAAAGGGAGATGAGGAATTCCCGATTAAAGTTGTCCCAATGCCACTGGAGAGGGCGGTAAAAATGGCTTTGAATGGGATAATTGAAAATGAGTTTATCGCCTACCATATTATTCGTTTTAATGAGCTAGTAAAGAGCGGAAAATTTAAATGGTGAGGTAATAATTTTAGAAGTTTATGTTTACAGCGGCGGCAATAATATTTTTTATCTGTTTTTCACTTTTGGCTTGGCAAAACTTTCGTTATGCCATTATTTTTTTTATTGTTTTACTACCAACTTATTTAATACGGTTGCAAATTGTCGGATTGCCAACAACAGTTTTGGAGTTAGCTTGGCTCGCAGTTATTTTGGTTTGGGTGGTAAAATATGGCAAAGCCGATTGGCTAGTGTTGAAAGAATTTTTTATTAAACACCGGGTATTTTTAGTCATTTTAATTCTTTTATTGGTATCATCGGCTGTGGGGATTGTGGTCGCCGGGATTCATCATGCTATATTTACTCGCGGTGCTTATTTAGCGCTTGGCCAATGGCGAGCTTATTTTTTTGAACCGGTTATATTTTTATTGTTACTAGTAGCGAGACGGGGGAATGATAAAAAGAAAGGGGAGATAGACGGAGAATTAATAAGTACGGCCTTAGTTTTTTCCACTATTAGTATCGCGGTGGTTGGGGTTTTACAGAAATTTTTTCCTGTCTTTTATCCACCCAGCCTTTGGAACGATGTTTTGAATGGACGGGTGACTTCTTTTTACACTTCGCCGAATGCGGTGGGGTTATATTTAGCCCCAATAGTACCGTTGGTTGTTTTTAAATTAAAAGAGTGTTGGGATAAGAGAAAGAAAAGTTTATTTATCCTGTTTCTAATTTTACTGGGATTAAATTTATTAACAATTTTTCTTTCTTTTTCTCAGGGTGGTTGGATCGCTTTAATGGTTGGGGCATGGGCGGCAGTAATAAGTTTAGGTTATAAAAAAACAGCCATTGTCTTAGCTGTTTTAGGTCTTTTAGTCGGTGGGTTATTTGCACCGCTTCGGGAAGCGATACTTTTTAAAGACAAAGGCAGTCAAAATCGTCTCCGACTGTGGGAAGTGACGGGAGAATATTTAATCCGCAGTCCTATTAATTTTGTGTTGGGGACTGGTATCCGACGTTTTCATGCCAACATCCAAAAGCCAATTTTTGAAGCTAAGGAAATGGAGCGGATTATTTACCCCCATAACATATTTCTGAATTTTTGGACGGAGACGGGACTCTTGGGGTTGGTTGCGGTAACAGGAATATTATTTTGGGGTTTTTGTTCAGCTCTTTCGTTAAGAAAGAAAAATATTTTTTGGGGAACAACAGTTTTAGTGTCTCTACTTATTTTGTTGGTGCACGGTTTTGTAGATGTGCCATATTTTAAAAATGACTTAGCCTTTTTGTTTTGGTCAGTTCTCGGTTTAACGGTGCGAGAATAATAAATAATTAAAAAGCCCGGGCTAAGTCCTGGGCTTTTTAATATGTTCAGTAAATTTTGTTAGCAGTCCGCCGGAATAGTTGCAATTCATGATCCGGCAGAGCCTTTGGCAGTCTTTGATTTTCTGACGTGTCTTTTTGGCTTGGGGAGAGCCCCAAATTGTTTTAGCGTCTTTGTTTAGAAGGTTGCCAATGCGGGGCCCCTTAAAGCAAAAGAAGGCGTCGCCGTTTTTGGAAATAATTAGATTGTTATGGCCAGCTCGGCAGGAAAGTTTTTTTATTTTCTCCCATTCTTCAAGATAGTAACTGCGCATCAGATTCAATTGTGGTAGTCGGTTATATACCAAGTAGCCTTCTTTTTTTAGAGCCAGTAATTTATCAAAGGTCGCATTAACAAGTTTTTTGTCGGTAATCCACAGGTCGCTGGTCGTTAACTCTTTTTCTTCTTGGAACACCTCCCCTTGATTTAAAACTTGTACATTGGTATCCAGGGATTGAATCGTGGTCCAGATTCCTTGTTTACTAAAGTGTTTGATAAATTCTTCCACTTCCTCGGCATTTATTTTGGTGAGTAAAAAAGCCACCAGCAAGTTGGTTTTGGAAGTGGGGAAATTTTTTTTCGCCTCTGTCAAAGTCTCAAGGGCTCGATAGGCTCTTTCGAACGCTAGAGGAGTATTGCGTAGTTTGTTTTGTGTCTCTGGACGGAGGGTGTAAAGAGATATCTCTAATTTAGCAAAGGGAGGTTGTACTAATCGTTCGGCTAGAGCGTTATTTATTAATGAGCCGTTGGTGTTAAGGGAAATGTTTATTCCTTCGTATTTACAAGCACCGACCAGCTTCCAAAACCCCGGATAAAGCAGTGGCTCACCGCCCGAGATAGTGATCGTAGGTTTTTTTACTAGGGTTTTAAGATTTTGGAATATCTTTTTCCAATCCTTAACCAAAAGATCTTGGCTGCTTCCCGAGCGCCAAATGTCGCAATGTTCACAATGGAAATTACAGCGCTCGGTAAGTTTGAGATAAATAAGACCAGGCTTGCTAAAGGAGCCGTTGGTGTGGAAAGCTAGACTGTTTAAAGTATGACGGGAAGCCTTCTTGGCGAGGTTTATCATGTAAGCCAGAAAATTTAGATTCTCCCAGGTTATTTGCTTGGGCCGTATTTACCCATTAGTTCGGTTTCGGCCAAGACGTGGCCGCCGATTGTTTGGCGGAGCTGTTTTGCATTTAAAAGTCCTTTTGCTTCGACATTATTGTCTAGAGCGTAGAGACGGAAATAATAACGATGGTTAGCGGGAGGGCAGGGTCCACCATAGCGTGCTTCATCAAAAT
The DNA here is from genome assembly GCA_964604585.1 of uncultured Gammaproteobacteria bacterium. Lineage (GTDB taxonomy): Bacteria > Patescibacteriota > Patescibacteriia > Magasanikbacterales > GWA2-37-8 > DATDYA01. Next base: position 21,988 of record CAZRZQ010000011.1, read on the forward strand.
CGTTCACGCCGGTTTTGCCGAGCTTGAAATTTTCCGGAATGACGGAAGTTTTTGGATCAATGTTCCAGATTACCCAGTGTACGAAAACCCCACCTGGAGCATCCGGATCTTCCAGAACGAGTGCTAGACTCTTGGCGTTCTCTGGGACATCGGAAATGTTTAAAACCGGGTTTACATCTTGGCCGTCACAAGTATGCTTTGCTGGGATAGTGCCACCAGCAGCAAAATTAGGACTAGTTAAAAGCATAGGACCTTTGGTTACTGTATTATTAGGAGTTTTGTTTTCCTCTATTGGTAGAGTAACATAGTTTTCCGTTTGTTCAACGGTATTTTGGTTTGCGGAGTTAGAGGGTGGGGTGTTTTGGTTCGTTGCAGCCTGCGAACAGCCACCTCCGACGAAGATTATGGCAGAAAGAAGAAAAAATAATTTTTTCATATTTGAAGTAAATGAATAATTACCTTATTCGTTCCCATAGGGATTAACATAGTCGGACAATGTCCATTGTCCATCGACATAATAATATGTTTCACCAATGGTTGGATGATAGAATTTTTGCATGTTATATGGATTTAGCGGGAAGCCGTTAGCATCATATTTTGGGGCTGGTTTTGGTGTAGGCTTAGGGGTAGGTTTTGGAGTTGGTTTGGGGGTTGGAACGGGAGTAGTGACTGCCGCCTCTGGGTTATTTTGCCCGGCCACTGGCGTCAGAGACCCCGTAGGTGTTACGGTGGTGGTAGGAGCAGGAATTGCGGCATCAGTGTTTGTGGTGGAGTTGGTTTCCTCCGAAGGAGTATTACTGGTTTGGGGCGACGTAACATTTGTTTGGTTACATCCTGCTCCCGACATAATGATTAGACCAGCTATTGTGACTGAATAAAATATACTTTTTTTCATAGGGTTATGAAAATATATTAGATAAATAATTTTATTGTTTTCCTGATTAGAATATACCAGATTGGGGGTTATTTGGCAATAAAAAAGACCTGATAATAATCAGGTCTTTCGTCGAGATTTTAGGACGTTGTTAGAATCTACTCAGGACCTCTTTTAGGAAAGAGAAACGTTCAGTTTTGTGTCTAATGCCTTAGCTATTTTTTCCAAGAAAACTAATGAAGGGTTATAACTCCCCGACTCAAGTCGCGCGATTGAGGATTGTTTGGTGCCAATTTTTTGTGCCAAAACAGCCTGGGTATAACCTTTAGCCAAGCGCTTTTCGATAATATTTTCTACCAACGCAAACTCACCGCCCAATTCTTGGTAAGCCTTTTGCGTCGCCTTGTTTTTTAAGAGCCGTTTTTTAATTTGTGTATAAGATTTCATAGTGTTTTTAGTATAACATATACGTTATATGCTGTCAAGTGATAATAATTTTTGTTGAACGATAAGCAGCTCTTTTTTAGGCGTTTTCTCCGACTTTTTAACAAATCCATGCAAGATTACTGCCTTATTACCACTAAACGTATAAATCAAACGAATTTCCTGTTGGCCTCTAATTCGTAATTCAAATAATTTATGACCAATATTCTTACTATGAGGCATTCCCAACTGATTTCCAAAACGTTCCAATAAATCAACAGTACGTAAAACTTTAGCAATAGTTGATTTTTCTAGTTTTGTTAAAAATATTTCAATTGTCTCATCAAAAAATGAAACCTCCATACATTAAATTGAAAGAATTATGCTCCATTTATAAAATATAGTATAACAAAAATCGCCTGGTTTGGCGATTAATTGTGTTTTGAATTGGTCGGGGTGACAGGACTTGAACCTGCGACCTCATGGTCCCAAACCACGCGCTCTACCAACTGAGCTACGCCCCGTAAACTGGTGCCGAGGGCGGGGATTGAACCCGCGACGCAAGGATTTTCAGTCCTTCGCTCTACCACTGAGCTACCTCGGCATTGTGACGCCAGTCGCGTCTTGTGGACCAAAGGAGATTCGAACTCCTGACCT
>CAZRZQ010000012.1:0-15523 GCA_964604585.1 uncultured Gammaproteobacteria bacterium
ATGACATATACTTAAAACATGTGCATGGTCGGGCATCGGCCAAAGTGCCCGGCATCTTGAAAGCCTTATTAAAAAACAAATACGCCCGCGTGCATCTGTGGAGCTGGTTGAAGTATTTTTGGAAGTGGCGCGGCAATCATAAATATTATCGCTAAACATGCCTAAAACCGTTATTGCCTATTTGGTTTGGTCTAATGAGCCGGAAAGATATCTGACGCGAGCTTTGGTTGGAGTATCTTTGCAAGCCGAAATTAAGGGCAGTCTTCACCTGCTGGTTATTTACAATTCACATCGATCGGAAGAAGTTTCTTCTTTACCTTTTATCCAGTCGGAAGTGGCAAAAATGAAAAATCAGTTGCCGGAAACTACGGTTATTGACACGAAAAAAAAATCTGGGTTTTTCCGGTGGCAACAACGTGGCCATGCAGTGGGCAATTGATCACGGCTATGACTATGTTTTTTTGCACAATGCCGATGGTTATTTGGGCGAAGGCGCGGTAGAAAAAATGGTGCAGGCAATGGAGGCGGATAAAGTTATCGGGCAAGTGCAGTCTTTAATCTTACTCCATTCGGAGAAAGACAAAATTAATACTGCCGGGAATGTTTGGCAGTATTTTGGCATCGGTTACTGCGGAGAGGCCAATAAAGAAATAAAAGACTTTAAACTTGGGGCACCATATGAAATTGGTTATGCCTCTGGTGCTGCCACTTTAATGCGTACAGATCTATTACAACAATTTGGCTTGTGGAATGAAGACTTTTTTCTTTATCACGAAGATTCAGAATATTCTTGGCGTTTAAAATTTCAAGGATATAAAATATTTAGCGTGCCGGAGGCGGTTTTTTATCATGAATACGAGTTTAGCAAAAATAAAACAAAATATTTTTGGCTTGAGCGTAACCGTCATGTTTTAAACTATTTATTATATCGCTGGCCCACGCTCATACTTTTTTTACCTTTAGAAATAGTCTATAATCTGGGTTTGCTTTTAGTGGCTTGGCGCGGGAGGTGGGGGGGTGAACTTTTGAAAGTTTATGCCTACTGGTTAAAACCTCGTCATTGGTCAGTCTGGCGTAAGGTTAAAAAGCAGTATTACGCGAAAAAAGTCTTAAGCGACCGGAAAATATTAGAGAGTTCAGCCAAAACTGTCGCTACGGGTGATTTAGTGGTTTCCGGCCCCGTGAATAAATTGGCTAACGCCATCTTTACATTTTATCATTTTTTACTTAAAATACTGGTCTGGTGGTAAACTAAAAACTATTATGAAAATTTTAGTCTGTGGCGGCGCTGGGTTTATTGGCTCCAATTTTATTCACTATATTTTGGAGAATCATCCGCATTACGAAATCGTTAACTACGATAAACTCACTTACGCCGGAAATTTAGAAAATTTAAAAAGCATAGAGAGCAATCTACAGCATTCTTCGCGCTATACTTTTATCAAAGGGGATATCTGTGATTACAAGCTTTTGGAAGAGGTGGTAAAAAAGTATCAAGTGGACCATATTATTAATTTTGCGGCCGAGACGCACGTGGACCGTTCTATCTTTGGTGATTGTTCGGAGTTTGTCATGACTAACACCTATGGGGTCTTGATGCTCTTAAACATAGTGCGTAATTATAATATTGAGAAATTCGTTAATGTTTCCACCGATGAAGTTTACGGGTCTTTAGCTTTGGACGACACAAATAAATTTACCGAAAGCACACCTATTACCCCCAACATGCCTTATGCCGCGGCCAAAGCCGGTGGCGACATGTTGTGTCATTCTTACCATGCCACGCACAAACTACCGGTTATTGTTACTCACTGCTCCAACAATTACGGCCCTTATCAGCATCCAGAAAAATTGGTTCCGTCTTCGATCTTCCGTTTGTTAAAAAATAAGCCGATCTTAATTCATGGCACGGGTGAAAATGTCCGTGACTGGATTTATGTTCGCGACCATTGTCGGGCTTTGGAATTAATGTTAACCAAAGGCCAGCCTGGTGAGGTGTATAACGTTGGCGTAGACAACGAACGTAATAATTTGGAAATTGCCAAAATGATTTTGTCTTTAATGAACAAGTCGGATAACCTGATAGAATTTGTAGAAAATCGCCCTGGCAATGATTTACGCTATGCGATTGACTCTACTAAATTGCAGGCTCTGGGTTGGCAACCGGTGTATGACCACAGCCAGTTTGAAGTTGGTATGTCGGAGACGATTAACTGGTATTTGACCAATCGAGAGTGGGTCGAGGATTTGTGGGCAAAGCATGAAGAGGCATATAAGATTAATCATTCTCCTACTAGGAAAAAACGCCAAAAAGAGCATGAGGAAAAGGTTTTAAAAGAAGAGGAAGTTATTTAATAATTTTTAGTTATGGATTTAGTTTTCCACAAGTTTCCAATTAAGGTTGTAAAAAATGAAAAAGCCACCTATTCGATTGCAGATTTAAAGGACTATATCGAGTATGTGGATTTTATTCCTAAGCGTTTTTACACCATCCAAGATTGTCAGATGGACACTGGCCAGCATTGCCATAAAATAGAGCAAGAATTGTTTGTGATGTTAAAAGGAAAATGTACTGCCGTTATTGATCGTGGTAATGGCAAGGAAGATATACCGTTAGAAGGTCCGGGAGACGCTATATACACAGGTAATTATGTCTGGCATGGTTTTAAAGACTTCAGTCCCGACGCTCTACTTTTAGCGGTTTCTTCCACCAACTTCAGTCCCGACCGTAGTGATTACATCGAAGATTACGAAGAATACCAGAAAGTGATTAAGAGCTAAAAAAGAATCTCTTTACTTCAAGCGCCTATCCACGGCGCTTTTATGATTGACAAAACCCCATTTTTATGATATATTCGATTGTCTTGCTTGTGGGGAGCAGGACGTCTATAAAGAAAACAATCTAACTACCCCCCCTAGGGGGTGGATCGGAGGTGGCGCCATGGAGGTGCCCCAGACGATTCGTGGCTGGGTCGAGCTGGAGGGCCAGGGGTCACCCTGGCCCTGTCGGCCGGATGAGGCAGGGTACGTCGGCCGGATGAGCATGCTCGTCCGGGCGATGTACCGCCCGGCCAGGCAGAAGCTACGGTCGGACGATCTGGCGGTCAAGGCCGTCGGAGAGTTCGAAATGCGGCTTTTCGCCGCCATGTCCGAGGACCTGGCCAGCATCGTTTCCGACCGTGGCGCCGACCAGGCAGTAGAGTGGAAGGGGCGGCATAACGCCGCTTCGGCTCTCTGTCTGGTGGGCGATCGCGCTTCCCAGATCCGCATTAACCGCGAGATCTGGGAAGAGATGGAAGAAGCGAGCGGGGCCGGAGACCTCGTCTGGACCGAGGACGACGACTTCATGCGGATGAAGGTCTTCTTCGCCCTCCTGGAGAACGATCCCGAGTTCGCCTCGGGTGTCGAGCTCTCGGAATGGCAGGGGATCATCCTCCGCATGGAGGACCAGCGTTTTCCGGACTTCCCCGGACGCGCGCTGGTCCTCGGTCGACGCCTCGTCGACCTCGAAAAAACCGAGGAGGCCATCAGTCTCCTCACCCGCGCCGCCACGTGCGAGTTCGGAAAGGAGGACCAGGTCGCAGACGCCGCGACCTACCTCCGTCAGTTGCTGGGAAACGCTTAGGATGTATATCCCAGCTCCTCCTGTTGCGCCTCGCGCTAGCGCAACAGATGTGTCACCCCAGCGCCCTGTGGACGATCGTGTCGTTCCAGGTTCTGTCGCCACGGCCCCCACCCGTGGCACCTCTCAAGAGAACATCAGAGCGACTGGTGTTTTTTTGTTTAGCGTGCTAGGATAAAGCGGTAGTTTTTACATAAATATTATGCAAAAAATTCTTATTTTAGGCGCTAAGGGTACTTTGGGTCAAGAATTGGTAAAAACCTTTTCTAAAGAAAATGAAGTTTTAGCTTGGGACCGGGAGGAGTTGGATTTGTTATCTCCTGATGCCAAGGTTAAAGTTTTGGCCGTAGAACCAAAAATTATTATTAATGCCACCGGATATAATGCGGTGGATAAGGCAGAAAGCGATCCGCTGGAAAAAGACCTGTGTTATAAAATAAACGCGGAAGTGCCGCAGATGTTGGCGGAGTGCGCCAAAGAATTGGGAGCCACTTTCGTGAACTATTCCACCGACTATGTGTTTAGTGGAGAAAAAGGAGGCTATCGTGAAGATGAACAACCCGATCCTAATACAGAGTATGGGAAATCGAAGTTAGCTGGTGAAAACAATCTTCAAGCCGTAGGTGGTCAGTATTATATTATTCGTCCGTCCCGAATTTTTGGCAAACCGGGGAATAGTGCTATGAGTAAAAAGAGTTTTGTAGATATTATGGTTGAAAAGAAAAACGATATTGAGATCAAAGTTGTTAATGATGAATATGGTAGCCCGACTTACGCCCCAGACCTAGCGCAGTTTACCAAAAAGTTGATTGAAGAAAAATTACCCTTCGGTATTTATCATGGGACCAATAGTGGTATGTGCAGTTGGTATGAGTGGGCAAAAGAAATATTTAATATCCTTTGTGTTAACCCTAAGCTTACTCCTATTTCAGGGCAAGAGTTTATACGACCGGCCAAACGCCCTGTTAATTCTAGCCTGGTTAATACTAAATTTTCTCTGCAAAGATCGTGGCAATCTGCTTTAAAAGAATATTTAGAAAATAAAACCAGCTAATTAATAGCTAGTTTAGTCGGGCTAGGCGGACTTGAACCGCCGGCCTCATCGTCCCGAACGATGCGCGCTACCAACTGCGCTATAGCCCGTAATGCCAGATTGTTATACCATTTTCTAAATATTTTTTCAAGCCCGTATAGATCTACAAAAAGACACCTTAAAGCAAGGTGTCTTTTTGTAGAAGCCCGTTATGACAGCACCGCGAGGCGGCGTGTCGGCCACGGGACAGGGGGCCGAAGTGCGAGAATTGTGGAGGGTGGGGATGGGGTTGTTGGTCAGTAGATCATGAATTCGGCGTGGTCGCGCTCAACCACGACCGTGCCGGGCACGAGGATCTCCGGGCTGATCCGGATGTTCCGCGTAGCGAGCCCGGTCAAGATCTCGTCGCGACCGTAGATCGCGACTACCGTATCACACTCGCCGGAGACCCGCCGCATAACTCCGAGTGTGTGGTTCGGTTCACACTCTGTCGGGTCTTGCGGCTGGTTCGGGTCGGTGAGGCCCTGGGCAACGCGCCTCTTCCGAGCGGTCTCTATCGCCACCATCTGCTCGGTCATGAACTGGGTCTGGGGGCAGAGCGACCTCGAAGCCCCACAGACATTGACACGAATCCCAGATTCCCGGAGGAATTGGGACAGATGCTGAGCCCAGTCCCGGTAGTACTTCTGGTCTCCGTGTTCGTTGGCTGACGCCGTGACGAGTCCGACCGACCAGGTCTTCGTATCGAGCAGAGCCCGGAGCACCCGCTCGTTGGCCGCCTCCTGGGCCTTCTGGTCCCAGGAGACAACCACGTGGACGTTCAACATCTTAAACCTCCTGCTTGCCGCCTAAAATAGGGCGCTGGCCATCTCACGCTTCACTTTGTATCGCAACATTATTACTTTAGACTGTCAAACGTACTGGAGTATATAAAAATACTGCCTTGGAAGACAGTATTAGTCGGGGATACAGGACTCGAACCTGCGGCCTCATGCACCCCATGCATGCGCGCTAGCCAACTGCGCTAATCCCCGTTGAGCCACGTCACTATACAGCATTTACCTTTACTTTTCAAGTGGTGGCTTTTATGTTAAACTAAACTATCTAATGCCCTCTATGCTTAAAGTAAAACGAAAGAAAATTGGCTTAGCGTTAGGGAGTGGTGGTGCCCGTGGTTTGGCGCATATTGGTGTTATTCGGGTTTTAGAGAAACACCAGATCCCCATAGATTTTATCGCTGGTTCGTCAATCGGGGCGGTAGTAGGTGGTTTTTACGCCGCCACCCGGGATATTAACTGGGTAGAAAAAGTTTTAACCGGTAATGACCGTCGGCAATTATTTGAACTTTTTTGGGACCTCGCTGTTTTTAAAGGTGGACTTCTCAAAGGAGACAAGGGTGTGAAATATTTCCGAGACAAATTGACCGAACAAACCGGTAAGGACGAGGTATTGTTTAATGACCTACTTTTACCATTTTCCGCTGTCGCTACCAACCTGGAAAGCGGTGAAGCTGTTATTCTTCGCTCCGGAAATCTTTTGGGCGCTCTGCGCGCCAGTTATTCTGTACCTTTCCTTTTTCAACCGGTGTTATCTGAAAAGAAACTTTTGGCAGATGGTGGTCTCAGTCAACCTGTACCCGTGAACGTCGCTCGTTCAATGGGCGCGGATATAGTCATTGGGGTAAATTTAGACGCGCATTTTCCTAGGCAAAATATTGAAAAAGTACACATGACTTCTTTGGCGCCTCCGTTGTTAAATATTGTCCGGCACAATCTAGCGTCTAAAGACTTACAGTTAGCAGATATTAAAATTGAACCGGAGATAACTAATACAAGTCTACTCGGGATTAAAAATTTCCTTGACGCCAGAGAATTTATTGGTAAAGGTGAAGAGGTGATGGAAAAGGAAATAAGAAATTTAAAAAAATTAATTTAACTAGTAAAATAATTTATGCCAGTCAATCTAAAAAACTATTTTAAAGAAGCGATCAAAGCCGACGCTTCGGATTTGCATTTAGTCGGTGAAGAATTGCCCATGATCCGCGTTGAAGGTCAACTTAAGGAATTAGACGAAAAACCTTTGGGCAATAAAGAACTAGAAACAGCAGTCATGGGCATATTGTCGAAAGAGCAAGAGACTCGCTTTGCTGAAGAGAAAGAGTTGGATCTGGCCTATGAAGTAGAAGGTATGCGTTTTCGTGTCAATTTGCATCGTGAGAGCGGAAACATTGGTCTGGCCGCTCGTCTTATCCCTAAAGATATTCCAACCGTCGAGGATCTACACTTCGAACCGACTCTGTTAGAAGTACCAAAACTTTTGGATGGCTTGATCTTGGTCACTGGTCCAACCGGTTGTGGTAAATCGACAACCTTAGCGGCTCTAATCGAAGAAATTAATAAAGCGCGTAAAGCGCACGTGGTAACGATTGAAGATCCGATCGAATTTTTATTTGAAGATAAAGAGTGCCTGATCGAACAACGGGAGGTCGGGAATGATACCAAATCTTTCGCCAATGCTCTAAAATATGTTTTGCGCCAAGACCCGAATGTAATTCTTGTCGGTGAAATGCGTGATCCAGAGACTATCGCGACGGTTCTAACTGCTGCGGAGACTGGCCACTTGGTATTTTCCACCTTGCACACATCGAGTGCGGCTGAAGCGGTAGAAAGAATCGTCGACGTTTTTGAAGGCTCCAAGCAAAAACAGGTTTTGGTTCAGTTGGCGGCCGTTTTAAAGATGGTCGTCGCCCAGGATCTTTTACCCGCTAAAGATGGCGGACGTGTCCCCGCGCGCGAAATTCTTGTTAACACCCCAGCTGTTTCTAACCTTATTCGTGAGAATAATATTGCTCAACTTAAATCGGTTATTCAAACCGGTGCTAAAGAGGGAATGGTATCCATGGAAAACTCTCTCAAACAGCTTTTGAAAGAAGGTTGGATTGACGAAGAGACCGCGGAAAAAAGATTAGAACGCAACCGGAAAGTATAGTTATGGATCTGAAAACAATCTTTAAAAAAATCCACAGCCTGTCCAAAAAAGAAAAAACTCCGGTCTATGTCGTGGGTGGTTTTGTCCGTGATTTACTTTTAAAAAATGAGATTAAAAAAGATGTCGACTTTGTGGTAGTGGGGGACGGACTAGCTTTTACCAAGTCTTTTGATCTTCTCTTAAAAGAAGCGGGGAGCCTAGTAGAATTTCCCGACTTTGGCACTGCTCGGTACATTTTAAAACCCGGTGAAAAAGATGAATTAATCTTGGAGTTTGCCAGTGCTCGTACTGAGAAATATGACCCAAATTCACGGAAGCCTAAAGTCGAACTTACTAGTTTAGAAGAGGATTTATCTCGCCGAGATTTTACTGTCAACGCTATGGCCTTGTCAGTTGAATGTTTCAGTGGCTTGCGCGCCCCGAGTACCAGCAAGATTAAAAAAGAAGTGGTGGATCCATTTAACGGACAAGAGGATTTGGAAACTCAAACTCTTCGTACCCCCCTTGATCCTGATACAACTTTTTCTGATGACCCCTTACGCATGATGCGCGCTGTTCGGTTCGCCGCTCAGCTAGGTTTTGGTATTGAACCAAAGACCTTGGAAGCGATTTATGGCAATCGCGAACGGATAAAAATTGTTTCTGCTGAACGCGTGAAGGAAGAGTTATTTAAACTTTTGTCTACACCTACTCCCTCTGTTGGTCTGGTTTTAATGTTTCAAACCCACTTGTTAGATTTGGTTCTACCAGAAGTATCCGCCCTAGACGGGGTAGAGGAGATTTACGGCCATCAGCATAAAAACAATTTAACACACACCTTTAAAGTGGTAGATAATATTGCTGAGCGCTCAGATAAAGTTTTATTGCGTTTAGCTGGTTTACTGCATGACATTGGCAAAGCCGATACTAAAAAGTTTATTACTAAAATAGGCTGGACTTTTTATCAGCACGAACACGTTGGTCGGAAATTAGTAAACGATATCTCCCGCCGTTTAAAATTTTCCACGGACGAAAGAAAATATCTAGGCAAGCTTGTTCGCTGGCACCAGCAGCCGATTAGTCTCATGGACGAAGGCATTACCGATTCGGCCGTTCGGCGGCTTATTGTTAACTTGGGCGAAGAACTCGAGGATCTTTTGGTCCTCGGCCGGTCGGACATTACTACTGGTAATCCCTACAAGAAAGACAAACGACTTAAGAACTATGACCATCTCGAAAAGCGCATCCAAGAAGTTTTTGAAAAAGACAAGATGCGCGCTTTCCAGTCTCCTTTCCGTGGGGATGAAATAATGAAAGAATGCGGTCTAAAACCCGGCCCAACGGTTGGTAAAATAAAGAAGGCGATTGAGGAAGCCATTCTTGACGGGGTCATACCCAATGAATATGAAGCCGCCAAAGAGTACTTTGATAAGATAAAAGAAGATTACTTAAAAGGCGTAGAGGAGTGGGAGAAATTATAGAAAAGAGAAAGCCCCGACCGAAGTCGGGGCAGGGCAGTTGGTTGGAGGCGACAGGAATCGAACCTGCAACTAGCGAGTCCTAATCTCGCGGCTCTGCCGTTTGAGCTACGCCCCCAAAACCAAACAGTAAATTATAGCATAACCTGGAGAGAAAATCAAGGGTGTACTGTGGCGCGCCCCTTGACCTTTTTGTGCAATCTGGTATGATAAGTATGTAATTACGTACTTATCATATTTTAAAAATATGTCCAAATCAACCAGCAGTCCTTTCGGAGAAATCTGCGGTTATACCACAGTCGGCGAACGCGGCCAGATTGTTATACCAAAAAATGCTCGTGACCGCCTTAAACTTAAAAGCGGTGCCCGTTTTTTAATTGTCGAGCACGTTGGGAAATTAATTTTAATTCCTGAAGCCCAGGTTAAAAAGATGGTGGGCCAAATGGCCGGTTTTTTAAACAAAGCAAAAAATTAATCTACATATTTATGAACCTCGCTTTTATCAAGAAGAAAAAGTTTTACATCCCAGCGATTATTATCATATTAATAGTTGGCTATTCATTCGTAAGCGCCAGTAGAAACAAAAAGGGTCCAGAGTACCAAACGACAAATGTTGCTCGCGAAGATCTTCGTCAAACAGTTGAAACGACTGGCAATATTGAATCCGCCAACGATCTTGACCTTCACTTTGAACTTTCTGGCACCTTGACTGACCTACGTGTTAAAGAAGGGGACAAGGTTAAGGTCGGGCAGTGGCTCGCTAACCTCCGTCTAGCGGAATTAAATGCCTCTATCGCACAAGCGAGCGCTAACTTGCAACAGAAATTAGCTGGCGTTAACGAAAGTGAATTAGCCTATTACAAAGCAGCCGTTGACCTTTCCGAGGCTGATCTAAACAATACTAAATCCAGTACTGAAAATTCTATTAAAGTCGCTGAGGCCGCCGTTCAGACCGCGGAGAATAATCTAAAGAAAGCTGAAGGCGGTGAAACCAGTCAAATTGTTGAAGACGAATACAAAGACGCCTTAGCGGTTTTACAAACCTCGATCGCAGCCGCTGACAATGGTTTAACCCAGGCCGATAATATTTTAGGTATCGATAACACTCTCTCTAACGACAGCTTTGATGATTACCTTGCTATACTAGATTCTAGTAAACTCGGGGCGGCCAACGGATATTATTTGACTGTGAAGGCCAGCCGAGATGAATTACGTAGTAAAGTCGGTTTAGCGTCAAATCCGCAAAATCATTTGGCGATAGATGACGCCTTGCAATCAGCTAATAAAGCTTTGTCTCAATTGAATACTTTATTAGGTTCAGTTAACGAAGTATTAGCGGCCACCCCGCCAGTCGGCAGTCTTACCCAAGCTTCTCTAGATACTCTAAAGTCTACCATTAATACCACTCGTACTTCTGTCAACACCCAGTACAGTGCTGTCATAACCGAAGTGCAAGCTGTTGCGAACGCCAAAAATAGTCTTACTACATACACCATTGCGTACAATAAATCTCTGCAAGATTTAGAAAATGCCAGGAAAACTGCTGAAGCGACTGTCGCTATTAAAAAAGCTGGGTATGATCAGGCCGTGGCAAATTATAACAACAAAAAGAACCCGCCTCGAGCAGTGGACGTGGCGTCTTACCGTGCGGCTGTGGCTCAAGCAGTCGCTAACCGAGACAAGGCAGTCATGCGCGCTCCGGTGGATGGCGTAGTTGGTAAGGTTAATAAGAAAAAGGGTGAGTTAGTTATGTCGAGCGAAGTAGTGATGAAAGTAGTCGCCCCACATTATGAAGTAAAGGTAGATGTGCCGGAAACCGACGTCGCCAAGCTCGCCTTGAATGATAACGCGGAAATTACCCTTGACGCTTTTGGTGATGATACAAAGTTCAAAGGAACAGTTATCTCGATTGATCGCGCTTCGACCGAAATCCAAGACGTGGTGTATTACCGGGTTAAGGTCGCGATGGAAGATAGCGACAAAGAAATAAAATCTGGTATGACGGCCAACGTCAACATTTTAACCGAAGAACGCTCTGGAGTTTTAACTGTGCCGACTCGCGCGGTTCTTTCTCGAGATAACGGAGATAAATATGTCCGCATCTTAGAAAACAATGAACTAAAAGAAATAACTGTTAAAACCGGACTTCGAGCCGATGACGGTAAAATGGAAATATTAGAAGGAGTTAACGAAGGCGCGACAATCGTCGTGTCAGTAAAAGAAGCTAAATAATATGCCTCTCGATACGTTAATCCAAATTAAAGATCTGACCAAAGAATACCAAAGTGGGGAGTTGGTCACTTCGGTTTTACACGGTTTAAATTTTGAGATTAAAAAAGGCGAATTCGTCTCGATTATGGGTCCGTCTGGATCTGGTAAGTCTACCCTCATGCACATTCTTGGCTTTTTAGATACTTTATCTACTGGTCAGTATCTTTTTGAAGGCCGTGATGTTAGTAAACTGAACGATGACGAACTGGCGGATATGCGTAGTAATAAAGTCGGTTTTATCTTCCAGGCTTTTAACCTCCTCAACCGTTCCAGTGCCCTGGAAAACGTCATTATGCCACTTTTTTACACCAGCATGTCCAAAGCCAATCGATTGGCCCGAGGAAATAAATTATTATCCATGGTTGGTCTTGACCACCGCTTGCAGTACACACCAGGACAGCTTTCTGGTGGTGAAAAACAACGCGTCGCGATCGCGCGAGCTCTTGTGAATAACCCGGAAGTAATTTTTGCGGATGAACCGACCGGTAACTTGGATTCCAAGAGCGGCCACCAGGTAATGAAAATCTTACAGGATTTGAATGAACAGGGGCATACTATCATTTTAGTTACCCACGAGAAATATACCGCGGAACATGCGAAAAGAATTATACGCATTAAAGACGGTGAAATAGTGGGAGATGACGAAGTCAAAGATCGTCAGTATGCGGAAGATCGTGCTGAGCTCGTTAAATAAACTATGTTTCTTTTAGAGAATTTATATAATGTTTGGAAAATTTTAAGCCGAAATAAAGTTCGGTCGTTTTTAACCATGCTCGGGATTATTATCGGGATCATGTCGGTAATAGTCATCATGTCGGTTGGCGCGGGGGCGCAAAGTTTAATTTTGAACCAGGTAAAAGGTATGGGGTCAAATCTAATCGCGGTTTTACCAGGTAGTTCAAACGAAGACGGCCCACCTGCTTCAGCCATAGGCATAATCGTTACTAGTTTCAAGAACAAAGATATTGATGCTGTTATGAACGCTGGTAATCCGCATGTTTTGGCTTCTAGCGGGTATATCCGTGGCCGAGATACGGTCACTTGGGGCGAACAAAAAACCGACACCAATTTTGTCGGTGTTAACTATAGCTATACCAATGTTGAAGACGCCGAATTATCCACCGGACGTTTTTTTACTGAAGAGGAAGATCGTTCTTCTGCTCGTACAGCTGTTCTCGGTAGTCAGGTGGCCGAAGATTTGTTTCAAGATATTGATCCCGTAGGGAAAAGCATAAAGATTAAACGCACCAGTTTTAATATTATTGGTGTCATGAAAAAACGGGGAGTAAGTGGTTTTGAAAATCAGGACAACCAAATTTTTGTCCCTTTGGAAACCGCCCAAAAGACTTTGCTGGGAGTAGACTACATTTCCTTCGCACGCTTTAAAATTGACTCGGCAGATAATGTTGAAGATAGTATGGAATTTGTTCGCGCCATACTTCGTGACCAACACGACATCACCAACCCAGATAATGATGACTTTTCTGTCCGCAGTATGGCCCAAGGTCTTTCAACTTTAACGACGATTACCAACGCTCTAAAACTCTTTTTGGTTGCTGTGGCTTCAATTGCCTTAATGGTCGGTGGAATTGGGATTATGAATATCATGTTGGCGGCGGTGCAAGAGCGGACAAGAGAGATTGGTCTAAGGAAAGCTGTCGGTGCAAAAAAACGTCAAATAATTTCTCAGTTTTTAATTGAAACTACTGCTATTACTTTAACCGGCGGTCTGATCGGCATCGTCTTGGGCGGTCTTATCTCCTACGCTGTTGCGAAAATTGCCCAAGGCATGGAATATGACTGGGAGTTTGTTATTTCTCTGTCCTCAATATTATTAGCCTGTTTTGTTTCGATGAGTATCGGTTTGTTATTTGGTCTTTTGCCGGCCAGACGGGCGGCTAATTTAGACCCGATTGAAGCCTTGCGCTACGAATAATATGTTTAGCACCGCCCTACAATTTGCTTTAAAATCTCTGCGCGCCCAAAAACTTCGCTCGGTTTTAACAATCCTGGGTATTAGTATAGGTATCGCCGTTGTTATTACCATCATGGCCGCTGGTCGGGGTTTAGATAAATTAGTAATGAGTGAATTAGAGATTTATTCAGCGGATACAATAAGCATTGAAACTAAAATACCAGCCACGAGTAAAACATCCAATGAAAACGCGGTCGGTCAGTCAACCGGCATTGTGATTACCACCTTAAACGATAAAGATATTGAAGATATAGACAACCATCCTAATATAACCGCCACCTATGGTTGGGTGGTTGGTCAAGAGGTAGTTCGTTACCAAGGTGAAGACAAAGTTACCATGATCATGGGCGAGGGATATAACATGCCGGAAGTAGAAAGCTTCGACATCGTTAGTGGTCGGATGTTTACCAAAGATGAAGAAGATTCTTTGTCGCAGGTGGTGGTTATCGGTCATGGGGTGAATGAAAGATTTTTTGGCGACCAAGATGCAGTAGGTAAAACAGTATATATTAAAAACAAACCTTTTCGCATTGTGGGTGTCGCCGCTGAACGCGGCGCCGCCTTTTTTATGGATATGGATGACATTGTCATCATCCCAACGAAAACCATGCAGAAAAGAATTCTGGGCATAGATTATGTTCGTTCAATTATTACCAAGGTAAAAGATCGGACTAAATTATCGGAAACCGTTACTGAGCTAGAAGAGATTATTCGCGAGAATCATGAGATCACCGATCCCGACCGCGATGACTTCGCAATCAGCACCATGGAAGAAGCGGCTAACATGTTAAAGTCCGTGGTGGGTGGTATAACATTCTTACTAGTCGCTTTAGTTTGTATTTCTTTAGTCGTGGGAGGAGTGGGGATTATGAATATTATGTATGTTTCGGTAACGGAACGAACATTTGAAATCGGTCTACGCAAATCTCTTGGTGCTAAAAAGAAAGATATTTTATGGCAATTCTTAACCGAAGCGACTGTTCTCACATCTATCGGTGGAGTAGTCGGTATTGTACTTGGTGCCTTGCTGGCTCTGCTTGTTTATCTCGCTGCCACTTATTTTAATATGGCCTGGGTTTATTCCATCCCCATTTCTTCTATTATCTTATCCCTAACATTTTCTGCCGCTGTTGGTCTTTTCTTCGGCCTTTATCCCGCCCGGAAAGCCGCTGCTCTGGATCCGATTGAAGCGTTAAGGAGAGAATGATACACATTATTGACTAAAACGAATCATGGGATTATTATTATATTATTTATTATGTTTGTATGAAAGAAAAAAAAGAAAACATATGTGAAAAATGTGGCTACCCACTGAGCGCTTGTGTTTGTGTAAAGAACAAAGATCGTAAGAAAACGGCAGACGGTATGTTTAGTACTTCAAAGATTTTTGCAGTAGCAGATTTATTGAAGGTAGAGGTAAATTCTGAAGTTGACGAAGAAACACTTGATAGAAAACTCGACCAAATTAAAAGAAATATCGAAAGTTTTGTAGAACTTCTTTTGAGTCAAGAAGACTTAATTGGGGATGAAAAAGATAAAATAAGAGAAAAGTGTGAAGAGGCTGAGTGGGCGGCAAGTGATATGCTTGGAGAGGCTGACCCAGAAAGACGTCTTAATTATCAAGAGCTTTGTTTGCAGTATATGGAAGAAGCTAGAAAAATAGCTTTTAAAATGGAAGCGTAATATATTCGGTTGCCAGATAACTATTTTGATTTTTAAAAGACACGCCGTTTTCACAGCGTGTCTTTATTTTCAGTACTCGGCTCTCCGAAATACACAAACTTTGTGTCTTTCGGAGAGTTGGCCGAGTACCCGGCCGAGATCAGAGGTCCTCATAAAGGGCCTCCTTGGGGATGAGCCGGCGCTTCCGCCGGTCGCAGATGTGGATGATCGTCATGGCAACGACTGCCAGGAATGTCCCGGCTGCCGGCATGACGAGGAGGAATGTCATAAGGGGGGACGCCCCGGTTGCCTCCGCAACCTGGTGTCCAAAGAACAGACTGGCGATCATGCCCGCCAGCCCGCCAATGAGGGCGGCTAGGAGATACCAGAACAGCATAGTTCTGCCTCCGTTTACCCCGTTCGCTACGGGGCATAGGTCTTATCCCACAGGATTGCGGGCAAAACCAGTTTAGTCTAGGGCAACTTATTTGGTTTTGCCCGCAATCCTGTGGGCT
>CAZRZQ010000012.1:15533-23575 GCA_964604585.1 uncultured Gammaproteobacteria bacterium
CCCCTTAATAATGGTAATTTAAGGGCATATGACTGACACACAGTCCATCAAAGACCGATTGGATTTGGTTCAGCTTATCCAAGAATACGTGCCCTTGAAAAAAGCTGGGGTATATTGGAAAGCTTGTTGCCCATTCCACTCGGAAAAATCACCTTCTTTCATGGTTCATCCGGAACGGCAGTTCTGGCATTGTTTTGGTTGTGGCAAACATGGTGATGCTTTTTCTTTCGTCCAAGAGATTGAGGGTTTAGATTTCCCCGAAGCTCTGAAATTATTAGCCGATCGAGCTGGTATTAAATTAGAGAACTTCCGAACGGAGGTAAACAAAAGCCAGAAGAACCGTATTTTGGAAATTAATGGCAAAGCGGCATACTTTTACCACCGCATTTTGTTAGACATGCCGGCGGCCAAACCGGCCCTGGATTATTTAACTAATCGTGGGGTAACTAAAGAAGCGATTGAAAAATGGCAGATTGGGTATGTCCCAGATCAGTGGGAATTACTCACCCAATATTTTCTTAAAAAGGGGATTGGCATTGAAGATTTAGTGGCCACTGGTTTGACGATTAAAAAAGACGGCGCCCAAGCCGGATCTACCCGGGGATATTATGATCGTTTTCGCGGCCGGATCATGTTTCCAATCCAAAACGTCCATGGCGATGTAGTTGGCTTTACCGGTCGGGTCTTGGTTGAAAAAGAAAACTCTGGTGGTAAATATGTGAATACTCCCGAAACTCTTGTGTACCAAAAGTCTCGCATTTTGTATGGTCTCTACCAAGCCAAGCAACCAATACGCAAGGCTGACCTAACTGTCATGGTGGAAGGTCAAATGGATGTAATTGCTTGTCATAGTCATGGTATGGAAAATGTGGTGGCCTCATCTGGCACCGCTTTAACTAACGAACAAGCCAAACTTCTAAAAAGATATTCAGATAATCTAGCGATTGCTTTCGATGCTGATGCCGCCGGACAAAATGCCGCCATGCGTGGAATCGAAGTCTTGCTTACCGAAGGGGTTAATATCCGGGTCATTACTATTCCGGAAGGCGCAGGAAAAGATGCGGACGAATGTCTAAAGAAAAATCCCGCTGTCTGGTTTGAAGCGGTTAAAAACGCGACTGAAATCATGGAGTGGTATTTTAAGAAAAGTTTAGGTGGCCACGATACTAACAAGCCTAAAGAGAAGCAAGCGGTGGCTAATGAGCTTCTGCCACTCATTGGACGCATTCCCTATGCTGTCGAGCGGGATCATTGGCTAAAAGAGCTTGCTAATCGCTTGGGGACAGATTTAAATGCTCTACGGGAAGATTTAGACCGTCTTAAAATTGAAGTCGAAAAAAGAACTGGAGTCTCTGTCGTAAATAAAAAAGCTGTCCCGACTCCGGCTAAAGAAGAAGAAAAAGACGACCAGGTTCATGGTTTGAGGTCAAAGTTACTAGGACTAGTGTTTCGTTACCCGGAATATATGAACGAACAGTTTTTTTCTCTGCCCAGTACTCTGTGGGGCGGAGACAGCTTGACCGGGCTTTACGAAAGTTTAAAAACAACGTATACTAACAATAGAAATGTCTCTCTCGATGATTTCAATCATCCAGAGTTTAAAGACTTAATCGACATCCTTCAGATGCAAAGCGAGAAGGATTTTACCGAGCTTGGTCCGAAAGCCGCTGAGGCGGAATTTGGCCAGCTTTTAACCAGATTAAAATCCCTGTGGTCAAAAACCAGAGGGCAACAAATTCAAACCGAACTTTCCCAAGCTGAACGAGCGGGGGAAAAAGAAAAAGTCGGTTTGTTACTGCGCGAATTGCAAGAGCTCTCGCGCTTATAGTTCTTTGGTAGGAAATCTGGAGATTTATCCTTTCAGTTAAATTTTATGGTACGCAAAAAGAAACATTTAAAACCCATGAAAAAGAAAACCGCTAAACCTGTTTCTGCTTCTAAAATGAAGAAGATAAAGTCGGTAAAAAAAGCCAAACCCTCTCCACATGTAAAGATTAAAAAGGCTTCTGGGCCTCAGTTTAAAGTTAAGAAAAAACAATTTGTTAAAAGCGGTAAAACTATACCTAAAACAAAGATTTTAGCTAAAGAAAAAAAGCTAAAAAAGGCGCTTCTTCCTCTACCACCACCTTTTGTCGCGCCGGTTCCGAGTGAAGAAAAAATTTGGGATCTTATCCGCAAGGGCCGTAACCGTAGTTTCATTACCGAAGTCGAGCTGCTTTCCGCTTTACCATACCCCGAACAATATGTGGACTTGTATGAGGGATTTTTGGAATTAATGGATCGGAATGGTATCTCTTTGGTAGAACCACCACAATCACTACTTGGCGGCGTCAAAGACCAGCATGGTGTTTTGAAAGAATTCCAAGGTGAACAGCCAGACATGGACATTCCGTTTGACCTCGGGTCAATTTCTTCCGACTCAATCCAGATGTATTTGCGCGAGATTGGGAAAATCCCGCTTTTAAAAGGCGAAGAGGAAGTTTCTTTAGCCAAACGTAAAGAACGGGGAGATAAAGCTGCTGAACGAAAACTGATCGAAGCCAACCTGCGTTTGGTAGTTTCAATTGCCAAGAAGTTTGTCGGCAAGAGTTTGTCACTTCTTGATCTTATTCAAGAAGGCAACATTGGTCTTTTCCGGGCGGTTAAAAAGTTTGACTACCGCAAAGGCTACAAGTTTTCCACTTACGCCACTTGGTGGATTCGTCAAGCTATTACCCGTGCTCTCGCCGATCAATCTCGTACCATTCGTATTCCGGTTCACATGGTGGAAACTATTAACCGTTTCCAACAAGTCCAGCGCCGGCTGATGCAAGACCTTGGTCGTGATCCCACCCCGGAAGAATTGGCTGCAGAAATGGGTGAAGAGGTAGAGAAGATTAACCACATCATTAAAATTTCTCAGGACACGGTTTCTCTGGAAGTTTCAGTTGGAGACGATGACGACGACTCATCTTTGCAAGATTTTATCGAAGATGTCAAAAATGTCTCACCGGATCGTGCCGCGGGTCTCGAAATTTTAAAGGATTACGTTCAAGAATCTATTAAGACGCTTTCGCCACGCGAACAAAAGATTTTGGAAATGCGTTTCGGTTTAACGGATGGCGTTACTCATACCTTGGAAGAAGTGGGCCAAGAGTTTGGTGTCACTCGCGAGCGCATCCGCCAGATTGAAGCCAAGGCTTTGGAAAAAATTCAAAACTCGGATCTTATCACTAAACTTCGCGATTACTAGTATGAAGATATTTCTTTCTGGTGGCGGAACACTGGGGCCAGTGGTCCCGCTTTTGGCGATCGCGGAGGTTTACAAAAAATCTCATCCAGAGGCGGAGTTTGTCTGGGTTGGTACTCGGCGCGGTCCGGAAAAAACCCTGGTAAGCGAATATGACATCCCTTTTTTTACAATCACGGCTGGTAAAATGCGCCGGTATTTTTCGTTATTAAACATTTTTGACCTGATCCGTATCGCTAGTGCTTTTTTCCAGTCCTTACTTTTGCTTTGGCAAGAAAAACCGGTGTTATTAATTTCTGCTGGTGGTTTTGTTAGCGTTCCCTTGCATTGGGCTGGTGCTTTACTCGGAATACCGGCTTGGGTTCATCAACAAGACGCCGTGCCTGGTCTATCTAACAAACTCATGGTTCGTTTTGCGAAAAAAATAACGACGGCATTGCAAGAGAGCGTCAAATATTTCCCCAAACACAAAACTGAATGGATTGGAAATCCAGTCCGAGATTTATCTGTAGTAGACATCAATACTTCCCGCACTCGTTTTAATATCCACGATGATTCACCGGTCATCTTTGCTTTAGGTGGGGGAACGGGATCGGCAAAAATAAACCAAATGGTGGTTGAGGCCGTACCGCATTTTCCGCACGACTGGCATGTTATTCACTTGGTTGGTCGTGAACGTCCCAAAGAACTCGCCACCCGAGCGGCTGGGGCTTTCCCCAACTACCAGGTCTTTGATTTTTTTACTGATGAAATGAAAGACGCCTATGCTATTGCGAGCGTGGTAATCGGACGGGCGGGATTTGGTACCCTTACGGAGTTGGCCGCTTTAGGAAAGCCTGCGATCATCATACCAATGATGGATACCCACCAAGAAGTAAACGCTAAATACCTCGCGAAGCTTAATGCAATCGTTATGTTGGATGGTAATGCCACGAACGGATTAGAGCTCGCTAAAGAGGTTAAAGAATTAATAAAAAACCGTGAATTTTCTTATTTAATTTCACGGCGTTTGCATGAGGTCTTACCACCAGCCAAGGAAGACAAAATTGTTGGTATAATGGATGAATTAGTAAGTGAGATTTAAACAAACATTTTCTTGTCTAATTTTACCAGGACTAATTTATTAGCCAAATTGGTTTTCGAAGCCTTTTTTACTTTTAAATACTCTGGCGTATAACCCTCGTACAATCCGGTACGAGGATTTTTGTTTTCAAACAAAACTTCGCGAGTTTGACCAATAAATTCTTGTTGGTATTCTTTCTTTATTTTTTCTACCTCTTGGATCAACTTTCTCGCCCGGTCCGAGCGAATTTTTTCTTGGACCATTGGCCGAGCCGAAGCGGCGATCGTCCCGGGTCGCGGCGAGAAAGGGAAAACGTGTACTTTAGAGAATCTAATTTTTTTAATAATCTCTTCGCTGGCTTTAAAGTCTGTCATTGTTTCGCCCGGGAAGCCGACAATCATGTCGGTTGTAAAGGAAAACAGGGGGTTGTAATGGTAAATTTTTTCAACAATTTTTAAATATTGTTTAGCGGTGTAAAAGCGATTCATGGATCTTAATATTTTGTCTGAACCAGATTGCAGCGCTAAATGCCAGTGGGGCATTAGACGTTTTTGTGTTTCGTCGGCCGCCCCATAATTAAAAGAAAACAGCTTAAGCAATTCGGGCGGGATAAGGCGAGGGTCGAGCGATCCCAAGCGGATACGAGGTAAATTGGTTTTGGCAAGAATTGTTTCCAATAGTTCAGCCAAACCTTTTTTACCGTCCTTGTAAAGGCAAATATTAACTCCTGTTAAAACTATTTCCTGAAAGCCCTCGTCTTCAGCTGTTTTTACTTTTTTTATTACTTCATCAATTGGCAGACTCGTACTTTTCCCGCGGAAACTTGGCACAATGCAGTAACTGCATTGAAAGTTGCAACCGTTTTGGATTTTAATCAAAGCCCGGGTGCGGTTGAGAATTTTTTCACCAATTGAACAAGCTAGTTCTGGAACTAAATCCGTCCCCATTTTTTCTAAATGTTTTACAATTTCTTGACTTGAAGTAGCGGCAAAGTCAATTTCTTTCAAATTAGAGTTCTCCAAACATCCGGTAGCAATAACATACGAACCTTGACGCTTGGCGCGACGGATAACCGCCCGGGTTGTCTGGCTTGCCCCAGAGGTAACTCCGCAAGCACGGATAACTGATACGTCTTCGTTAGACAAAAAATCTGTCGCGGTAAAGCCTTTTTTTACCAGATTCTTTTTTAGTTCCTCAGTTTCCGCCTGGTTTAATTTGCAGCCCAGGGTATAGAAAGATACTCTCATAGCCTAATAATTATTTTAGACATTATACCGTTTAGGATGGTGCTGTCAATACGAAACAAAAACAGCCTTAGAATTTAAAGCTGCTTTTGGGGGGTCTCGATTGCGTTGGTAGCGCGACGTCGAGGGCGCCCCCTCCTTGAAAAAAGAGCAAAATAAATATCCGAATTCTGGGCAGAGAAAATTCTATCCGGGTTGGGGAAAATGTAAGACGTAGACCGCCTGCACCACCTGGACCATCTCGCCCAGATCTTCCGGTGCCGGTGGTGTCTCGCCTCGCATCTCAAAGACGGATATTATTTTGAACCGAATTCGGTCTTCGGTCCAAGCCCCGCCTGTTCCCAGGCCTTCGTCGAGAACGATGGTGAGGATTCTTTTTCCTGAGTCGTCCACGATCGTGGTCTGGACGCTCCGCTGGGTGTTGTTCGCCCGGAATTTCATGGTTCCTCCTTAGCGGCTTAAAAGCCGCATGGTAAGTTGGGTGAAAATATTTTAGGTTATATAATTGATAGGCACAAGCGGTGAGGAAAGCAAAAAGAGGCTAATTAGTCTCTTTCTGCTTGTGGATTGTTAGTTTTGGAATTTTAATGGTAATCATACAAAGAGCTTTGCGCTGAACTGTTATTGTAGTATAATAAATCCATAATATATTTTTAAAATATGAAAGAATCTTTAGCAAAAGAATGGTTAGCCCAAGGCGATGGAGAAGAGGATCTAATTCTCCCTAAACAACCTATAGTTCTCCCCTTGGAGGAGCGACGACGAGGTAATGAAAGAGATGATTTTTCCGAGAGGAGCGAGCATGAGGCACCTTTTAAGGAGATTAGGGCCTCTGAATGTAATCCTGGTAGTGGAGAACTCGTTACCTCTTTGGCTCGAACTAGAAAAAAGCCAGAGACTTTTGATATCGTCGGACGTTGGTATGGGTCTATTGATGGTAAAAGACCTGAAAAATGGTTATTGATTTTACGTGAAAAACCTCCCCAACCGGTCAAGCGTGGCATCCTAAGGTCTGTTCGTCAAGAGGCGAGGCCTGGGGATTTACCCCATTATTTATATGATAATGGTGAATACACTAAGGGCGCCGGTAAGCCTACTATCCACTCAGGTAATTATCGTTTGGAAGCCGAAGATGAATACGCTGTAGTTCAGGGCGGAGAGCCAATGTTTGCCAGAACAAAAATTGCAAAGTAAGTTTAAAACAGGAGATGGAAATAGAAAAAAGGTGGGTGTTTTGTGGTTAGAAGACATTTTATATGAGTTTAGAGACACGTGGCTATAATACGTCTGGGCAGAATAAAAGAAGGTGGCCATATTTATTACTAATCATCACTCTTTTATTTATTTTTGTTGTTTTAATAGTAAGCTGGAGTAAGGGCGTCTTCATTGTAAATAGAAAAGTAGATGGGGATATGAAATTGCGCAATGGTGAGCAGATTGTCGAGCACGATACCACTTTTAAATTTTTGGGTAAAAAAATCGCTTCTGCCGGTTTTTCTCCGGATGATCCCTCAATTATTACTTGTCCTCTGGAAATTAATTATCGCGATAATTATGAGACCACCGATCTAGCTGAAGGTGAAAGCATAAAAGTTCATGGTTTTAACATTTTGATGAAAAAATGCGAAGGCGAAGTGAACCGAGTTTCCCACGTCACTTTCTCTTTGAACGACACAGTTGACCCAATTTTACGAGATGGCGGAAGTTACTGCGAGTTTAGTTCGGAGTGTAATAGTCTGTCCTGTGGTGAAGATATATACCCAGATTGTACAGCTAACAGGTGTGTATGTGGCGACTAAGTATATTTTAAATCGTTTGTGTTTGTGGTCTCGATTGATTTATCGGGACTTTTTGTTTATATAGTGTTATTGAAACGTAGTTGGTCGCCTGACTTAAACAAAAAAACACCACAATATGTGTGGTGTTCCTACTCTGTTTTTTTGTGTTTTTTTAGTCGTTTTACATATTCCACAATTTTTTCTAATTCGTTTGAGGCATTTTTTATATAGTTAGTCATTACTTTTTGCATCCGACGTTTCAGTAAAAAATATTCTTTTTTCTCCAAACCGTGGATATGAAAATCGTCTTTATATAATATATCGTGCTCTACTTCGGCCCAGGCATGATTGAGTATCAAGGCCAGTTGTATTTCACAATCTAAGTTTTTAAATTTTTTGTATTCGCTTAAACTGGTTCTTTTTTCCCCGAAGCTTACAATAATATGTGTGGAACGGTAGCCGGTCTTTTTTCCGTTTCCTGGAGAATAATTTTTTTTTCAAACTCGTTCCTTAAATTATTAATAAATCGTTTACGTTCGCTGTTGGTATAAAACACGACCCGAATCCCGGCGACGTCTTTAATGTCGGATAGTCTTTTGTATATCTTTCCTTTTCGTTTTTTGGACTCAATCTTTTCTTTTAAGCTGTTAATTTCTTTAATCCGGCTATTAATATGATATTTGTAATTACCGGTAGCCAAAATATTTTCAAGTAAAACATAAACAACA
>CAZRZQ010000013.1:0-10030 GCA_964604585.1 uncultured Gammaproteobacteria bacterium
ACCCATAAGATGCACCGCTGTTTTGTATTTGCGAACGTGGTGCAAAGCCAATTCAAAAGCATTGTTTTTGAAAAAAGTACCATCCTTTATGGCGTCAACTATATACGCCGCGTCTTGTTTTACCGTTCTCCCGGCTCCAAGATTCATATGTCCGGCTTCACTGTTCCCTTCCTGGCCACGAAAAAGACCAACCGCCTCGCCGCTCGCCTCGAGTTCAGTATACGGGAATTTTTTTAACCACTTAAAATAATTCGGAGCAGTCTTTGGTGTCACGGCATTACCTTTGTTTTTTGGCGAAGAAATCCCCCAACCATCCATGATTATAAGCGCGGTGATCTTTTTAATATCTTTCATAGTGCGGGTATTATAGCTCATTAGGCCAAGTTAGGCAATTTGCCCTGTTTTATTGATCAGAGTTAAAAAAATCCCGCCTTTCTAGGCCCTAAGCCTTTAGGGGCGGGATAACCTACCCTAATATTTCTTCTTCAATCTCCATTAAACGATTATACTTTTCCACACGCTCGGAACGAGATAGCGACCCGGTCTTAATAAATTCAGAATTAACCGCGACCGCAAGATCGGCAATAAATGTATCCGAGGTGTCGCCAGAACGATGGGACACCGCTACCTTATAGCCATTTTCCTTCGCTAAATTAATCGCCTGGATTGTTTCTGTAACGGTTCCAATCTGATTTAATTTGATAAGAATAGCATTACCAATTTTTTCTTTAATCCCTCTTTTTAACCGTTCGACATTAGTTACAAATATGTCGTCGCCAACCAAATTTAAATTTTTGCCTAATTCCTTGGTTAACTTTGACCATCCCTGCCAATCGTCTTCACTTAAACCATCTTCAATCAAAATGAGTGGATATTTTTTAGCCCATTGTCTATACAGTCCAATCATTTTTTCACTAGTCCAACCTTGTTTATTATTTAAAAAATAATATTTATCATGATGATAAAATTCTGATGCCGCCACATCTAAACCAAGAAAAACCTGTTTCCCCGGTATCCACCCCGCACTTTTAATCGCCTCCATAATAACCTGCACGGCCCGCTCGTTATTTAACAATTCTGGTGCAAAGCCACCTTCGTCACCCACCGCTGTTTTGTAACCCTTTTGGCTTAAGATAGAAGCCAGGGCATGAAAAATCTGTGCCCCCATCCTTACCCTCTCGTGCATAGATTTGTGGCGAGGAATAATCATGAACTCCTGGATAGTCAAACCATTATCCGCATGTCGCCCACCGTTTAAAATATTCATCATCGGCACCGGCAAACGCCACTCTTTTTCTTTTATATTATAAGCCTCCCGTAAATATTTATACAACGGTTTTTTCGCCGCTTCCGCACCAACGCGAGCGAGAGCCATGGAAACTGCCAAGATAGCATTGGCACCAAGCTTAGATTTGTTTTTTGTTCCATCAAGCGCTAGCATTTTTTGATCAAGCGATGCCAAATTCTCAATCTCTTCTCCTACCAAACTTTTAGCGATTAGAGTATTAACATTTTTTACGGCCCGCAAAACTCCTTTGCCGCCATATCTTTTACCACCATCACGCAATTCCAAAGCCTCATGGGTACCGGTTGAGGCCCCCGATGGTACTTTGGCTGACCCTTTTGCACCGTTATCTAGGATAACTTTTGCCTCGACAGTGGGATTGCCACGAGAATCTAATATTTCCCTCGCTTGGATTTGTTTTATTCGCATAAAGTTCTTTTAGTTAAGCGAATATATCTTAACACAACGAAGTAAAAAAATAAACCCCAGGCCGTGGAAAACCTGGGGTAAATCCGTCTAAACTAGTAAGGTAAAATTTCGTATGTTACATTAACATTAACCGTTACATCACGACTGCCAGAAGCCACAGCGGCCGGTGCACCACCACCTTCAGCGGCACCAATATTTAACGCATCTTTGTAATATGGATACATACCAGAATCCGGTACATATTCATTAAAATTGACAACCGATCCTAAACGCATTCCTAATGATTTGGCCAAATATTCTGCCTTTGCTTTGGCATCATTCAAACCTTTTTCCCGTGCAACTGATTTTAAATTCTCTGGATCGTCGATGGTAAAACTTAAACCACCAACTTCGTTGGCCCCATATTTACCAGCCAAACCCAGTACTTCACTAATTTTAGCAAGATCCCGAATCTTTACAGTCAATTGGTTGGTTACTCGGTAACCTTTTAGTTCCTGACCTTTATCCTGGGAATAAGTATAATCCGGATAAATGGTGTAATTACTTTGCAAATCCTTATCTTCAACGCCCATTTTCTTTAAATCGGCCATGACCTTGTCCATGACACTTTTGTTGGTCTCTTGGGCTTTAGCGACATCTTTATCGGTATTAGAGTAACCAATAGTTGTCATGGCGATATCATTGCTGCCCAAGGCTCGGCCAATACCCGTCACCATAATGGTTCGCTCCATTTTTGGCGACATGCCTATCGTTTCATATTTCTTTAAATTGTTCCTAATTAAAGTCCCAATAAAGAAAATGACATAAACCAACAAAACTCCCAAAAATGTTAAAATAATCTTTTTAACAAATTCTCCACCCCAATAAGTACAACCACAACCACGGTCTTCGACGCGACTTGGTTGCGGCGGGGTTCGATTTAAGCCTAATGGCATAAATTAATCCTCCCCACTCTTATTCACCGTGCGGTGAAGCGAGTGGTAATAAATAATAAATAATTTTATTTTTTTAAAGCCTCTAGCCCGGGCAAATCTTTACCGCTTAAATACTCAAGCATCGCTCCCCCGCCAGTAGAAATTAGATCTATCTGGTCATCCAAATTTAAGGCTTTAACGACTTCTAGTGTTTCTCCACCTCCAACCACCCCAAACGCTTTACCTTTGGAACGAGCGGCGATTATTCTCGCCACAGCATGAGTTCCGTGGTGATAAGGTTTGGTTTCAAAATACCCCATGGCCCCATTCCAAATAATCGTGTTCGCTTTTTTCAAATAATCGGCATAAAGGGAAACGGTGGCTGGACCAATATCATAGATCCCCTCATTTTTATCCTTTAAATTTAGTTTGACTACTTGTTCCACACGCGCTTTTCCCCCATTTTTCTTACCTATTACCACATCAACCGGCATAATAATTTTATCTGACCAAAGATGTTCTAGCGCCTCAGCTTTCAAACTTTTATCAATCAGAGAATTACCAACTTTAAATCCTCGAGCAAAAAGATAAGTGTTAAAAATTGCTCCACCTAACAAAATTTTATCCGCCATCGGGAGTAGTTTTTTTACTACTGGTAACTTTGTTTCTAGTTTAGCACCACCCAAAACCACTATTAATGGTTTTTTTGGCTTATCCATAACCCGGGTCAAGGTAACTACTTCTTCTTCTAGAAGCAGACCGGCATACGATGGCAATTCTCGTGCCAAGCCAGAAACAGTTGCCGAATCACGATGAGCTACCCCGAAACCATCTAAAACGAATATCTCTCCCCATTTTTTAAAAAACCGCCGAGCACTGTCTTCATTATTTTCCTCTCCTTTTATAAAACGAACATTGTCCAATAAAGTAACACTACCGGGATCTAGCTGGGGTAAAATAGGTTTACTTTCATACCACTCGTCGGCCGAAACAAAATTTATGGTTTCTTCCAATAAACGCCCGAGCCTTCGGCCAACGGCCTGCAAACTTAATTCGGGATTATAACCGTGCGGGCGACCTAAGTGACTTAAAATAATTACCCGCGCCCCCTTGCTCTGCAAATATTTAATCGTTGGCAAACTCCTCACTATCCGATAATCTTCCAACACTTTACCGTTTTCGACCGGAACGTTAAAATCCGTTCGCAAAAGAACGTATTTGTTTTTCAAATTTTTCGCGGTCTTCACTGACCTAAGTTTCATAGTCAAGCTAGTTTGACTATATTATACCACAGAAGAAGTTTTGACTCCAACTAAATTAATTTCCCCAAAGTTCATCATAACCTTCGTCTCCTGGCCAAAGATAATTTTTAAAAATCCATTCAGCCAAATCCCTCGCCTCACTAAAGCGTGATTCGTTAGATTCTGAACCTAATACCACAATTCGAATAGCATGGTGATTATCGTCTTCGATACGAACTGTAAAGTTATATTTCGAATCATTAATAAAACCAGTTTTGCCAACAATTTTATCTTCCGCAAAACGATTCGGCACCCAATTAGTTAAAAGCCAATTAGTGCTCCAAAGCCGGCGTTCCTTTTTTATCCCGATTGGATGAGAATAATATTGCCCAATCTGCAAAGTCTTTTTAATTTTATCAATTTTTAAAGCTTCTTTTAATAACCTTGCTACATCAGAAGCATCGGCAACATTCTTTTCGTCCAAACCAGTCGGCTCCACAAAACTGGCCTTACTCAAACCAATCTCTTTTGCCTTTCTATTCATTAAAATAGCAAAATTCTCAGACGTTAACCCAGTATTCCTGACTAAAGTATTAATCGCGCTGTTAGAAGAACCAATAAGAGCGATGTGCCACAGATCTTCAATTTTAAATTTTTCTCCAACATTAATAAAATGACTACTCGAACTAAAATCGGCTGTCGTAACGACTGTGGATGTTGCCCACTCCGGTTTTAAGTCCATTAACACCAAAGCGGCCATCAATTTTGTGATGCTAGCGAGCGGCCGGACTTCAGTAGCATTTTTGCTAAATAAAACCGTATTAGTTTCATCATCAATCACTAAAACAGAGGCAGCGGTTAACTCAACCGAATAAGTACTGGTAGATATTTGTAAAGGGACACGAGGACGGCTCGGCGGCAATACCATTACCACCGGTTCACGGTTAAAAGCTTTCCGCAAGCCTGAAACTGGGTACTGCCAAACTTTATCCGGAATTTTCTTAACGGAAACTGAACCGGCGAACACCAAAGCTACCCCGAGAACCATTATGCCAAAAGAAGCGAGAAAATCAGATAATTTCGGGGGGATGTACATAACTAACTATCACTATTCATTTTTTCTAAAGAAGAAATAATATTTTCATGTTGGTGCAGTTTATCATAATCCGGCAGTTCATTCAAGCTCGCTAAACCGATGTGACGGAGGTATTCCATCGTTACTTCATAGGTCGGCAAAAGAGCCGCCGGGTCCTCACTTTCCTTTACTAATCCACGCATCATCAAATTACGAATAATCAAACTGCAATTGACGCCTCGGATCTGTTCGAGCTCCGGTTTAGTGATTGGACCACAATAGGAAATAACGGTTAAGGTTTCCAGTTGTGGCCGAGTCAACTCGCCTGAAATTTCGGCTTTCAAAAATCCTTCTGCTACGACCCGGTTATCGGGATTTGAAACCATTTGCCACTCGCCATTATTTTCCAAAATTTTAAGACCGGATTCTGGTTGGTTGTGTTTTTCCGCCAAACTTTGTAAGGTTGCTATTATCTCCCCCTCTTCCGTGTTCAAAGTCTTTACTAATTTCTTTAAACTTAAAGGTTTAGAGGCGACGAATAAAATGGTTTCTAGGTTTGAAATTAAACTCATAAAATTTTAATTCCTAATTTACGCAAATTTTTAGCTAAAAGGTAAAGCGGTAAGCCAAACATACTGTGATAGTCCCCGACCATCTTTTCAATAAAAATTGAACCCAAACCCTGAATCGCAAAGGCCCCCGCTTTATCCATCGGCTCGCCGCTGGCCAAGTATTTTTCTATTTCTCCCTTCTCTAATTTACGAAACTTAACTTTTCCTACTTCGGCCTCGGTGATTATTCGGTTAGAACGTGTGTCAATTATAGTCAGACCAGTAATGATTTGCAACCAACGGCCGCTTAATTTTTGCAACATTTTTTTGCCTTCGATCTTATTCTTTGGTTTCCCCAGTACTTCTTTACCCAAAGCGATAAAAGTATCCGCAGAAATAATAATTGAATTAGGGAATCTCCCGGCCACACTTTTGGCTTTACCCAAGGATAAAAACTTGGCCAGCTTACGTGGGGACAATTTTACACTCATGTCCTCATTGTAATTGCTTGCTACTACCTTAAAACTTATTCTTAAACGTTTTAAGAGTTCACTCCGTTGCGGCGATGTTGAAGCAAGAATTATTTGAATTTCTTTCATAGAGCGCTAATTTCCATGTCTCCAAAAGATTCTCCTTGTTCAATAAAAGCTCGATTCTGTTTAAGTAAGTCTAACAAAGCTAAAAAACTCACAATTACCTCGGTTTTGTTTTCCGCATTATCTAAAATTTCTTTAAATTTTATCTTCCGGTACTTCTTTAGGGACGCAAAAATTGCCTCGACTTTTTGCTTAACAGAAATCGCCCGATCAATCGTTACTTTCGGTAAAGGATTAATTGGCTTTAAACGTCCTACCAACTGCACCATTGAACTATACAAATCATCCACGCTTGCATTAGTCGGCAACTGAAATCCTTCGGCTTTAATCGGCGGCTCTACCCGCCCGTAAGAAATACTATTTCTTTCCCAGAGAATATCTACCTTTTGGCTAGCCTCAATATATCTTTGATACATCTTTAGTTGATCAGCCAAACTCGGCCCCTCCTCTTCTTCCGGATAGAGATAGGGCAAAAGAGTTTTAGATTTTAAGTACACCAGTTTTGTCGCGATTACCAAAAAATCTGCCAACTCTTCGGAGCGATCGTGCTCTAGCTTATCTAAATAGGCTAAAAATTGCTCTGTCACTTCCGAGAGAGCAATTTCCGTAATGTCCATTTTTTCGAGCTCAATGAGCTGAAGCAACAGATCTAATGGACCCTGAAATTTTTCTAGTTTTACTTCTGTAGACATACCATAACTAACTATATTTAGCCTTAATTTATTCTACGGTACAAGTCTATTAAAATCACGCGGGAAAGCTACAGCGTCTCTGACTAAACCCAAACCCAAAACTTTAGCGATAAGTCTATCAAAACCCAAACCGAAACCACCGTGTTCATTAGCATTTTCAATAATTGATAAATAAAAGTTATATTCTACAGGATTAACTCTAGACAACATCATGGATCTTTCAATTTTCTCCCTATTAGTCTCTCTGATGGCCCCGCTCGCCAATTCCCAACCTCCCAATATTAAATCAAATGTCTCAGTCAGACCACCAGCACTTTTCTTAGTATAAAACTTCTTTATTGTGTCCGGGTAATGCAAAACAACGCAGGCATCCGAATCGTATTTGGTCTTTATTATCTCTCCCAGCTTGGCCTCACCTATCAGGCCTAAATCTTCTCCGTATGATATTTCATACCCCGATTCTGATAAAATAGAGACCGCCTGAGAGTATTCTAATACTGGCAAGGATTTTAATTCTGGCAATTGCAATTTACAGGTAGAAAACCCTATAAGACTTTTTTGAATATCTAAAATTAAGGAATAGGCTATTTCATAAACCTCCTTCAGTTCATTTGGTGATACGTATTCAATATCTACGCCAATACTCTCTTGAAGATGTCTATATGTTTTAACGGTTTCAGCACGCCAAAACGGTCCTATTTCATAAATTTTTTTCATCCCAGACGCAACAATAATTTGTTTATATATTTGATTAGATTGCCGCAAAAAAGCATCCCCTCCACCTGGCCACAATACTCCTATCGCACCACCTTTATCCACCCTAGGAGGATCGGTTGACACACCTACGATATAAGGAGTAATAACTTCAAAAAAACCCAAACCGTCAAAAAAATTTCTGACAGAACGTAAGCCTAGACTTCTAGCCTCTAAAATTTTTAACTTTTTTGTGTCTAACTTAACCCTATTTTTCTGCTTTCGCTCTTCAATTTTTATTTGGCTTACTTCATTTTTGATTTTATCAATAACCAAGGGTAACATTTTATCAATCAATTGGCGAGCCTTATTTACTTCTGCTAAACGATCCTTTCTGTTCAAATCCGCTATCCCAGAAAGATCATTTAAATTAACAACCCTAACACCTTTGTAGTCTTCCTGATTAACCATGGATGACAATGAAATATCAATAAAAACCTTAAGATTATTAATGTCAATAGAATTCTTTAGTTTTTTATAATATTCGAGAGTATCGGCGTTATTATCAATCGCCAAAACCAAACCAGCCACGTGATTTAACCTTGCAAAATCATCAAATTCAACTGGTTCAACATTATACTTTAAAGCAATTTCTTGTGTTGTGGTAAATGTTCTATTAGCCACCACAACTGGTAACAACTTCTCCTCCGATAAAATTTTAACTACCAATTTTCCAGCCATTCCCAAGCCAACTACACCAACCTTTTCCTTTGCGTCAAGTACTTCTGAAAGAATATCACAAGCGATTCTTTCTAAAGAAGTATTACCTTTAAGCAAAGACGTTTTCGCTTTAACTTCAAATAAAACACTATTAATCCAGTTCGCTATTATTAATAGCACAGGGTTGCTTTTTTGTAATTGATAGGCTAACTGTAAAGATTCATAAACCTGATGGTACACCTGCGCATCACCCACGGCTACACTGTGCACTCCGACCGAACTTTCTCCTAAATATCTTATCGCCTCTTCATTATTGTAAAATTTAATATCTCTAAGAAAATTCGTTATGCCACCGGAAGATAATTTGTCCCATGTATCTAAAAGTCTTCCTTCTAAAAAAGACAAATCTAAATCTTGATAATAAACCACAACGACCACGACCGCATTACATTTCCTTATTATAGCGACTTGTTCTACCGGAAAGCCCAACATCTCTCTAAAATTTTTTAAAGATTCTTCGCTCACTTCAAGGGCAGACTCTCTCAAATGTTCGGAGACGACGTCATCAATCCTTTTATAATTCAATGCCGCACAACAAATTTTTATAGGTAAATGCTTCATAAAAACCAATCAAACACGAAATATTACGTCTACCGCTGCTTGGTGTAAGGGCGTTATTGTTAACTCGCAAATTTGTACATGATGTGGGCGAGTTAAAGAAAAAAATACAACATCGGCTATATCATCGGCCGATAAAGGCACGATGCCTTTGTATACACTCTCGGCTCTTTCTTTATCTCCATAAAATCGATTCATACTAAAGTTAGTCTTAACCAAACCAGGCTGAATATTTGTTACTTTGATTGGCCGATCATTTAACTCTCGTCTCAACCCATCGCTAATAAATTTTACCGCAGATTTTGTAGCACAATACACGGATCCCTTGGCATAAGAATAGGTGCTCGCTATAGAACCTACATTAATAATATGAGCTTCAAGTCCTCCTTCTAACATCAATGGCACAATGGCTCTTGTTACATAAAGCAGACCCTTTATATTAGTGTCTATCATGTCGTCTAAGTCATCAACACTACTATTATGAATTTCGTCTAAGCCGCTAGCAACTCCAGCGTTATTAACTAAAATATTTATTCCACACCACTCTGGGGGTAAATCTAAAAAAAGCCGCCGTATTTGATCTT
The DNA here is from genome assembly GCA_964604585.1 of uncultured Gammaproteobacteria bacterium. GTDB lineage: Bacteria > Patescibacteriota > Patescibacteriia > Magasanikbacterales > GWA2-37-8 > DATDYA01. The sequence continues at coordinate 9,399 of CAZRZQ010000013.1, forward strand.
TATCTCTGATATCAACTTGAAAAACTAGTACATCTGAATGATAATTATCTTCTAGACGCTCTTTAAGTATTTTGAGTTTCTGAATATTTCTAGCGCACAAAATTAATTTTGCCCCTTCTTTGGCCAACTTAAACGCACAGGCTTCTCCAATTCCAGAACTAGCCCCAGTAATAAAAACAATTTTTTCTCTCAATTTCATATCAACTTAATATGTACATCATCCAAAGTCTCTTTCGGCAATGTCGAAGGAGCCCCCATCATTAAATCACGTGCGTCGCCGGTTTTAGGAAAAGCAATAACTTCACGGATGCTTTCTTCGCCTTGGAGCAACATGACTAAACGATCCAAACCAAAGGCAATGCCCCCATGTGGCGGAACGCCGTACATAAAAGCTTCCAAAATATGGCCAAAACGCATATTAATTTCTTCTTCCTGTAAACCTAAAATCTCAAAAATCTTTTTCTGCAAAGCATGATCATAAATGCGCAAACTGCCCCCACCCACCTCGTAACCATTCAAAGCCAGATCGTAGGCGTAAGCCTTTACTTGTTTTGGTTCATCCCCTAACAACGAAAGATCTTCATCTTTTGGTCTCGTAAACGGATGATGCGAAGAAACTAATTTATTTTCAT
>CAZRZQ010000013.1:10040-18958 GCA_964604585.1 uncultured Gammaproteobacteria bacterium
AATAATGGAAAATCTACTACCCAACAGAAAGCCATTTCATTCTTATCTGTCTTGTCCTTCCGCAAATCTGGTTTATCAGTACCGTATTTTTCCATTGCTTCCGCATAAGTCAAAACCGGAAATGGTTTTTGACTAAGATGCATGGCCGGAAATTCTTTTTCTATCATTTCAACCATCATTTTTTCCATGATCGATAGTATTTCTTCTTGATTTAAAAAAGATGTTTCGATGTCTAACTGGGTAAATTCCGGCTGTCGATCACCTCGATTGTCTTCATCCCGGAAACAACGCGCAATTTGAAAATACTTTTCTACCCCCCCTACCATTAACAATTGTTTAAACTGCTGCGGTGATTGTGGTAAGACATAAAAATTACCAGGGTGTAAACGCGAAGGAACTAAAAACTCTCGCGCCCCCTCTGGCGTGCCCTTGGTAATATATGGTGTCTCGACCTCCCAAAAACCTTCTTTTGTTAAGTAATTACGTAAAAATTGGTTAACTTTATGTCTGGCTTCTAAATTTTTCCGCATTCGATCAGAGCGTACGTCTAAATAGCGATACTTCATCCGCAGTTCTTCAGTAATATTTCTAGTGTCTTGGTCTACTTCAAATGGCATTGGTGCAGATTCAGAAATAATCTTCATTTCCTTAGCCAAAATTTCTACTGTACCGGTTGGCATTTCCAAGTTCTTTTGTTTTTCTCCTCGTGCCTGCACGACACCGCGTAATTCTACTAAATATTCCAAACGGACGCGTTTAAATTCTTCTAACGACTTTTCGTCCAATTCACTCGGCACACCAACAACCTGGATTATTCCGCTTCGATCCCGTAAATCCAAAAACACAATCTTACCCATGTTTCTCCGGGCGTTGATCCAACCTTTTAACAAGACTTCCTCCCCCACCTTATTGACCGTTTCAGTGTTGTATATACGCATATGTTTATTCTAAACTTATAAACTAATTAGTCCCCGATCTATTACTTTATTTTAACCATCAACATCTTTTTGCTTAAGTCTATCCAACACCCTTAAACCTTGATACGCTTCATTAATAACTTTAAATCTTTCCTCAGCCCCTGGATCATCTGGGTTCCTATCCGGATGACTCTCAAGAGACATCTGTTTAAAAGCACTTTTGATTTCTGTAAAAGAAACACCCGGTGTTAGTCCTAGAGTTTCGAGCCATTGCCCCTCATTGGACAGAAGATTTTTCTCGGTTAATTCTTTGTAAGCCTGTCTTGCCTCTGCCTCTTTCTCCAAGTACTCCCACCACTCTTTTAGAGCCCCCTTCATAAAAGAACCTTTAGGTATGGCCTGGATTTTTTGACCCAAGATCCTCACTCTTTCCTCCCAATCACGACTTTCCGTTCGCCCTTCTGCTTCCGGAAAAAACCGACCTGCGTCATTTTCTTCTTCATTATCTAAAAGGCTGGCCAGCTCTGTTACCATTCCATTCAGTTCGTCTTCTGATACGCCCACGCATTTCCCCCACTCTGTCGTTAATCGCTGGCGATATTTATTTTTAACATCTCCTTCGTCCATTTTTTTTACTAAATCCTCCAATTCTTCCCAATCCTTATAAAAACTATCTAATTGATCCCCAAAATACTTCTTTAGCCTCCCCGTGCCTGGGGCCATATCTAAAATACCTGAAAAAAACGCCGCCAAAATATTAAAATAACCCCACCCCATCATTCGATCTTCAAAGACCTTCTCGAACCTTCCGGCCATAGGTTCCTTCCGATATGTTTCATACTTCTCGGCTAAGGCATCCATCTGTGATATAACCCCTCGCCTCTTTTCTTTATCCTCATGCAATGGCGCAACCAATCTCATAATACTCAATACATTCCCAACATTGGAAAGCCAACGTTCCCTCTGTCCAGGCGCCGCCTCTCTCTCTTTTGTTTCTATTTGCACTTCAGCTACTATTTCCAAATCATCTTCGATTTCTTGTAATAATATACCGGAAACATAATCTACAAGCAATTCTATTTCTTTGTAAGACCTCTTACGATCTCTCTCATCTTCAATTTTTTTTACTGCCTCCCGTAAATTTCCTATCTCTTTTCTAAAACTCTCAACTTTTTCTAACCGTAAAGGCACTATTTCCGAACCTCGACCATAAATCCAATCTAACCGATCAAAAATTAACGACATCTCCGGTTTCCCTTGAGCTAAAAATTCAGCCCCCTGCACCACGTATTCTGACCTATGCCCTGCTAATTCTGCCCTCCGGTCTTCCTCTGTCTTCCGATCGACGTGAGCAGACAGCATTCCTTCTACTCCTCTTTGATCACTTACCATAAAATGAAAACTCTAATTATTTTCCAAACTTCACCACCATTTCCACCAATCGGTGGGCATAACCACATTCATTGTCATACCAAGCCACTACTTTGATCAGATTACCACCAACCACATTAGTTAATTTTAAATCTACAATGGAAGAAAAGGTGTTGCCAACAAAATCCGAGGAAACCAATTCTTCATCGGTACACATCAAAATTCCAGCGAAACGACTAGACTTTGAGGCGTCAACCAAAACCTTGTTTATCTCTTCTTTAGTCACATTCTTTTTTAAAACAATCGTCATGTCAGATAATGAGACAGTTGGCACTGGTACGCGAAATGCCACTCCGTCAAAAATACCCTGTAAATTTGTTTTTACTTCACCAACCGCCTTAGCGGCGCCGGTCGTAGTTGGGGCAATGTTCTCAGCCGCGGCACGAGCACGTCGCAGGTCTTTGTGGGGACCATCTTGCAAATTTTGATCAGCGGTATAACCGTGGATGGTGCTCATCATCGCTTTTTCAATTCCATATTTTTCATCCAAAATTGCCATAACTGGAGCGATACTATTGGTTGTGCAAGAAGCGTTGTTTATTACCAATGCTTTTTCTTTCCCCACCTTCTCACAATTTACCCCTCGAACATAGGTGGGTACGTCGCCTTTAGCTGGTGCCGAAATAATTACCTTTTTCGCCCCGGCTTTTACATGCATTTCAGCATCTTCTTTTTTGGTAAACCGACCCGTGCACTCCAAAACCACGTCCACCTTCATCTTTTTCCAGGGTAACATTGTTGGATCTTTCTCGGCTAAAACCGGGATCTTTTTGCCTTTAACAATTAAATTATTTTCATCATATGAAACTGGCAGGTCATAATGGCCATACGCCGTATCATATTTCAATAAATGGGCTAGGGTTTTAGTATCCGTTAAATCATTAACCGCCACAATCTTAACTTTTTTGTTAGTAAAAGCCGCTCGAAAAGCCTGGCGGCCAATCCGGCCGAAACCATTAATGGCAATATTTAACATAAGCAAAATTAAAATTAAGTGTCTTAATTATACCCTAGTTACAAAACTCTCGCAAACAGGCATTTAAGGTACTCCCCTTCCGTAAAGGCGACCAATTCTAGGTGATCAATACCATGAGTGAAAGTCTCAAGAATCTGCACGGTTCGGCCCGCTCGACCGGCCGCTTCGCTTAACATGTAACGAAAATCTGTTAAAGAAACGTGGGCTGAACAAGACGCGGTTACTAATATACCCCCCGGCGGTAGCATTCTCAAAGCCTGTTCATTAATTTTCCGGTAACCTTGAAGACCTTCTTTAACTTTTCGACGGTCTTTAACAAAAGCCGGCGGGTCTAAAATTATGACCGGAAAATCTTTTACTACATCACGCGACAAATATTCCTTAACATCCGCCACTTCGTATTCGCTTCTTTTGTCCAAACCGTTTAATTTAGCATTCTCTTTAGCAATGGCAATCGCCGCTTCCGAAGAATCAACGCTTGCAACTTTTTTCGCTCCGCCTTGAAGCGCATATAAACTAAAGCCACCAGTATACGAAAAACAGTTTAAGACATTTTTATCTTTAACATATTTTATGAGAGCCGCGCGCTTGTCGCGCTGGTCTAAGAAAAAACCGGTTTTTTGTCCACTAATAATATCCACCTTAAACTTTAAGCCATTTTCTCTCATTTCCACTCTGTCCGGCACTTCGCCATATAGCAAACCAACTTTTCCCTCCGCCCCTTCAATTCCTCTGGTTCGCACATCCGAACGTTCATATATTCCTTTAGGTTTAACAATTTTAACCAAAGCCTCGATAATCAGCTCTTTCCAAGCTTCAATACCCTTAGTGTGCATTTGCACAACCAAATATTCATTAAATTTATCAACAATTAACCCAGGAAGTAAATCGTTCTCACTATTAATTAAACGATAGGCATCTGTCTCTTTACTCGCAACATACTCCCGGCGTAAATCATAAGCCATTCGAATCCGTTTTTCAAAAAAATCAACCCCGACGTTTTCTTCATTATCCCAACTCCAAATCCTAACAGCGATTTGGGAATAGGAATTAAAGTACCCTTGCGCCAAAAAATTATTATTAGGATCTAGCAATCTAACCACCTCTCCACTCTCTATCCCTTCCGGAATATTTTGTAAGGCACCGGAAAAAACCCAAGGATGCCTTCCTCTTATTGGGCCGACCCTTTCTTTTCTGACTTTTAATTCTAGCATAGACAATAATTAAAACAGTTTAATTTTACCTAAATTAAGATAAAAAAACAAGCCCCCGCTGAGTAGCGAGGGCCGAATGGGAGTGGTTATTTATCTGTTACACTAAAGGAGTAAGAGTTCTCACCAGCTATTTTGGCTTTGCCCCGCGGGCTAAACCTAATACGAACTAAGTAATTACCAGCCGGCAGATTATTGGGGATCGTTTGACTAATATTGATATTACGCACTTGCCCCTTATTACTTTTCCAAAGCCCGGTATTTTTTTGCCAGACTTTACCGTTTTCATCAACTATTTCACGAACAAGATCAAAATAACCCGATGGATTATTTTGATTCTTAAAACTATATTTTAGTCGGAAACTATAAGGCAATGTTACCGGCTTCTTCAAAACTTTAAGACTGGTCGTATCAAAAACAATCGTCTTACCGGTATTTTCTACTGTTCCACTTAAAACTGCTTGTTTAACTTTTTTCTTTTCTACAATAATTTCAAAACTATTCTCAGCAATCTTTTTTCCAGTTCGAGAATCATAAAAATTCACAACCTGTTTGTAAATCCCAGGGGTTAAACGAGTAGACAAATTTTGACTAATTGAACGTGAAAACTTACTCCCCGGTTTTAAGCTACTCGTAGCATTAGACACCAAAACAGTTTTACCAGCGCTATTAACCAAACTCCTCGTTACTTTAACCGGCAAGGTTTTACCGGTGTTATTGGTAAAGTAGTATTTAAAACTTAAATATTGGCCTTGGACAAAACTTTGATTGTTTACATCCGAAATCTTAACCAAAGAAAATGGATCAGCTTTGGCCAATTCAGAAGATTCGGCTGGAATAGGATCGGGGATAAAAATATTAGGATTAATTTGTATTGTTAATTTCTGCACCGCTGTTTCCCCGCCACTACTAGAACGGAATTTGATATATAAAATTTTGCTTGTTTCGCTAGTATTTAAAGGTACATTCTTTTGTGTCTGATAAATTTGCCACGAACTACCAGCGAAACTAGGATTGTCCGAAATAGCAACTTGTGCAGCATTCTGAACATTAAAATTTAAGACAACATTGTTTATGCCCAAAGTAGTATTGTAACTAATCGGCGTAGATCCTAAAACTGGGGCGCTAGTTGTTATTCAGCCACCACCGCCGCTGCTCGGTGTGGGAGTAACAACTACTGGAGGGGTATACGATGCCAAAGTAATAGTTGACCCACTGTCGGTGATATCGCTAACCGTGACTGTCGTGTCGTCTGCTCCATTCCCATCTGTATCGATATTGTCAGCCACACCTTCTGAAAAATCTTGCGTTATTGGTGTTGATTCAATTGTTAGATTAGCACTGACACCCTCGACTACACTATTCAACGTGGCGGAATGCGATGTGCCGCCGGTAAATTGAAAGGTGCTTGAAGTACCGACGCCCAGAGTCATTTCTACCGAAGTTCCTACTGAAGCCGTGGTTACTTCCGATGAATCATCCGAAAAGCTACTCCAAGTGGTATCGTCGCTATTATAAAGTGCTCGAACTTTGAAAGTATAGCCCGTACTAGCAGTTAAACTAGTTACAGTTGTTGAAGTGGCCGTCGTGGTAACAATGCTCGTATCCGCCCCGGCGTCATAAAGTTCATAAACAGTGCTTGTTGGATTGTTATTAGCATTCCAACTAACTATGACGCTAGTCTGTCCATTGGCGACACCCGCCACTGAGGCTGGGACGGCCGCGTTGGTATATTGTTCTTCCGAGGTGCTGTAGGCGGATGTCCCTATTTCATTCACGGCTGCGATTCTAAACTGGTACTCTGTATTAGGTGTTAAAGAACTAACTGTGGTACTAGTAGCATTTTGAGATACTGTTGAGGTGGTGCCCGGAAATGACCCCCCGGAAACTATGTAATCTAAAAGAAAACTATCTTCTGAGGTAGCCCCGCTGGCATTATCGGTCCAGGTCAAACCGACCGTAGTAGCAGACACAGTAGAAGTGGCCAAATCACTCGGCGCCGCGGCACCAGAAAGCATAGTTAAGCTGACAGTCTGGTTTCTGCTACTTAAAGTAGCCGGAGTTGAACTGGACGAATAAGTAGAAGTGGCGCTTACGCTGACTGCATAAGGGTTATAACTACCATTAGTCGTAGAAGTCGAAGTGGAATCCATGATGTGGGCCAGAAGATAATCCGTGTAACTAGTGTAACCATTGCTACCAGAAGTTGAAGAGGCTGTAATCGAACTAGTGGCGGCTGTAAAAGTAACAATAGCACCTTCAATAGCGCTTGACTGGTTGTTAGCAACATAGCCACGAGCCTTATAGTAAACATGTATGTCTCCGCTTCCAGTAATTGATGTTTTCGATGTATCGAAAGTAGTATTCTTAACATTATTGTTCCCACTACCATCGCTCAAAATGTCGTAAGTACCCGAACTTTGGATAATGCTATCGTTAAAATTATTATTTGCCGAGGTTCCGGTAAAATAAATACCATAAACATTACCTGTCGATGTCACAGTTGAAAAAGTATTGCCACTAGAATTACTTAATTTAATACCGTACTCATAACTTAAATTATTTTTAGTGAGAGTCGGCGGATCTGTAAAGCCAGACGCCACAGTAATTGAAGCAGCGGAAACTGCCGCAGCATTATATGTAAAAGTAGCATCCCCGGCATTATATGTAAAAACATCACTTACAAAAGCATCAATCGTTAAACCGCCACAGGCTGTACTGACCGAACCACTATCTGGAAAAACATCGTCTCGAGCCAAACCTACCATACCAGTTCCTGCGTCATTCATTAAAGCCAAATTCCAATTAGAAGTATTCACCACAGCGGTTATATCGAAATCATCGGCCGTAACGGTAATCAAATTATCACAATCAGAAAACAAAACAAAGATCATGTTGGCGCCACCAGCGTCATAGGTGTTACCGCCATAATCATAAATCATGTTGCTTATTGTATAGGTCTCAGAAGTCGAACTAGCATTTTGAACCACAAAATTACTAAAGCTACTGTTGCTGACCGAATTCAAAGCAAGCGGAGTGGCGCTACCAGTACCGTTCAAAACTGTAGTAGCTCCCGCTCCATTTATAGTTACTCCAGTAACTGAACTGGGCAAAGAAAAACCATTGTAAGTACCAGCGCTAATAGTAATTGTGTCATTATTTCTAATTGAGGAAGCCAAACAAGAGAAATCCTGAGTGTGAATCGAGCTATAATCAACTGTGCCATCATCATCAACAGTAAACTCTGTGGCTCGAGTACTGGTATTATATGCGCCAATATCATTCCCCCCACTCACATCTAAATAAACACTAAACGGAGCGAGGTATAAATCATCGGCGGTGCTGGCATTTTCCGTTCTGAGGCAAGGATTAGTGGTGATATTATTCACCCCCGCTGTTATGCTAGCGCTCCCACCTGTTGTAATTGTATCACTTAAATTATAAGCCCCGTTATAATCATTATTAACGGTAAAACTAGAACCATTAGATTTATTACCGTAAATCCCTGCGCCAACCGCGGTGGTAGAGGCATTATAAAAAAGGTTATAATTTGCCGTTACACTAACCGGCGAATCCGCAGCCGTAAACGCAGAGATCATAATACCTGAACAGTCATTTTCCCAATAAAAAGTATTATTATTTACTGTCGCCTGTATCTGCCCATTGCTGTCATTCAATACAATACCAACACAACTTTCAATATTATGTGAGGGGAATTTTAAATAATTACCAGTAATCGTTGTACTCGTTGCCGCTAGAATATACATCGCGTAAAAAGAATTCACCTGAGAAGTGGGGGCAATTACATAAGTCAAGCTATTACCACTTATAGTTACATTATCCAACTGGTCACTAATAAGCAGAGCCTCAGTACCAGTAGAATAACCTCTAATGATGTTTGATGATATCGTAGAATTCGAGAGGTTGTTGGCTGTTATACCCTTATAGCTAAGCGTAGGCGACCCCACATATAAATCTACCGTATTCCCTGTCACCAAAACATTCGTCGCATCGTTAACATTAATAGTATTTACCCCGGTATTATTAGAAATTGTTGATGACGGCGCGTCAATTATAAAAATTGAGGCCGTGGAAGTTGAAAAAGTATTTCCAGTGATTGTAACGTTACTTTCATTCCCACCACTTGCTTCAATATTCACTTGGTTAAACGAACAATTTTGTATTACTGAATTTGTGGTCAGATAAATATTCTTCAATCCACTTCCAGTACCTATAACCGCTCCACTATTTTGACAATCCAAGGTAATACCATCGTCTGCAAACGTCACAGGGGAAGGCTCGCTGCTAGTATCATAACTCGCCGCCACCTGAATAGTATCACCAGAGGCAAGTGTAGCCTCAGCTAAAGCACCGCTGATAGTG
>CAZRZQ010000014.1:0-15728 GCA_964604585.1 uncultured Gammaproteobacteria bacterium
TACCAATTCCACCACCCGGGCTTAACGCAGATAAATATAGCACGGGTTTAGAGAAAAAGCAAGGGTAGTTTGACTGTGATAAATTTATTTTTTCTGCTATAATATCCTCATGAAGAAATCAGGGGGATATTTTTTTAAACTTAATTCACGTGGTATTACCCTCGTGGAGGTTATTGTTACTTCCGGAGTGTTTTTGTTATTTGTCGTCGCGGTTTATGGGGCCATCAATATGGTCTTTAAAATTGTCTATCAGTCACGGCTGAAAATTGTTGAGACATCGGTCTTGGCAGAGCAAGTTGAGATAGCAAGAAATATGCCTTATGATCGAATTGGGATAGTGAATGGCGTGCCTCCGGGAGATATACCTCGCACCCAGAGCGTGACGAGAAATAACATGCCCTTTACTATTACCGCCACAGTGCGTAATTTCGATGACACTTACGACGGGACAATCGGCGGAACGCCCAACGACCTTTCTCCGGCGGATTACAAGCTGGTTGAGTTTTCGATTATTTGTGACTCTTGCCGTCAGCAGACGCCGGTGATTTTAAGTACGATTATTGGCCCCCGTAATTTGGAAGGTGCAAGTGATAATGGTGCGTTATTCATTCAGGCTTTTGATAAAAATGGTTTAGCAGTGGTTGGCGCCAATGTTCATGTGGTAAATACCAGTGTTAATCCAGCGATTGACCTAACAGAAACTACTGATAACGATGGTTGGTTAAAGTTGGTGGATATTCCAACTAGCACAATGGGGTACCAGATCACAGTAAGTAAGGATGGTTACTCTTCTGATTACACAATGTCGGCAAGTGCTGAAGTGCCTACTCCTTTGAAACCACCAGCCAATGTTGCTACTCAAATGGTGACGGAAATTTATTTTTCTATTGATCGTTTGGGTAGTTTAAATCTTCATACGATGGGTCCGACCTGCGTTCCGATCGGCGGGACAGGATTAAATTTACACGGTACGGAAAAACTACTTGGCATTGAGCCGGATGTTTATAAGCTGGATGAAGATTTTACGACTGATGGTGGCGGTGATTATTCTTTCCCGACCATCGAATGGGATAAATATTATTTGTCGCCCCTACTTACTACCTACGATGTTGGGGGATCGATTCCGATGTTGCCAGTAAACATTGAGCCGGGCCAGAACCAGGAAATGAGCGTTATCTTGCGTCCGCACACTACTAATTCTTTGCTGGTTAAAATTAAGGATGCGGGTACGGGCTTGCCCTTGTCTTTAGCTACGGTACGTTTATACGAGGTTGGTTATGATGAAACGGAAACTACTGATTTAGGTTATACTCGTCAGACCGATTGGTCGGGTGGTAGCGGTCAAGATGAGTATGTGACGCTGGATAAATATTTTAGTGATGATGGAGGGATAGACAACAATTCGCCATCAGGTAGTTTGACCTTAAAACGAACGGGTGGGGATTATGTACCAAGTGGTATTTTAGAATCTTCTACTTTTGACTTAGGTGGTGCGGTGGATTTCCGGAATATTATTTTTGAACCTCTCGATCAGCCAACTGAAGCCGGCATAAACCCGATTCGTTTCCAGATCGCAACCACCAATTCCAGCACCCCAGCCAGTTGGGATTTTCTTGGGCCAGATGGTACAACGGGAACCTACTACGACCTGGTAAATACCGTAATTAACCCACTCCATAATGGTAATCGTTATTTGCGTTATAAAGTGTTTTTATCTACGGTTGACGAAAATTATACCCCACTTTTATCTGAACTGGCTTTTACTTTTACCAACGCTTGTATACCGCCAGGCCAGGCTTTCTTTAACAGCCTTTCGGCCGTAACTTATAATATCGAGGTTAGTCGGAGTGGTTATGCGCCGTATACCGGAACTGTAGAGGTAAGTGGACGAAGTGACGTAGAAATAAATATGTCTTTAGAAGAATGATGAAAAATTTAAAAAACAATTATCAGGGGTTCACGATACTCGAAGCCTTGGTCGCCATGGCGGGTATGCTTTTGTTGGTGGAAGGTGCGGTATCATTGTTTTTATTTAGCAATTATTCCCGCGATGTTATTTGGGAACAATTATCGACCCAGAATGAAGGCCGAAAAATTGTCCATGATTTTACCAACGAGATTCGTAAAACAAATTATTCAAGTTTGGGAGCTTATCCAGTTGAATCAGCCGCGACCAGCTCGATTATTTTTTACACTAATCTAGATACAGATAGTTATCGTGAAAAGGTGCGCTACTTTTTGTCCGGACAAATTTTAAAAAAGGGAGTTATTAAACCCAGTGGTAATCCTTTAGTATACAACCCAGCCACCGAAACAGTAATCGAAATCGTTCACGATGTGGCTAACGGGACAGACTCGATCTTTAGTTATTACAGCGAGGGTTTTACTTTTGCAACCGGGACGCCAATGGTACCGCCGATTAACGTTACAGATATACGCCTGATCAAAATTAATTTGTTATTAGAAGAGGACCCGAATAATTCACCTGTCCCTTTTTCAATAGAGTCCAAAGTAGAAATTAGGAATTTAAAAACCAATTAGTGTGTTAAATTATTTAAAGAAAATATTACAAAATTTTCACCACGATCAACGCGGGCACGCTTTGATTTCGGTTTTAGTATTAGGTTCGATTGCCTTTACTATTATTGTTACCGGCATAGTGAGTTATGCGATTATGGAAAATCGGGCATCGAATTTTAAACACAATCGTGAAATGGCTTTTCAGATCGCGGAGGCCGGGATTAATTATTATCGCTGGCATTTGGCACACAACAAAACGGATTATAAAGATGGGACTGAATTGGCCGGGCCCTACGTCCATGCTTATGAAGATAAAGATGGAAATGTTATTGGCCACTATTCTTTAGACATCATTGCTCCACTTTCCGGATCAACTGTTGTAACAATTGAATCGACCGGTTGGTTGGATGCTCAGCCGGACAGCAAGCGAAAACTCCGGGCTCGTGTTGGTTTTCCAGCCTTAACTGACTATGCTTTTTTGACTAACACGGATGTTTGGATAGGCGACACCGAATATACCCACGGCAAGTTCCATGCCAATGGTGGAATACGCTATGACGGCGTAGGCGATGCTCCGATTACGAGCGTAATGGCAACTTATACCTGTAAAATTTTTCATGGTTGTGGCAATCAAACCCAGGAGGGTATTTGGGGTACTGGTGGGCCACAAGAATATTGGCGTTATCCAGTACCGGCTAAGGATTTTACGGCCGTAACCGCAAAATTAGCGGAGATTAAAGAGGGGGCAGACGAAGGTGGTGGGCTTTATATAACTTCTTCAGGTGACGAAGGTTGGCGGTTGAGCTTCCAAGCCGATGGCACGGTTAAGGTTTATAAAGTAACACGTACTTATTGTTATTCCGGTAAAGATATTGGAGACAATAAAACCCATACCTATTGTATAGATATCCGTAGTACGGGTTCGGCAACTACCTACCCCGTACCGGCTAATGGATATATTTATGTCGAAGACACAGTTTGGGTTGACGGAGTGGTCAACGGTCGGGCAACAATTGGAACGGCAGTTGGCAAGTCAATTATAATCAATGGAAACATTACTTATCTTGCTAAAGACGGCAATCATGTTTTGGGTTTGATCGGGGAAAAAGATGTTTTAATACCACACAACTCACCGGATTATCTGGAAATCGATGCCGCACTTTTAGCTAAATCTGGTGCGACCAAGCGGTATAATTATGCAGGGGATACCAAAGAAAGTCTCACAACTTTTGGTTCGGTCATTACTTTTGGTATTTGGACTTGGAGTTGGGTGTCGGGAGGCGGACAGGTGGTTTCGGGTTATGAGATAACTAACTCTACCTATGACGTTAATTTGACTTATAACCCACCACCCGGTTTTCCGGTTGGATCAGAATATAATCTAATCAGTTGGGAAGAGGTGGAGGTAGTAAATTAAAGTGCCCTTGCCTAAGCCCACAGGTTTGTTATACTAAAAAATATAATCTGACAAAATATAAATTTATGCCTAAATTACCAGTAAAAAAGGGAGTTATTACAGTTGCGGGGCTCGGGACACGCTTTTTGCCAGCGACTCGGGCAATGCCAAAAGAGATGTTGCCGGTTTTAGATAAACCGGTCGTGCAATACATCGTTGAAGAAATGGTAGAGAGCGGGATAAAGGAAATTATTTTTGTTACCAGTTCGCAAAAGCGGGCGATCGAAGATCATTTTGACCGCGATATAGATTTTGAGGAGTATTTAAAAAGTAAAGGTAAATACGATTTGATTAAACCGTTGGTAGATTTGTGTAAAAAAGTTAAGTTTTTTTATACTCGCCAATCCGAGCCGCTTGGTAACGGGCACGCGCTTCTATGTGCCAAAGAATTTTTAGGTGACGAACCGTTTGCCTTTTCGGATGGCGATAGCATTATTGATTCTAAAATTCCAGTAGTAAAGCAATTAGTTAAAGTCTTTAATCAGAAACAAGCCCCAATCATTGGGGTGCAAAGAATTGAAGACAAACAGGCGATGATGAAATACGGCAATGTTTATGGTAAAGAGGGAAAAGAAAAAGGGGTTTACCGGGTTGAGAGATTTGTGGAAAAACCAAGTTTGGAGAAAGTTTCTCCGCATGGTTTGATTGTCGGTGGTATGCGTTACATTTTAACCAAAGATATCTGGTCTTTACTCGAGCAACAGGGTGCTGGGAAAGGCGGAGAAATTTGGTTAGCTGACGCGGCCAATGCCTTGGCGACAAAAAAGCCATTTTATGCTTACGTTTATGAAGGTAAGTACTTTGATACTGGCAATAAATTAGCGCTCCTCGAGACGGCGATTCATTTTGCGAAGAAAGAAGGGTTATTAAAATAATTTACTATACTCAACCGAACTAAAGTGTGATATAATGTAACCAATCAAAATATCACACTTTTTTTATTGCCCTATGCTTAAGAAAGCAAGCATACTGACACTCATTTTCGCCATGAGTTTTTTGGTATTTACCGGATTTGGTTGTAAAGGGTTGTCTAAAACAGAACAACAAGCGATTCAGCCGGTAACTCTCGAGTATTGGACGGTGTTTGATGACGTCGACGCTTTAAATGCTACAATCGCCAAATGGAGGATTGATCGGCCGCACATTACAGTTAACGTTCGTCAGTTACGGATAGAAGAATTGTATCCTCGTTTGGTTGAGGCTTTGGCAGAAGATCGGGGCCCAGATATTATTTCGATTCGTAATCGCTGGGTAAAATCTTTCCAAAGCAAATTGGCACCAATGCCAGTAGGGGCCAGAGATACGACTGTGCAGGTAATAAAAAACCAGTTTAGTACGGAAACTAAAATTAATCCTCGCGATTACGCTTTACCAACGGTTTTAGACATTGAAAGGAATTTTGTGCAAACGGTTAAAAGTGATGTGGTGGTTGAGGGAAAAGTGTATGGTCTGCCGTTATCTTTGGATGCCTTAGCTATTTATTATAATAAAGATATTCTTGATCGGGCTGGTGTGGCCGAGCCACCCAAGACCTGGGAAGAATTTCAAGAGGCGGTTAAGAAAGTAACTAAATATGACCGGACGAGTGGGAAAGTTACACAGTCGGGTGTAGCCATTGGTGCCGGAGCTAATGTGCCGGGCGTCGATGATATTTTGTATGTGCTTTATCGCCAAAGCAATGTAGATTTTGTTTCGCGAAGTGGCCAGGCAGTGTTTAATTACGCCCCACGCAATAACGATATTAGTCCGGCGATGAGCGTAATGAATTTTTATACAGATTTTGCCAACACGGCACGCGACACCTATTCTTGGAACAAGGATTTGGGTAACGCCCTCGACAGTTTTGTGCAAGGCAAGGCTGGTTTTTTCTTTGGCTATAGTTATCATTATCCTTTGATCAAAGCGCGTGCACCGCAACTTAATTTTGAAGTCATGCCGATGTTGCAGCTTAATAATGAACAGCCGGTCAACGTAGCTAATTATTGGATCCAATCGGTTGTCGCGAAGTCCAAGAACCAGAACGAAGCCTGGAATCTTATTAATTCTTTGACTTATACTAAATTGGCCAAAGAGTATTTGGATTTAAGCAAACGACCAACGGCCTTACGAGCTTTAATTAATGAGCAAAAAGAGAAAATTGAATTAGCACCGTTTATTTCTCAGGTGTTAGTGGCTGAAAATTGGTACCGTGGTCGGAATTACGAGGCTGCCCTTAAAGCAATCCAAGATATGGTAGATGAATTTAATGCCGTGCCGCTTGATAACGATAAAGTTATGCAGATGAAACAGAATGTTTTAAATCGGGGAGCGACGAAAGTTAACCAAACATTGTAAGATATGAAAAAAATTTTGTTATTGATTTTTTTTGCTTTACTTATTGTACTTACCCCCTTAGAGTCAAAAGCAGCAGGGAAATGTTTTTGTGCCAGCGATTTGTCAAGTTACAATCCAGCGGAGGCTACCAAGTATGGTGCTAGCTGTTATCCTGCTGCTACCGTGCCAGATTGTGACCCAGCCAAATTGAATCTGACAAATTTTGTTGGCATGAAGTGTGAATTGAAACAAGATGATCCAGCCTGTTCAAACGCTGCAGCCTTGTGGGCAACAGAGATTGTAAAATTATCTACAAAAAAAGTAGAAAAAGAAATTGAAAAGAGCCAGGGTTTTCAGGGGAGTATAATGCCGGACTGCGTTTTGAATGATACGCTCACAGTTTCTCCAGAATGTCGCGATGTGTCGATATTTGTAGTTACTTTAATAAATTTAGGTCGTTATCTTTTTTCGATTATTGGGGCTCTGGCCCTAGTGATGTTTATATACGGTGGTTTCGTTATGATAATTTCTCGTGGTAATTCTGAACAGGTGAAAAAAGGTACGGGAGCTATGGTGGCGGCAGTAACCGGACTCATAATAGCTTTTGGTGGTTATGTTTTAATCAAATTTTTGGGTGATGCAATCGGGGTAAGTACGTTTTAATATGAAAAGAAGTGGATTTTTAACCCTGTTATTTTTTCTTGTGGTATTCTTACCAAGTGTTGTTTTAGCCACAAATTGTTGTGTCTATTATGATGGCTCTACGTTAGATTGTGTCTTATCAGATGGTAATTCTCACCCATGCAATTGGTCTGGTGGGTCATTAAGGTGCGTTATAAATAGTGCAGGACTGGTGGGTGATTGTCCCGGTGGGGCGCAAGCTGAGGAAATTGAAAATTCAGTAGCTATGTTTGAGACTGATATCAATAGCTGTACAGCCTTAAGTGGGTATGGTGCGCAGCTAATGGTTGGGGCGGGTGGCACTAGCCTTTGTGCGGAAGGAGAAGAAAATACGTCGCCAGACTTGCGCAGCAGTTTAATCGAAGCCAAAGTTAAAGAGTTGAATGATGAGCGTGGCAAAAATACTTGTTGTATCCCCCTATCTACTAATAGTCCTTGTCATGCGGGTAAGGTGGTGGCCCCAGTATCGGGATTTGGCGGATACGTAGACATAAAAATATTAAACGATGCCCAGTCTATGTGTGCTTTGTCAGATAGCGATTCTGTAATGTACGGTGCTATAAATGTTCCTTGCAGTTCAGGCCAAGAAGTAGTAGATAGTTCTGTACCGTTTCATCTAAAAACAGTACCTAAATTGGGGCCATGGACAGTAGAACAGATATGCAAAGGTTCGGGGCAAGTATTTTGTGCGTGTAAAACAGATCGGTCAGAATGTAATAGTGATTTTTATGTAACCAAAAACAGATGCGAATCCGTTTTGCAACCAGAGTGGGAGTGTATCGAAAATCCACCGGATATATGCTCAAAATTGGTTGTAGATAAGCAGAAGGTTGAAGAAACGCCCATAAAAACAATGAGTATAGGTACTTTGAAGGGTATGGCCGCAGAGAGTTTTAACCCAGCCAGTCTAACTTCAGCCACGCAAATTATCGGCCGGGCCATAAAATTACTTACTGCCTTTGTTGGTTCAATTGCTTTAGCTTTGTATGTTTATTCAGGTTTATTATGGATGACCTCAGCTGGAAATTCTGGCCAAGTAGACAAAGCCAAAAACATTTTAATCTGGGCGACTCTTGGTGTTGTGATTATGCTCGGGAGTTATGTGTTAGTAGATTTCTTGTTTAAATCAATTGGTTAGATATGAAAAATTTTTTTATTGTATTTTCTTTGTTTTTTCTGTTTATATTAATAGGTTCGATGTCGTTTTCTTATCCAGCAGAAAGTGCGGGTAAGTATCACTGCGACTGTGCTGACGGCTGTAAAGATTTTGATAAGCCAGATGATGGGGCACCTGTGCAGTGTCAGCAGGGTTGTACAGGCCCTGTAGACGGCGACTGTTCAGTAGAAACAACGGCGACGCCTACCCCAGCTACACCCGCTAGCGGAGGATCCTGCCCAACTGGCCATACTTGTCTTACCAATCCTTTAAGCGGTAACCCAACCCAGGTGCCAGAAATTTTAGGCCGAGTAATAAAAGCGGCTATGGGTGTTATCGGTTCCTTGGCGCTTCTCATGTTTGTTTATGGTGGTTTTCAATGGTTGATTTCCGCTGGTAACGCTGAGAAAGTAAAGACCGGTACCCAAACTATGGTCTGGGCAGCGATTGGTGTGATCTTAGTTTTTTCAAGCTATTTATTATTGGATACGTTTATAGAATATTTGACTGGTTTAAAATAGCAGAGTGTGGTATAATTTTTGATATGAATTCAACTAAAAATGGAAAGGGGGTGAAGATATGCAGAAATTAAAGAAAATGTTAAGTATCGTGGCAATGGGGACAATGCTAGTAGGAGGATTGTTGGCTTTGCCAGGTGATGCTTTAGCAAATACAGTAGGAAATAGCACCTATGTAGGTTCTCAAGAGTTAGGTGTGGGGTATGGTGCTTACACTGGTCTAGGTACACAAGATATTCGGATAACCATTGCGCGTATTATTCGTGCGGCTTTAGGTTTACTTGGCATCGTAACAGTGGTGATCATTATTTACGGTGGCTTCCTTTGGATGACTGCCGGCGGTAATGATGAACAAGTCGGGAAAGCTAAGAAATGGATTTATTCTGGTATTATTGGTTTGGTTATCATATTCGCGGCTTACGCTTTGACACAGTTTATCTTTAATCAGATTATTACGGCTACAACTACGGATACTGGTCCGATTAATTCTCCCGGAATATAGTCTGTCTTTATTTGAGAAAAGGCGCGCTTGGCCGGTCATTTGCCATGGCGTCAAGCGCGCCTTAATTCTCTTAGGAGACGGTTGAAAGTAGAGAAATTTTCAATCTTCCCTTAAGAATTATGCGATTAACAAAAATTTTGTTTACGCTCGGCATGCTATTAGCCGTAATGGCGCCAGTTTTAGTTTTGGCGGATCAATATGGATATAAAGATACAGCGTCGGCGGGCAATCTTCCTACAACAATTGCGGGGGCCGGTAGCGTTCCAGAAGCGATTGGTAATATAATATCTATTGCTTTATCGTTTCTCGGTATAGTTTTTTTTGGGTTGATATTTTATGCCGGCATCCTTTGGATGATTGCTTTAGGTGAGTCTGGTAAGGTGGATAAGGCGAAAAATTTAATTGAGACAGCAATTATTGGATTAATAATTGTGATCGGTGCTTACGCCATTTCTACTTTTGTTTTTAATAAGTTGGTGAACGGTGAGGCAAGCACGGTCGCTCCACCAGTAATAGATTGTGCGGCAGAGGATATGGGTGGGAAAGACTGTGGAGCAAATAAGGTTTGTTTTGACACTGAGTGTGTTGAAAAATGTAGCGCTCAAGAACCGGGAGGGGAGTGTATGACAACCGCTGAATGTACGACTTATCCCGGAATCCCAAAAGAGAATACCGACTGTCCTTATGGTAGTGGAATTTGTTGTGTAGCAGAGTTTACAGATTAAATAACAAATTTTATGATTAAATTTATTACCTCACTAATAGTAGTTACAATTTTATTTTTTAGTCTCCCGGTCCAAGCCCAGGGGTTAAAGGGGGCGGGGGCGAATTTGGACAAGGCTTTAGGAACGTCAGGTTTGGAGAAAGATCTTACGGTTAGTGTTGGTACGATAATACAGGCGGTATTATCTTTGGTTGGTACTATTTTCTTTATCCTAACAATTTACGCCGGTATACTGTGGATGACGGCCCAGGGTAAAGATGAACAGGTAAAAAAAGCTAAGGATGTGATTCAGGCGGCAATTATAGGTTTGGCAGTAGTGCTGGCGGCTTATGCTATTACGTATTTTGTTACTAACAAACTGGGCGGTGCTAGTGATCCAGGCAATGGAATCAATGTGACTACCACACCGGCAGCGACCAATTAAGATAGTACTATGAGAAATTTTTTTATAGCCATTACTATTGTTCTAACACTTTTTTTTAGCCAACCCGTATTAGCTGGTCCAGACATTAATTCTTTAACCGAAGATGTCGCCAACAAGAGCGGCTATGAAACTGCGGGGGTAACCGACACAACCCTATCTGAAACAGTCGGGCGTTACATTAAAGTAGTTTTGTCTTTAACCGGTACGATTTTTCTTGTCCTTATGGTTTACGCTGGTTTCCTTTGGATGACCGCCCAGGGGAAAGATGAGCAAGTTACTAAGGCTAAGGGGATTATTACAACGGCTACGATTGGTTTAATTGTAGTTTTGGCTGCTTATAGCATCACTGCTTTTATCGTTTGGCAGGTGGGAGGTATGGCAACAACCGGGGCGGGACAGGTCGGCGGTCCAGAATCAGATGGCGGATTTTGGCAAGGGTTTTCCGAAGGATTTGGGTCAACCTGGTCGGAATTTTGGGGTTCTTAAAATTGAATTATGTTTAAAAAAATTATTCTTTTTTCAACTGTTGTTGCTCTCGTACTTTTTCCCACGGCTAAACTTTTTGCTCAATCAAATGCCAACCTTGAGAAAAGCGAGCAGAATGCCTCTGCTTCACAGGAAATTGGTAAGCAATTGAACGCGGCAGGAGGGGAAAAAGGCGCTGGATACGGTAATCCACAAGACCCGCGAATAATTATAGCGCTTATAATACGCTCGGCTTTACAATTACTGGGTGTCATTTTCATAGCCTTAATGATTTATGCGGGGTATCTTTGGATGACCGCAGGCGGCAACGATCAGCAAGTGGAGAAATCTAAGAGTTTACTTAAGAATTCTATTATTGGTCTCATAATTCTTTTGTCAGCTTATTCAATTACCTGGTTTGCTTTTCGAATCGCGCAGGGTAATTACACAGATTACAGTAGAGGTATTTTTTATGAGCCACAACCCGATCCTTTCTGTGAAGATTTAGGTTGTTATTAAAATTTATAGGTAATTAAAATTGGCTCCCATTTAGGAGCCAATTTTTTGTTGGATTACTTTAAAGATTTTCTCGGCGGGGTTGTCTGTTCTGGGGAATACTGCTAGTTGAATTTTTTTGTTTATAATATCGGCCGTTAACTCTTTGATTTTTTTAGGGTCTTTTAAAGCAATGGCGTAGTGATTTTTTTCTAAATAATTTAAATTATTTGTTTCTTGGCCAGGAATTGGATCGATAAGTAGTAGTGGGGCACCTTTAAACAAAGCCTCGGTCACAGTTAACCCACCTGGTTTGGTGATGACCAAATTGGCAATGGAAAATAGAAAGGGAAGGTCATCGGTCCATTTAGACAAGTGATAATTTATCCACGAGGGGAATTTAAGGCTTTTTAAATTTTTAAAAAGCACCGGGTTATTGCCAGTGTTTACAAATAAGTTTAAAGGGTGTGGGTAAGCGGTGAGTTCTTTTAAATATGTTTTAGCTTTAACTACGCCGTTTCCCCCGGTTAAGAAGACTACCGTTGGCCAACTGGATAGAAAATGATATTTTTCATGCAACCCGGGAGCGTTGGTCTGGGTTAAAAATGACGGACGGATTGGAATACCTGTGACGATTACCTCTTCATATGGTACTGGGTTATTTAGAATTTTTTCTTTAGCTTCCGGAGTAGGCACAAAATAGTATTGTACGCCTGGTACGATGTTGATGTTATGTACAGTATAGTCGGTAATAAGGGCGAAGGTTTTTAGGTTGGGGTATTCTTTTGTTATCACCGGCAGGAGTATTTGGCCGCAGCCTAAAATTGTAAAAATAATGGCGTCGGGATTTTCTTGACGTAACAATTTTATCAAATTAGGATTTAGTTTGGATTGGATCTTCGCCAGTTGGCGAAGAAATTTAGCAGGGAGGCGGTGGTCCCAAAAATTATAAGCTAGCTTCCAGAGCCATTTACCATTAGCACTCAGAAAATTGTATGATCGAATGTGGAAAAAAGAAGAAATCGGTGATAGGTATGGCGTGGCATCGACGTGTTTAATTTCCCAATTTGGGTAATGGGCCCGGCCATATTCTTCTAGGGCTTCGCCAGCAATACGATGCCCGGTACCGGCTTTAAGGGATAAAATAAGGACTTTTGGCATAGTTTTTTTAAACTCACTTGTTAATTGTAGAGCATCTTCTGGTTTAAGTAAAGCAAAACTCCCCCGAGATGGAGGAGCTACTTAGGGGTGCCTAACCGGAATTGAACCGGTATTGCGAGAGCCACAATCTCGCGTAATAACCATTATACCATAGGCACCATGATTTGGATTAACCCCGTGACCCCGCTAGGAATCGAACCTAGATCTAAAGCTTAGAAGGCTTCTATTCTATCCATTGAACTACGGGGCCATTCCGAAAACAGAACTAGCATATCCTATTTTTACAGAAAAATCAAGATGTGGTATAATGGCCACATATTAATGCCTAGTATGCTAAGAAATTATTTTGATAATTTTAAAAAATTTGGTTGGCTATCATTCGTTTTTCTTGCCACTTACCCCGTCGCGGTCGTTGCTCAAGGTGGTGACCATGGCCTGTCTGCCACCGGCCAAAGTGCTGGCTATGAGGAGAGTCGGGATGTCTATGAGCTCATTGGTACTATAATTAGCGCTGGTTTAGGATTGATTGCAATTCTGTTTTTTGGTTTGGCCTTGTATGCTGGCATGCGTTGGATGACGGCGCATGGAAATGAGCAACATGTGGAGAAATCTAAAGACACCTTGCGCGGGGCGATTATTGGTTTGGTAATAGCCGTTGCTGCCTACGCCATTTCTACCTTTGTCTTTACTCGTCTTGTAGGCTAATTCCTCTAAAATAAGGCAAAAATAAGTCGGGCACCTTGACAAAATACCTGTTCTCCGCTATATTAATGAGGCTTTAATTATCCCCAATTGAATATTGGGGCCGAACGCCTCGGAACATGCTCCGTGCCGCGCTCGGTGAAAAATATGCATGTTATGTTGCCAACAAAAAAGAAACAGCTAGTTATTAAAAAGTACCAGACCCACGAAGGGGACACTGGTTCAAGTGAAGTGCAGATTGCCCTTTTAACAGCCGAGATTGAGGAACTGATTGCTCACTTGAAGCACCACCCGAAAGATCATTCCTCCCGTCGTGGTTTGTTACGCAAAGTTTCCAGCCGCCGCCGTTTAATGAGATTTTTAAAGAAAGAGAATGCGGCCAGTTACGATGAATTAGTAAAAAAACTAAAGATAAAACAACCAAAAGTTTTGGTTAAGCCCGGAGTCAACCCAGCGGTAAGTGACGACGAAGAGGTTGAGGAAGAGCTAATGGAAAAAGTAGGAGATGATACCGACAAAGAATAAAACACATCCTTTAAAACACCCCGATCATAGAGTAGGGGTGTTTATTGATGTACAGAATATGTACTATAGCGGCAAAAACCTATTTGGCGCTAAGGTAAATTTTGGTAATATAGTAAAAGAGGCAACCGCAGGGCGTAAGCTCATTCGGGCACTGGCCTATGTTGTTCGAACTGAAGGGAAAGAAGAACAACCATTTTTTGATGCCCTGTATAATCTTGGGATTGAGACAAAAGAACGGCCGCTCCAGATTTTCTATGGCGGAGAAAAGAAGGCTGACTGGGATGTGGGCATTACCGTTGACGCCATTCGTTTGTCACCAAGCTTGGATACTATCATTTTGGTTTCTGGTGATGGGGATTACATTCCCCTGGTAGAATATTTGCGGAACCAAGGTAAACAGGTGGAAGTCTTGGCTTTTGGTCCAACGACCTCTAGTCGTTTAATTGAATCTGCCGATGACTTCATTGATTTAGCACAAGATAAAAAGAAGTTTTTGATCCTTAATAATTTTAAACCAAGAAAATAATTTAATTTATTAACGAAGTTGGTTTGAAGACGGAAAGGCCTTCAACAGGTCTTGGGCCTTCAAGTCAGCTTCGGAAGAAAGTAAAAGTATGGAAGTTAAAAAATGGAATATTGAATGGGGGGGTAGGAATTTGGAAGTGGAAGTAGGGAAGCTGGCTCTTCAGGCTAATGCCTCTTGTACTGTACGCTATGGCGATACGGTAATTTTGGCGACAGCAGTAATGAGCAAAAATACCCGTGACGGGATAGATTTTTTCCCACTCATGGTTAACTTTGAAGAAAAGTTATATGCCGCCGGTAAGATTAAAGGCAGCCGTTTTATTAAACGTGAAGGCCGACCAAGCGATGAGGCAATATTGTCTGGTCGTTTGGTAGATCGAGCTATCCGTCCGCTTTTTCCAGAGAAGATGCGTAACGATATCCAGGTGATTCTGACCGTCTTGTCGTATGATGGAGATAACGATCCACAAATTCCTTCTATGATCGCTGCAGCGACAGTTTTAACCATCTCAAACATCCCTTGGGCTGGTCCGATTGCCGGTGTGCGTGTTGGTCAAATAGATGGTAAGTGGAAAATTAATCCATCTTTTGCCGAAAGAGCGGTGGGAACCGTAGACATAGTGGTTGTCGGCACACCAGAAAAGGTCATTATGGTGGAAGCCGGGTGTACTGAGATCGTTGATGAAGAAGTAATTGGTGCGATGCAATTTGGTGCCGCGCAATTAGCTCCGGTTTTAGATTTTATTAATAAAATCCAAAAAGAAGTTGGTGCGGAAAAGTTAAAGTGGGAAGAGAATTTGAATGAAAAAGAACAAACTGTTCGCGCTGTTGAGGCTGAGGTAACAGATTTTATCGCTAGTCATGTTAATGACTGGATTTTTGAATCTCCAAAGAAAAGCCGCTTGGAACGGGTAAATATGGTAGAAAAATTTTCCAAGGCAATCGAGGAAATGTTAAAGGCCAAAGAAGTCGATGAATCTGTTCAAAAAATTATTCTTGGTCGCGTGAAAGTGTATGTTGAAAAACATATTACCGAAAGAATATTAGATAAGGACGAACGCCTTGATGGCCGAACCTTGACCCAGATTCGAGATTTAAATTCAGAAGTCGCCCTGTTACCACGAACACATGGTAGCGCCATGTTCATGCGTGGTGATACCCAAGTGTTATCTGTTGTTACTCTTGGTGCTCCTGGCGATGTACAAACTGTTGACACGATGGAAGAAGACGGAACCAAGCGTTACATGCACCACTATAGTGATACCCCCGCCACTTATGGCGAGACTGGTCCATTACGTGGTCCAGGTAATCGAGCGATTGGTCATGGTGCTTTGGCCGAACGAGCTTTAGAACCAGTCCTTCCGCCAGAAACAGATTTTCCGTACGCCATTCGTGTGGTGTCTGAAGTTTTGGGCTCCAATGGCTCTAGCTCAATGGCTTCAACCTGTGCCTCAACCTTATCTCTTATGGATGCTGGCGTGCCTTTGAAAAAAATGGTAGCTGGTGTAGCCATGGGTTTAGCTAGCGACGAAAAAGGTAAATGGAAAGTCTTAACTGATTT
>CAZRZQ010000014.1:15738-18114 GCA_964604585.1 uncultured Gammaproteobacteria bacterium
ACAAGACATTGAAGATGGCCCGGGTGGAATGGATTTCAAGATTACAGGAACGGCTGAGGGTATTACCGCCATCCAAATGGACACCAAGACTCAAGGGTTGACCTGGGACATTGTTAAACAAACTTTTAAACAATCCCGCGAAGCCAGATTACAGATTCTGGAATCCATGAAAGCAACCTTACCTGCTCCTCGTGCTGATCTGTCTCCTTATGCACCGCGAATTGAAACGATCATTATTAACCCAGATAAGATTCGTGATGTCATTGGCCCAGGTGGCAAGATGATCAACAAGATCATCGCCGAAACCGGTGTCTCAATTGACATTGAGGACGATGGCCGTGTATTTGTTACTGCGACAGACATGACGGGCATGGAAAGGGCTATAAAGTGGATTAAGGAATTAACCCATGAAGTAACCGCCGGAGAGACCTACGAGGGCAAGGTGGTCCGTTTAGAGGACTTTGGTGCCTTTGTGAACCTGTTGCCCGGTCAAGATGGTTTGGTCCATGTGAGTGAAATCGCCTGGGAAAGAACCAACAAACCAAGTGATGTCTTGAAGATCGGGGATGTCGTGAAAGTAAAGGTAAAAGAAATAGATAATCTTGGTAGAATTAACTTGAGCATAAAAGCTCTTTCAGAGAAACCAGAAGGTTACCAAGATCGACCACCGAGAGATGACAACGCCGGTGGGCCAAAGAAACACTTTGGTTTTGGGCGAGGTAAGTAAGATAAAAACATAATTTGAAAAGACCGGTGACCCCGGTCTTTTGTGTATTGATTTTTTATTCAGAGTATGGTTGAATATGGGGGTAAAAAATGCCGACGTGGCGGAATTGGTATACGCGCGTGCCTTAGGAGCACGTGGGGCAACCCTTGAGAGTTCGAGTCTCTCCGTCGGCACATTTTGTTCTTCGATTTATTTTGAAATGTTGTGAAAAAGAACATTATTTATGGTATTTTGGGTTTTCTAGTTATTCCTTTCGTACCGGCCTACTGGGTGATTTTGGGTTATATATTAGATTATCTCAGTGTTAACGAAAAATGGGTTGTGCCAATTATTTTTATTGCCTATATACTTTATTTTCCCTTAATTCGGTTACTGCTTGGAAAGTTTAAAAAAGAGCCAGATAAATACCACGAGTTTATGAAAGGGCTTGGGTATGGTATGTATACCCTTATGTTTTTGGGCATACTAGCTGTTGGTTGGTTTGTGATAATAGTTTTAACCAAATATTTTTTATAATTTAAATGGATAATCTCGAAGCAAGAAAATATTCAGCTAGCATTAATCCAAATTTACCAACCCTGGATTTGCACGGCCATTATCCAAGTGAAGCACTAGATGAACTAGAGCTTTTTATTTTCCACTCACGTTCGGTTAATGAGTTCGAGGTGCGAGTGGTGTATGGTGGTGGTACCGGTAAATTAAAGAGCGCGGTTTTAGAATATGTGAATAAACATAACTTAGTTGAAGAAGTTGTGGACGAAGGGGGCAGTTGTATACTAATATTGTTCAGTAACTAGGGCCATAAAAATAGGATATAAAATAGTATGGTTGGGGCATAGTTAGTGGCTGGTCTGTTTGGCCCTAAGTTATCCACATTTTGACCCCTTGACAAAAGAACCAAAATGAATTAAAATTTCGCTTGCGTTAATGAATCCCCAAAAGGGACCATGTCCAAATAAAACTGGATACTAAACGTATCGCTTGGACCTCTGGGTTTTTCCCGATCAGTCGGGAAACAATTTAATATCAATTTTTACAAATAATGTTTACATGGATATTAAATTATTACTCAGATAATCCAAGCGGTTAAAAAGAGAACCATTCTCGTTTTAAGAACCGCTCGTGCGGTTCTTTTCTTTTCAAAATTAATTCGGTCTGAAGCGAGGGCTTTAAAAAGAGTTCGCTTGAGATCGAATGAGAGTGCTGGAAGCAACGGAAAGTACTTTGACAATTAACTAGGGTAATGTAGGTATATAATATATACAAAACGAAAGCACAATTTAGTGTTTTCGTTGTGCGCAATTTCAACAAGGGCGCACGGTGGATGCCTAGACACCAAATGACGAAGAAGGACGTCGCAGGGTGCGAAAAGTCTCGGGGAGGTCCCAAGCAACCTTTGATCCGGGAATGTCCGAATGGGGAAACCCTTTCTGATGTTATGTCAGAAAATCATACACTGAATTCATAGGTGTATGAAGAAAACCTGGCGAAGTGAAACATCTCAGTAGCCAGAGGAAAAGAAATTGAAAAGATTCCCTTAGTAGTGGCGAGCGAAAAGGGAAGAGCCAAAACCATATAAATGTTTCTGTGATTGAAAATTGATCTTCGGATTAAGAATAGGTTGCAGTTTAAAGGACAGACCGTTGTTT
>CAZRZQ010000015.1:0-6002 GCA_964604585.1 uncultured Gammaproteobacteria bacterium
GCATTGTCCCAGGCCCCACCGCCGGTGGTCATGGAAATAGCGACAAACAAACCAGTGATGATGGTGCCTAATAGCATGCCGCCTAGTGCCTCAAGCCCTAACAACCAACCAACCAAAATCGGGAGAACTACTGGGATCAAAGCGGGGAGAATCATTTGAGAAATTGCACCCTTAGTAACAATGTCAACCGCCTTGCTATAATCTGGTTTAGCTTGGCCTTCCATAATACCCTTAATTTCTCTAAATTGTCGGCGTACTTCTTCGACAACTTTGCCCGCCACTTTTCCTACCGACTCCATTAACATGGAACCAAATAAGTAAGGGAGGAGACCACCAATAAACAAACCAGCTAAAACACGGGGATCGTTAATTAAGAACTGAACTGAATCGGGAATCTTGTGAGTAAAGTCAGCAAACAAAACCAATGAAGCCAAACCAGCCGAAGCGATGGCATAGCCTTTGGTAACCGCTTTGGTGGTGTTGCCAACGGCATCAAGCTGGTCGGTAATGTCACGAACATTTTCTGGTAGGTTGCTCATTTCAGCAATGCCACCGGCATTGTCAGTGATTGGACCATAAGCATCAATCGTAACGATTATGCCAGTCAAAGACAACATGCTCATGGCAGCGATCGCGACACCGTACAAACCAGATAACCAGAAAGCACCCAGGATGGCCGCAACAATAAATAGTACTGGCAAAGCAGTCGAGCGCATGGAAAGTGCGAGACCCGAAATTATGTTGGTCGCATGTCCGGTTTCCGAAGCCTTAGCAATATTTTTAATTGGGCTGTATTTTGTAGAAGTATAGTATTCAGTAATCCAAACCATAAGTGCGGTAAGCACAAGACCGATCACGCTAGTTAAGAAAACACGGGTTACATCCAGTCCTTCAATACCACCGACTAGCCAACGAGTAATTGGATAAAAAGCGATTAAAGCGATAACACCACTCGCGATTAACCCTTTGTATAGAGCGTTCATGATGTTGCCAGATTTTCCTAAGCGCACAAAGAAAGTACCGAGAATAGAAGCGATGATAGAAACACCACCAAGAACCATTGGGTAGATTACCGCGTTGGTATTTCCAACAAAAAGTAAACTACCAAGTACCATCGCGGCGACAGCCGTGACAGCATAAGTTTCAAAAAGATCGGCGGCCATTCCAGCACAATCACCAACATTGTCACCAACATTGTCAGCAATTACTGCTGGGTTGCGAGGATCATCTTCGGGGATACCTTTTTCAACTTTGCCAACTAAGTCAGCGCCAACGTCAGCGGCCTTGGTAAAGATACCACCCCCGATTCTCGCAAAGACAGAAATTAAACTACCACCAAAACCTAAACCGATCAAAGCAGATAAATCATTTGTTAAAAGATAAAAACCAGAGACACCGAGTAGACCAAGACCAACAACTAGTAAACCAGTAATTGATCCACCCTTTACGGCCATGCCCAAAGCCTCCTTCATACCCTTTTTGGCCGCTTCAGCGGTGCGGATGTTGGCACGCACCGAAATGCTCATACCAATAATACCAGCCAAACCAGAAAATACCGCACCAACCACAAATCCAAAAGCGGTAACCCAGTCGATAAATATACCAAGGAGGATAAAAATAACCACGGCCACGATCGCAATCGTTTTGTACTGACGGCCAAGGTAGGCTTTGGCGCCATCTTGAATCGCGCGAGCAATTGCCTGCATACGATCATCGCCAGTTGGTTGTTTATTAACCCACAAAGCCAATACTACGCCGTAAATAACAGCGAGCAAGGCCGGGACGAGTGCTAAAAGGAGCACGGTCATACGATACTAAATTAAAAATTAATTAACATAGTCAGGTTGACTGGTCTATATAATATGTTAGAATAAAGGACACGTCAAGCTATGAAATACAAAATAATCCTACGTTTTCTGCGGATCTTGGTGTATGTTAAGCGGTTTATCTGGTGGAATGGTGGCACTCTGTACTTTATTTTACGAACTATTTTCTCTCCGTTTTGGCGGGGAATGGCTTTTGTATATTACAAAATAAGCTATCTTCTTAAGAAGGGTGGTTTAAACAAATCTAGCTATTGGCTCCTGGGGCGCAAGGTTTTGCAAGTCATTTCCTTGGCCTTTTTTCTTTTAATCGTTGTCCCACAGACCAAACTATACTCCCGGAAAGATATTATTATCCCTGGCCAGAAAACTATCGCCTATGCCCTGTCACAAACTGAGCAGGATTTTAGTTTAGAAGAAGTTTACGCTGAAGAGCTGGCCGAAAGTGCCGAAGTTTCTCCTTGGCGCGAAGCCGTGGTGATTGATGAGAATTTTTATCCCGGCGGTACCGCCGCCTATGTTGATCAAGAGTTGGGCGGTGTTGTAGCCGGTGGTATGGCTTTAAACAAACCAACCATTTTGCCGGGGGCGTCAGTATCCAGTCGCCGTGACAAGGTTGTAGACTATACGATTGATCAAGGAGATTCTCTAAGCAGCATCGCTTTTCATTATGGTGTGAGTGTCGCAACCATTATGTGGGAAAATAACCTATCCCTCCGTTCCGTACTTCGTCCCGGGGATACCCTGCGCATTCCGCCATCTTCTGGTCTTATGCATACGGTCAAGCGCGGAGATACTTTAAACAGGATTGCTCTAACTTACGATGCTAAGGTAGAGGAGATTGTTAAATTTAATAAATTAAAAGACGATGGTAGCGATTTGGTTGCTGGTGAAAAAATAATGGTGCCAAATGGTATTAAGCCAGAGCAAAGAGCGGTTGCCACTATTCCTCGTTCCAATACTGTTGCCCGAACACCGGTTTCTGTTCCACCTTCATCCCGGAGCACGCCGTCTGTTAGTGGTTTCGTTTGGCCGTCCGCTGCTAGAATGATTACCCAATACTACAACTGGAAACACCATGCGATTGACCTGGCGGCGCCAATGAATACCCCGAACTATGCGGCCAAAGCCGGTACAGTAGAAAAATCTCAATGTGGCTGGAACAGTGGTTATGGTTGTTATGTTATTATTAACCATGGTGGCGGTGTGAAAACTCTCTACGGCCACCACAACAAACTCCTGGTATCTGCCGGTGATTATGTTGAGGCCGGTCAAACCATTGGTCTCATGGGTAACACTGGTAAGGTTTACGGAAGAACCGGTATCCACTTACACTTTGAAATCCAGATCAACGGTGTTCGTGTGAACCCGCTTGGGTATGTGAAGTAGTGCTCTTGAAAAGAAGAAGAAAATAGTGTATAAAAGAGCCACCAGAAAAGGCCTGGTAGCCAAGTGGTAAGGCAGAGGTCTGCAAAACCTTTATCGCGGGTTCGATTCCCACCCAGGCCTCATTAAAAAAAACACCTTGTAGAAAAGGTGTTTTTTGTTGTGCTCACTGATCCCTTGATTTTTCTTACCGTTTATGTTATTCTTCTTTGTTCTGCCTGTCCGCAGATGGCGGATGGGGCGGGTGCCCCTTGAAAAGTGAGGACAAAGTGGAAACCCTGTCGAAGGTTCTCGGAATCCTGGCGGCGATGATCCATGTGACGGCGTACGTTACCTACAACGTGTACGCTCGTAAGAAGTGGAACAACCCCAACCCCGCCACCTGGTTCGTCTCGTTCGTGGCGGCCGGTGCTAACGCCCTGACCTTCAGCGTCTTCTCAAGCTGGGCGCTGGCGGTACAGTCGTGGGCGGGAGCGATTTCGAGCTTTATCACCTTCATCCTGATGCTGCTGATATACAAAATTCGGTGGCCCTCGAAAAGAGAGAAAGCGGTGATTGGGGTCAGCCTGATCGGAATTGTCTTCTGGCTTGTGTTCAAACAAGCCGAATGGGGCAATCTGATCGTCGTGGGGGTTCTCTGTTTCGCCGCTTCTCCTACAGTCAGCGGTGTAATCAAGGATCCCACCAACGAGATGTCGTTGCCTTGGTGGTTGTGGACCTGCGCGTTCACAACTACTCTGGTCAACGCCTTCGTCTCGGCCACCACAATTTTTTCCTTTACCCTGCCGGTATTCGGTGTCCTGGTGCACGTCGGCGTGGCCATTCTCTCTTCGAAGCGCCGCAAGGCACGCTTTCTCGCCCGGCCGCTTCCGGCTGGCTGACGAGAGAGGCGCGTGCCGCTTCTCGGTTCGCGTCTCTAAGCAAGTTAAGAATTGACTTACTTAGAGAGCCGAGAAGCCGCAGAACAATTTTAAAACACTTACCTATTTGGTGAGTGTTTTTTCTTGCTAAAAACATTAGGTACAGGTAAAATATCTTCACTATGAAATTCGTAATTATTGATGGCAACGCCATAATCCACCGTGCCTATCATGCCCTGCCACCACTGACCACCAAAGACGGTCGCATGGTGAATGCGGTGTATGGTTTTGCTTCCATGATGTTAAAAGTCCTACATGACTTAAAACCAACTCACTTGGCGGTGTCTTTTGATGTCGCCGGTAAAACCTTTCGTCACGTTGAATACGACAAATACAAAGCCACCCGTGTTAAAGCTGACCAAGAGTTGTATGACCAAATACCATTAGTCCACGAATTGGTCCGAGCCTTTGGTTTCCCTATTTACACCAAAGAGGGTTATGAGGCTGACGATGTTATTGGTACAGTCGTCGAAATGTTTAAGGCAGATAAGAACAAAGACAAAGAATTGTTTGTTGTGACGGGTGACATGGACACCCTCCAACTTGTTGATGACTTTGTAAAGGTGTATACCCTTCGCAAAGGCATGAGTGATGTGGTTATTTACGACCACGATGGTGTGGTAGAAAAATATGGCTTTGGTCCAGAGCGGGTTGTTGACTACAAGGCTCTCCGTGGTGATTCTTCTGACAACATCCCGGGTGTACCTGGGATCGGTGAGAAAACCGCGACTGAACTAATCCAGAAATATGGTGGAATTGAAGAGATATATAAACAACTAAGAGATTTGGAGTCGGCTCTTCGAAAAGAGATGAAAGACGGGGTTATTAAAAAGCTGGAAGCGGGCGAAGACAGTGCAAAAATGAGCTACCGCTTGGGCAAGATTGATTGTTGCGTACCAGACCTCGCGATAGATCTCGCGGCTTGTGAAATTAAACCCTTTGATCGCGACAAGCTTTTAAAATTATTTCAAGAGTTTGAATTTACTTCTCTATTAAAACGCGTGCCCGGGTTTACGGAAGAGGTGGGTGAAGATAAAAAAACTATTAAAACCAAGAAGGTAAAAAAGACTGTCGCTAATTGCGAAAAGATTGGAGATAAAAAAGGTGTTAAAGAGTTGGAGGAATTAATAACCAAAGAAGAGGTCTTTGTCGCCAAGGGAATTTTAAACAACCCAGATGTTTTGGCCGAAGATTTTGGTGGGTTGGTGTTTTGGGTGGGGGGCAAAGGATTTTTTCTACCTAAGGATTTAATGAAAGAAACTCTTGGTATTTTTTCAAATCCTAAAATCGAACTGGTTGGTTATGATCTAAAACAACTAGTAAAAACAATGCGGGTCTTGGGAGTCGAAATACAGAACTCGCTTTTTGACATTATGATCGCCTCCTATCTATTGTCACCCGGGAGCCGCAACAACAGTTTAGAAAGTATTATCTTAAAAGAACTTGGTGAAGAAGTGAAAGACGGTGGTAACCAGGGCGGGTTATTCGGCCTGGAACCGATTACTGAAGTTGAAACTTTGGAAAAAATTGGTCGGGCCGCCCAAAAATTACGACCAGAATTAAAGTCCATCGACGACTATGGTCTTTTCCAAAAAGTGGAGATGCCGCTTGAAGGTGTCTTGGGCGAAATGGAATTAAACGGCATTGCTCTCGACCTGGAGTTGCTAGAAAAACTTTCTAAAGAAGTGGCCGAAGAGATTAAAAAGCTCCAAGAAAAAATTTATGATTTAGCCGGGCAAGAGTTTAATGTTTCTTCACCCTTACAACTCCGAGAAATTCTTTTTGACAAACTTGCTCTCCCAACTGAGGGGGTAAAAAAAGGAAAAACTGGTCTGTCGACTTCGGCTGAAGAGTTAGAAAAACTCCGCCCACT
>CAZRZQ010000015.1:6012-9686 GCA_964604585.1 uncultured Gammaproteobacteria bacterium
AAGCGGATAATGAAAGGGATGAGGCGGAGTTTGTAATTTCGGAAATTGAGAACTACCGCGAAACAGCTAAACTACAAAATACGTATATAGATGTTTTGCCAACATTGGTTAACCCGAAAACCAATCGTCTGCACACGACCTTTAACCAGGCCGTTACAGCGACCGGTCGACTCTCCAGTTCTGACCCCAATCTACAGAATATTCCAATCCGGACTCCGGCCGGACGTAAAATCCGGTGTGCTTTTATTGCTGAACCCGGTAATGTGCTTCTCAGCGCCGACTACTCGCAGATTGAACTTCGGATTGTGGCATCTTTAGCCGAAGATCAGAAAATGATGGAGATATTCGCGAAAGACGAGGATATTCACCGTGCGACTGCCGCCGCGATTAATAACGTACCGTTAGATAAGGTATCCAAAGACATGCGCCGGGCGGCTAAAGAAGTAAACTTTGGTGTTTTGTATGGTATGGGCGCCTATGGCTTAAGTTGGCGAGCGGACATTCCACAATGGCAAGCCAAGGAGTTTATTGAAAAATATTTTAGTGAATTTAGCGGTGTAAAGAAGTACCTAGAGCGTACTCTAGAATTCACTCGCAAAGAAGGATATTGTGAAACCCTCTTTGGCCGTCGTCGGTATATACCGGAACTTAAATCCCAGAATTTTCAGTTACGCAATGCGGCCGAGCGTATGGCGATTAACCACCCCATCCAAGGAACGGCCGCGGATCTTATGAAAATGGCGATGGTCGCGGTCAGAGAAAGTTTAAAGGGTAACCAAGAGATCCGCACCCTTCTCCAGGTTCACGATGAATTGGTGTTCGAGGTAAAAAAAGGGAAAGAGAAAGAATTGGCCACGCAGATTAAAAAAGTTATGGAGAGCGTTACCACCCTCCGGGTGCCGGTTAAGGTTGAAGTGAAAGCCGGACCAAACTGGGAAGAGATGGAAGAAATAAAATTTTAAAATAAATTATTTTTATGAAAAAAACACTTTTTTTAATTCTCATAATCGTATTTATCTCTGGTTGTTCCTGGCAATTTTGGAAAGATAAAAACAATGTCACGAGCGACGAATTAAAATTTGAAAAGCAAACTTTAGAATACGAAGATTTGAGCACACGCACTAAGACAATAGTTAATTATCCCGTAATGACTGGTTATGAAAAACAAAAGGCACAAACAGATTTTAATAATGATATTAAAAATACGGTGGTACAAGAACGCGATGCGTTTTTGAATGAATTGGCTGGGACAGAATTGCCAAGAGTAACTGATCCCGGCAGTTATTTTAAAGCTGACTACGAGATAATAAACCAGATTGGACATTTAAGTTTAAAAATTACTTTTGACACTTATGTCTCCGGTGCCGCCCATCCGGGTGGATTTACTAAAGCATATAATTTTGACCTTCTTACTGGAGAAAAAATAAGTTGGACCGAATTATTTAAACCAGAATCAAATTACCTACAAACAATTAGTGACAAAGCTGGCCAAAATCTTTTGGCCAAGAACAGTCAGGAAGAATTTACAGATATTGTTTCAATCCGCGAAGGAACAAAACCGAATCTAGATAATTTTAAGACTGTAAATATTAAAGAAGACAGGTTGGTAATAACCTTTGATGCTTACCAAGTAGCGTCTTATGCGGCGGGGCCGCAAGTTATAGAAATCCCGTTCTCTGAGTTGGGCGATGTTTTAAAAGATGAATACACGATAAAGATATAAATAAAAAGTTGTTTAAAACAAAACCCCAGGTCAAATAAGACTTGGGGTTTTGTTATATCTTCTTGGATCCAACAAGAATTGTGTGGCCGTTGGTTGAAACGGAGGCCACAGTCCGTGCGCACGTTGGTTCACCGGTGTGCGCGGTGCCGCCGCTTGGTTAGAGCGGCAGAAGGTACGTGATGGTCGGTCCAAAGGCCAGGATGTTGGCCTTGGGAGACCATCCACTATCGAGACCGAGGCGGTACCCGAAGGCGAAGGAAGCCACAATCTCCTTCGTGACGAAGACTCCTGGTCCGCCTGTCACCCCGATGGTCTGGGAGAAGGCGGTGGCCCCGTATCCCGGGTTCCCCTGCCACATCAAGGAGAACCCCAGGCAGAAGTCGCCAGCCTCGGGTTTCTCGCCACCCCAGCGCTTGACGACGCCGGGAACGACACGGAACGTGGGGTGGAAGGTCGCCCTGGGAACTACGGTCATGAGATCCACGAACGCCACCCAGCCATCCCCGATGCCTTCGCCCACCCCG
The DNA here is from genome assembly GCA_964604585.1 of uncultured Gammaproteobacteria bacterium. Taxonomy (GTDB): domain Bacteria; phylum Patescibacteriota; class Patescibacteriia; order Magasanikbacterales; family GWA2-37-8; genus DATDYA01. The sequence goes on from CAZRZQ010000015.1 coordinate 8,260, forward strand.
ATAGCGAGGAGGGTCTGGGGCGACGGTTCGGCCTGGTTGCCGTCCATGTCCCAGGTCAACCCCCAGGCCTCGGAGGCAGACATGCGGAGCGTCGCCGCCTCGGACACACGGGCGTATGACAGGATGGCCAGGAGAACGACGAGGCGGTAAAGATTGCTGCGCGAGTCCATGGCTATCTCCTTCTCGATCCCAGGTGTGCTATTTAAGGAACCAGTATCCATCCGACTGACTCAGCCGGCGGACGTCAAAATCTATTGACTAGCCACCTTATCATTAAAAAGAGGAGAAGTCAAGCATTTTTTGGCTAAAATAAGCTAAATAAGAGTCATTAAACCACTGATAAGCCGCGCCTAATTTTGACTTTTGTAGCTAACTGAACTATAATCTAGTTGTCATAAATATGATGACAAAATAGTAATAAGTACTGTGGATAAATATGCTGGAAGATAAAATTCAAAATTTAGGATTTGGTAAAAATGAGGCTAAAGTCTATTTAGCCTTATTCGAGTTGGGAAAAACAACTGCTGGTCAGCTCATTACCCATACCGGTTTGCATCGTAATTTAGTTTACACCTCACTTAGCGAATTAATGGCTAAAAACTTGTTAACTAAAACTGATCGGGATGGTGTAGCAGTTTATCAGGCGAATGGACCGGATGCGTTTTTGGATTTAGTTAATGAGAAGAAAAATATTGCTGATGAAATTGTCGATGAGCTGCGCAAAAAACAAACCGAAGAGCCGCGGGAAATATCTGTTGCTGAAGGGTTTGAGGCAATTATTAAAGTCACTGATAGAAATTTAAATGCCGCGCCAGGAGATACTGCCTATATATTGGGTGCCTCGATTGCGAACACGATGCCCACTCTCGCGGAACACTGGGTAAAATACCATAAAAGACGTGCGAGAAAGGGGATTAAATTTAAAGGTTTATATGACTACACGGTTGGGAAGGACTTTGTTGATTATCGAAACCAAATTCCTTTGTCTGAGTCGAAATACATGCCTTTTAATCTGAAGATGCCCGTGTGGTTTAATATTTGTCAGGATACGTCTTCAATCATGGTGGCGGACGAGAAATCGCCCCTGGTTTTTAGTATAAAATCTAAAGCTACGGCCGATGCTTTCAAACAGTATTTTAATTTTTTCTGGAATCAGAAAGTGTTTGTAGAAACTGGTACCGACGCTCTAAAGGGTAGCATTTATGGAATGTTAGACCAGCTTTCTCCTGGTGAAGAGTATTATGTCTTGGGGGCATCGGCAGGAGATTATAAAAGCGATGTCAACAAACTTTACGATCAATTTCATCGTGACCGTATTAATAAAGGTGTTGGTACGAAAATGTTGGTATACAAGGAGTCTTTCGACCAAATTAAAGACCGCTTCGTTCGTTGCGGTGACTCCGAAGGAAAGATTAGTCAGGTTAAAT
>CAZRZQ010000015.1:9696-17871 GCA_964604585.1 uncultured Gammaproteobacteria bacterium
CTCTCGGCCCCACCCACACCAATGCAGATTAACTTGTATAAAAATAAAGCCTACTTTATTTTCTACGGCGATGAGCCAACTGTTTTTCGTTTTGAACAACCGGGAATCTATGATGGATTTAAAGCTTATTTCGACACCCTCTGGGAACAGACAAGTTATTTTCTACATGGTCCAGAAGTTGTTCGAGACATTTGGATTGAGGCGTCAGAAAAATACAAGGAGTTTAAATTTATTGGCGCCCGCGGTTATTTTGTCGATCGGTATCCGGAGATGTTTGCTGAGGTAAAAGAAAGGGTTGAAAAAATCCCGGGGTTAAAATGGAAAAACATCGTTGATCCCAGTGCTCGTGATCATGAAATAAATAATCTTCCTTGGATGGAAGCCAGATACAATGCTACTGGTTCAAAAAACCCCAACGTAGTCTGGTTATACGGAAACAAAGTCGCCGTCGCCAATTGGACCGAAACCGAGCCGGTGGTTTTTATCTCCGAAGACAAAAATGTCGTAGATAGTTACCGTGATTATTTTGATGAATTGTGGAACAAAGAAGTAATTGTCGATACCGGCATGGATGCATTAAGACGCGTCTATTATGACATGCTGGATGAGCTAAAATCCGGGGAAGAGTATTATATCTTTGGCACCTCAACCGGGCACGTGCCGCACCTGGAAGAATTTTTTGAAAATTATCATAAGGAAAGAATTAAACGTGGGGTTGTCCTAAACATGTTGGCCTTTGCTGACTATTACGAAACAGCTCGAGAGCGCAATAAGCGTTCAGGAGACCCTGAGGAAGAAATAAGCCATGTCAAAAAATATATCGCCTCACCGTTAAGCCGGATGCAGATAACTTTGTTTAATAATAAAGCCAGATTAATCATCTTTGGTGAGGATCCGGTTGTAATTTATTTGGATAAACCGGAAATCTATTTGGGCTTTAAAACCCAGTTCGATGATTTGTGGAAAAAGAGTGCATAAAGAAGATTGCTTAAGTTGTTAAAAACATATAGAATGCACGGTGTATGTTGATCTACATCTACGGCCCGGATACTTTTCGGAGCCGACAATATTTAAATGAACAAGTCCTAAAATTCAAGCAAGTCCGCGACCCCCAAGGGTACAACGTGGTTTTTCTCGATGCGACCAAAGTGGAACCAGGTAAAATATTAAGCGAAATTTCTTCCGCTCCATTTTTGGCGGAAAAGCGCATGATTATTATCGAAAACATCTTGTCTTTAAGCGACAAGGAGTTTTTAGGCGGTATTGTTAAGAAAGTAGAAGAGGAGAGTTTCCCAGAAACAAATATAATCATTTTTTGGCAGGGTGAAAATAAAAGCAAAGTAAAAGAGGCCGACCTTTTAGAAAAGTTATTAGTTAAAATTAAATACGCCAAAGAATTTCCTTTATTAGTTGGTGCTCATTTAATGCAGTGGGTTAAAAACGAGGTTACCGCCCGCGGTGGTAATGTTAGTACGCCCGCCTTATCTTTTTTGGTAACCAATGCTGTAGGAGACATGTGGACCCTAAATTCACTTTTAGATCAGCTTGTAGCGTATAAGAACGGTGAAGAGATAGATCTAAAAGCTGTGGGGGAATTTTTGGATGAAAAAGTGGATGACAATGTTTTTAACATGGTTAACGCCATCGTTACTGGTAACAAAAAACAAGCCCTAAAGCTTTTACAAGAACAGCGACGTTTGGGTGAGGATGATTTTAAACTCTTTGGTCTCATAATTTGGCAATTCCGCGCGTTATTATCTTTGCGAGATTTGTTTGAAAATGACGATCGAATGACGAGCGACCTCGCCGCCAAAAAAACCGGTCTCAATCCATTTGTAGTAAAAAAAAGTTGGCCGCTGGTTAAAAATTTTACTTCCGATAAATTAAAAACTCTTTATCAAGGGATCATTGAGATGGATCTAAAAGCAAAAACAGGCCAAGCTGACCTGTCTTTAATGTTAGATTTATTTGTGGGAAGGGTTTAAAGTTTTCTGACTTCTTCTTCTCGTATGTCGAGTTTATAGCGTCTGGCTAACTCCCAAATTTTTGCGTTAATCTGTGCTGCGACCGAACGGTTTGTTTCCTTAATTTGGATGTCTAAATATTCCTTAAACAACGGGTCGCTTTCTTTAGTCGACTCCAATTCTAGAGCTGAAATTTTTCTTTCGTTTTCTCGCGTTACGAGTTTTGTGGCCCAATCCCTTACTTGGCCAAGGTTTTTAAATTTGTCTAGACTAATTTGTCCCGAAGTGTAAAGCCTGCCTTTTTCGGCTACTTTTCCTTGCATCGCGATTTCATCGGCCTTGGCCAGTAGATTTTCGTAATTTATTCCGTTATTTTTCCTGGCTTCGAGTTCCTGTTTACTCACAAGACTTATACCACCAGTAATCGAAACCTTTATTGGCCCTAGGTCGCTGGCTAGCCCGCCGGTTTTTTCTTCGGGCATTAGAGTTATTTCAGCAATGGCTCGCTCAATTTTTTCACTAAGAGTTGCAATGTCGTTGGGGCCAACAACGCCCATTACCACAAACTCATCGCCCCCCCGACGTCCAACTGCATCTTCGGTGCGGAGTACCCCCCGTAGCTTTTCTACTACCGCCTTGAGGGCGCGGTCACCGTCGTTGTGGCCATAGGTATCATTTAGGTTCTTGAAAGAGTCTAAATCAAATGCAATGATCGCTAATTGACTGTCCTGGGGGAAATTATTAAGGCTATCCAAAATATCGTAATAGCGTTTTTCGAGTCCAGCGGAAGATAAACCACCAGTAAGTTTATCCTTTAATTCCATGCGCTCGGTCTTCAAAAAATTTTTTGCTTCTTCCATAGCCCGCCCCCTCTCGATTTCTAGGTCTCCCTTAAATTCTTCAAGCCTTCGCGCCAGTTCTTTTTGTGAAGACGAACGAGAAATATTTTTGACCGACTGCCCTAGTGTGTTTTCTGGCAATCCGTGCCTGACCTCGACTACTTTAAGATACACCCTTTCCTTTTTTGTGCTCGTTGTCGCCGGGCTGGTTAAAAGATCTTGTCTGACTGCTTCTAATTTTTTATCAGCTTGACGACCAAAGTGACCGGCCGCCTCTCTCCTTTCTATGTTTTTTGGCGTCGGAAGGTGTGAAACAATATATTTCATCATTAAGCGCTCAAAATGATGTTCAATGCGAGCTTTTTTACCAATGTCTCCAATCCTTTGTTCTCTTAGACCCAGTTCTTCAAACTCCTCGTTGCTTAAGGGGCGGTACAGGCTTTCAGGATGAGCGAGGCTTTCGTGTGTCGCTTCTATTAATCCTTTGCCTTCTGTGCCAGATGGTGATTGTCGTTCTCTTGTTCGCATAAAAAATAATTAAAAACCTCGGGAAATTCCCGAGGTTTATTATACTTTATTCCTACTTTTTCGCAAGGCCGCCATTAACTGATTTCATGAGGCGAGATAGCTTGCGGGCCGCAGTGTTCTTTTTAATCACACCGCGCTTGGCCGCTTTGTCCAAGGCCTTTTGAGCAGTTTGGATAAGCTTTTTTGCTTCGTCTAGACTAGTGGCTTTCTTAGCATCTTTAATTGCACCTCGGAAAGCGTCTTTTCTAGTCTTGTTCCACGCTGTTCGTTTGATTGCTTGGCGTAAAGCTTTTTTAGCATTAGCTTTAATTGGCATAGTAAATTTAATACCTAGATAAATTGAGAGCTTTTATTTGGACTAAGTGGAGCCAGTATACTATTGTTTTATCCTAAAGTCAAGGGTTGGTGAAGTTGCTTGATTAATTTGGGTTCCACATTCTCCGACCGTTGTAAGCATTCATATAATAAGCAGTGGTAGCTCCGGCCGTTTTTTTAATCTTAATCACTGCTGTGCCGTTGTATCTTTCAGCCAACATCGAGCCGTTATAGTTTGGATAAACTAAATAGTCATAAACAGCGCGATCGCTGTACATTATTCGAACCCGGCCATTGTTTAATGGTGTGACCGAAGCCAGATAACGGTTGGCCTTGGCAGTATTTTTAGGATAAAAATTCTTTAAATACGTATGGTAGCCATTTACTGGGACAGTATTGGCTTCGTCAATAACATTGTCGCCGTCGTTGTCTATAAGATCACCAGTAAGCTCGATGCCGCTTGTGCGGATAGAGTCATCAAAATCTAGATTATTGGTAATATATTTAGTTGGGTCGGGATTAACACAAGCATTCACAAAGACAGTTTTACTGCCCAAACTATCACGATCGGCATCGCGGTAAAAATTTTGTTTTCCTAAAACAACATTACTGTTGTCATCGCAATCTAGGGCTGTTTCTACCCCGTCGTTATCAAAGTCGTGGTCGTTACTGTCCAAATTATTTTCTACTAAGCCAGTCTGTCTAGAGCAAAGTTCTTGTCCTGTGCCAAAACCCAAGCCATCACCATCCTCGTCGGAATAGTAGGTTTGTTTACCTAGAACATTAGCATTGTGATCGTCACAGTCATCATTAGTAGAAATTCTGTCGTTATCAAAGTCATGGTCATTAAGATCAGAATTGTTAGCAACAAAGCCGGCTTGAAGAGCACAGAGCTCAACAGCCGCTCCGGCACCCAATCCATCCCCGTCTTGGTCTTGGTAAAAAATTTGTGTGCCAAGCAAGGCTACATTGTGGTCATCACAATCTAAATCGGTGATTAGTCCATCGTTATCGTAATCATTATCAGCTTGTGGTCGTTTGCCGTCTAAATAATTAGCAACATAACCGGTAGGAGGTGTTAAATAAATGGAGGTAGTTGTAATATTTGAACCAAACCCATCGCCGTCTAAATCTTGAAAGTAGGTTTGGAGAAAATTGTTGTGCCAGGTAACAGTTGGCGTGTTGTCATGTGCAACGTAGGCGTTCTTTCTGGTGTTAGTTTCGTTCGGGATTAAAACAAAACCCTCTCTTGCACTTCCTGGTACATTGGAATATTTATTTAATACCGTACCATCTGGTTTCATCTCGACTAACAAATTTACGCTATCGTCGTAGAGAACAAATAGGGTGCCGGTGTCCAAGTTAAAGAAAAGATCTGAAACATCTTTTTTCGGCAGGCTGGGGTCCATAGTAATTTCTGCGACTAGGGACACTTGACCAGAAACGCTTCGATTTACATCAAAAACATAGAGTGAAGAATTATTAGTGCTTAAGGTATCGGTTAGGTTATATACTCTTTGCACCCCAACATAAAAGACGCCACCGGAACTAGAGTCTGGGAAATCATGAAATTCATTTGGTACGAAAGCCAATCCTTCTAGTCCAGAGTTGCCCATTCCCGAAAGCCAATTATTCAGGCTCCAAGTTTTTGTAATACGTGGAGTGCTAGTCGGCGCAGACCAATCAAATTCTAAAATTGCTGGGGCATTCTCAACACCAATGTAAATAAAGTTGCTGTTCGGATCAGCGATTGTTAATGCCTCATAGTCGCCGCCACCTTTCCACTCCATTTGGTTCGAACCGTTTCTGTCCATCATGGTTACGCGGTTTTTACCATCGCTGGTTGGGTCACTAACCGAGAAAAGTTTATTCGTCCGTGAATTCCAAGCTAAACCGCTTGGTTCATACGGCGAAGAAAGTGGAATTGTAACTGTACCAGTGCCTGGCCAAGTTAGATTGGCACCAAAAACTACGGTTGGCACTAATAAAGCCACTAAGGTTAGGCTAAGGACAGCGATACGATTTTTCATAACAAAATAATTAAAATTAACGATAAATTATACCACAATTATACGATTTTGTCAACCACAAAGTTACAGCAAAAGACCTATACCTCTTCAAGCTGCGGCTTTTCTAAAGTAAGCGGTTCGACATTTTTTTCTCCGTCGGTAATTTTCATAACATCCTTGTCGATCTTATTAAATTCTTTGTAGGCTGAATTGTAGGAGTTTACAGTCGTTCCAAGGTTGTTGCCGAGTTTTTTAAGGTACTCATCGTAGGCCAGGAGGTGTTTACCAAGTTCTTCGACCCGTTTCCTAATCTCTTTAGCCGATTCCTCAATCTGCAAAGCTCGCAAGCCCTGTAAAACGGTTTGCAAGTAGGCCAAGAAAGATGTCGGTGAAACAATGATGACATGCTTTTCACGGAAAGCATATTCAATGAGATCGTGGGTGTTAATTTTTAAAGTTCCAACTTTGTTTACTAATAAATCGTAATAAATTCCTTCGGCCGGGATGAACATAAAAGCAAAGTCCATTGTGCTTTCTTTTGGCTTAATGTACTTACTTGTTTCATCGATTCGGTTTTTTAAATCTTGAACAAAACTTTTTTCTAATTCTTTTTTTCTTTCGATATCTTTTTCTTCAATTAAGCGGTTATAATTCTCTAAACTAAATTTGGAGTCAATTGGTATGACTTTCTCTTTTACAAACACGGCCGCGTCCACAATGTCGCCGTCAGAAAATTTGTATTGCATTTCGTAGCTACCGGGTGGTAAAACATTTTTTAAAACATTTTCTAAATAATATTCACCCAAAATACCTCGGTGCTTAGGATTTTGCAAAATATTTTCTAGATTTTCCAGTTGTTCGGCGAAGCCGATTACTTGTTTATTTGTTTCATCGAGCTTGGTCAGTCTTTCCGTGACGTCGGTAATAATCTTGGCGCTACTTTGAAACTGTGATTGGATAGTGCGGTTTAAATTATTCTGTGTATCATTGACCACCCGATGTGTTTCGGTCATTTTTAGGTCAATTTGCCGGGTCAGATCCTGAATTTGGTTTTGCAACATGACAAACAAGTTGTTGTCTGGCACCTCGCCACGGGATTTTCTTTGCGACAAAAGCAAAAATAGTATTGTGGCTAGACCACCACTGAGCAGGATGATAAGAATGATAAGTAACGTCTCTTGCATAAGTAGTAAGATTCTTGGTAAGATAACACCGCTTTAGTTTAGCATTTTTTGCGATAATTGGAAAGATAATATGAGTCATGAGTCTATCCGTCTTAAGGCCGATGACGCCGAGTTGGCCGAACGGCGCGCTGAACACGAGGTCCCAACTTCTGAATTTTTAAGAAGAGAGACAGTACACCAAAAAGCCGCTCTTTTAGGCCTATTGGAAAGAATGGTAATGTCTGATCGGATCGAAAAGTTAAGTTTGCGCGTAGAGAAAGATCTGCCCAGACTTTGGCAGCTTTTATCAGATCATTTTGGAAAGCAGTACGGGCCTTTACAGGATATTATCCTAGCGGACAAGGCTTTTTTCCAGCGTCTTTATGATATCTATAACGCTTACCGGACAGAATGCCACGTTACTGAGGGGGGCTTGGAAAAACTAAGGCAACATTTTTTTGGTGATGACAAAGCCAAGAAACCAGAACAGACGTGGGGTAAAAAGATGTTTGAGCACGCGACCGGTGAGGCACCAAAAGGTTTGGTAACTTTTAGTTCTAAAGAAGCTTTTGTCATTATTAGTTGCGATAGAAAAGAAGATTACCAATTATTTTTAAACCGAGCCGGTACCAGCGCTGAGATCACAGAGGAAAGTGCGGGCATTTATGCCCATGCGATGTATTTTTTAGCTGGGGCAGTGAGTTTAAGAGTGGTGGTCATAAACGGTGGTATTGGGCGTATCAGGGGGGCTTCGTCTATCATAGCGCATGAGAAGCAGCATTTTATAAATGATCGACTGGTTGGTGGGCCACACCCCGAATATATGTTTACTACTTTAGAAGAGAAATATTATGAGCAACAAGGGCTGAAAGGTTCGGAATTGCAAAGGAAAGTGAACGAGGCAGCTCTTCTAAATCCACTTAAAAACGAAGTTTTGGCTTATATTAGAGGAGGTACGAACGGCCACGAAATGTATAAAGACGCAAAAGGGAAAAACATTAATGTGGGGTTTTACTCATTGCTGAAAAATGGCAAGGCCTACAGACAAGTGTTCGAATTAATGGGTAGCGACAGGTTGCGCCGGGCCGCCGAAGAGCAGCTGTCCCTGGTCGCTCGTGGCGTTGATGTTTTAAAGGGTTTCGGGAGTCGAGAGGCCAAAGCTATCTTAGTTAATGAACTAATAAGTGTGCCTTTCCTTGAAATGGCTGAAGAAATCGAAAGATTGAGCAAATATTATAGCCGACGCTTACGTGATATTGGAAAAGTAAAACAGGCAGTTAGGAAACACGCGTTTAAGAGTTTTGATAAAGAACAAGAAGCCTTATCCACCGTCCGACTTTATGATGGCCATACAATA
>CAZRZQ010000016.1:0-17771 GCA_964604585.1 uncultured Gammaproteobacteria bacterium
TTACTGGCAATCAACAATTTTACCAGAAACTTTTAGCGGCCCTAGCTGAAGCCCATGGTTTTTCCGTGCACACACCGGTCGAAAGTTTGAATAAAGAAACCATGAATTTAATTTTTCACGGCACTCACGGCCGGGAATATATTGTGGACAGCAAAAAGTTTGCCTTCCCAGGGGTTTTAGACGATCTTTTAAATCGTTACAAAGAAACTAAGTCAGATTATGTGCGTAAGGAAATTGAGCAGTACATGCGCGAGAAGCTCTGTCCGATTTGTGAAGGAAAAAAATTGCGCCGCGAGTCGTTATTTGTGAAGATAGGAAAATATAGCATTTCGGATTTAACAGAAATTAGTTTAAATGAGTTGATTAGCGAAATGCATCAGGTTTTAAAAACTGGTGAAAAAAATCAGGTTTTGCAATCTGTTGTAAAAGAGCTTTTGCCTCGGCTTTCTAATTTAAGCCAAGTTGGTTTGGATTATTTGAGTCTGGGCCGAACCATGAACACCTTGTCGGGTGGTGAGGTAACTCGGGTAAGACTCGCTACTCAGCTTTCGGCTGGGCTGACTGGTGTTATCTATGTTTTAGACGAACCTTCGGTTGGCTTGCATCCACGAGATACTGCAAAATTAATCGATACTCTAAAATATCTTCGGGATAAAGGCAACACTGTTGTGGTGGTTGAGCACGATGCCGCCATTATCAAAGCCGCTGACCACTTGGTAGATATCGGTCCAGGTGCTGGTATTCATGGTGGTGAGTTGATGGTGTCCGGTACTATGGCTGAGGCGTTAAAGAATAAAAATTCTTTAACTGTTGCTTATCTCTTGGGCAAAGAAAAGATCGAGCGGGAGAAAAAGTCAGAAAAAATATCAAAAAGCGCTAAAGTGGTGAAGGCAAAGGAAATTAGTATTATCGGCGCTAAGGGGTATAACTTAAAAGATATTGATGTTTCAATCCCGTTGAAAAAATTGGTCTGTGTAACCGGGGTATCCGGTTCGGGGAAATCAACTCTTATTATCGACATCCTGAGCCGAGTATTATCAAAACATTTTTATCGGGCCAAAGAAGAGCCGGCCGAACATAAAGAGGTGAAAGGGTTAGAGAATATTGACAAGGTTATCTCAATCGACCAATCGCCAATTGGACGTACCCCTCGGTCTAATCCCGCTACTTACACTGGTGTCTTTACTCTTATCCGTGATTTGTTTGCCAACTTACCAGAAGCTAAGCTTAGGGGCTATGACGCCGGAAAGTTTAGTTTTAATGTTAAGGGCGGCGGACGATGCGAAGCCTGTGCCGGCGAAGGGTACATTCGTATTCCAATGCAATTTTTAACAGATGTATTTGTGGAGTGTGAGGAATGTAACGGTTCAAGATATAACGAAGAAGCGTTGGAAGTACATTATAAAAACAAAAATATTGCGGAAGTTTTGGAAATGACAATAGAAGAAGCTTTTCGTTTTTTCACTGACCAAGAAACTATCGCTGACAAATTGGATGTTTTGCGACAAGTTGGATTGGGTTACTTGCGTCTTGGTCAACCAGCGACCAATTTATCTGGTGGTGAGGCACAACGCATTAAGCTCGCGACTGAATTGTCTCGACCTTCAACCGGGAATACCCTATATATTCTAGATGAACCAACCACCGGCCTTCATTTTGAAGACGTTAAGCATCTTTTGGAAGTGTTGGTAAAATTAGTTGAGAAGGGTAATAGTGTCTTGGTGATTGAACATAACACTGAAGTAATACGTTCTGCTGATTGGGTGATTGACCTTGGGCCAGATGGGGGACGGGATGGAGGAGAAGTGGTGGCTGTTGGTACTCCAGAAGATGTTAAGAAGTGTAAAAAAAGTTGGACCGGGAAATATCTTTAGATTTAAGTGCTAGAAAAATTGTGCTAAAAAACATGCTCCAACTGGAGCATGTTTTGTATAAGCATATAGGCTATTTAATCGTGTCGGTAATCGCTTTCATTTCTTCTAGTCTATCCCCGTTATTTAGGTGCATGTAGATCCCATATTTTTGCCCGGCTACAGTTTTTTCCTCATAACCAGGTGGATAATCTACCCCTGGGTTACCTGGTTTAGTGGGAAAGTCGCTGATTTTCCAAATTTCTATACGGATTTCACCATTACTTCCTTTACGAGTGAGGGTCAGCCATTTGTTTCCATCGGCGTTACTACTCGCCAGTTTTACGTCATAGATATTAACTGGGTACCCGATGGAGATACCAAGATACGGATCAGAGATACGCTCCCAACCAAAACTGTTAAACAAATCTTGTTCAGAGTCCCCGTAGTCAATCGGTGTGTCGGGAGTTTTGGCGACGTCTTCCTTTGTTTGTACTGGCAAAGTAGTGGAGTTAGAATCTTGTGGTCCAGGCGTGGGACCGGAATTTTTTTGACATCCACCGCCAATAAGTAACACGGCGATGGCCAAACTTAAACCGAATTTGTTTAGTGCCCTCATATATTTTTTTTAAAATGGTATAAACGTATGTTTGTATAATAGCAGAGAAAGACAAAAGGGGCAATAAATAAAACATCACCCACTAACCGGGTGATGTTTGTAGATGAATTTAGCTTAGTTTTTCTTCTTTCAAACGTCGTTTGAACTTTGGATTGCGTAAGTGGTTTAACTTGGCGCGTCGGACAACGAATTGACGTACTGGTTCTATTTTAGCAATGGCGGGAGAATAGATTGGGAAGATTTTCTCCACACCTATACCATCTGAAGTTTTTCTTACAGTAATGGTGGCACCAGATTCTTTGCCGTGTTTGGCGGCGATGATAGTACCTTCGAAAATTTGGATACGTTCTTTTTCTTCGCCCTTAGTATTGGTTTCTTTGATTTTTTGGTGGACTTTTACAACCATACCTGGTTTGTAGTCCAAAATTTTGTTGTCTTCAGCCATAGAATTTTTTAGTGTTAAAGCTCCGTGATTTTACTTTATTTTTGGTTTTTTGTCAAGATTAGGCCAAGTTTGAAGCTCAGTTTCGATTATTTTAGCCATTTTTTCGATGGTTTCCTTTTGTTTGCCTTCTTTATTGATCACTCGGTATTGGTAATTTTTCGAGTGGGCGATTTCACCTTTCGCAATAACCATGCGTTTTCTAGCCATCTCTTTGGTCATGCCGCCTCTTTTTAAGATACGTTTTTCCAGGTTGGCGAGTTTATCTGGTAGTAGAAAAATAGCCAAGTGGGGGATTTTTTGTTTTTCGAGATTTTTTTTGCCGTTGACGTCGAGTTGCCATAATACAACGTCATATTTTTTTAAGAGAGGGAATAGATGCCGGAGCTGGGTACCGTAATAATTATCTGCCAGTAGGTTGTATTCTAAAAAATCACCGTTAGCGATTTTTTTCTCAAAGGTTTTTTTGCTAACGAAATGGTAAGTTGTCCCGGGGATGTCTTCTGGTCGTGGTGTACGCGAGGTGGTTGTAACCAAATTAATAGAATTTGGCAACATTTCTAATAAAGCTCGTATGCTCGAGGTTTTTCCTCCACCGCCGGGAGCGGAGATAATTACCAACATTCCTTTTTTTACTGTTTTAGTTTTCGGCATATTATTTAAGAGCCTTTAAAAAAACTTCAAGCTCTTTTGGTAGGGAAGAGAGATAAGATTTTTTATCTCCAGCTAGATCCACAAAACTTAATTCATGACAGTGTAAAAACAAGCGACCCAGTTTTTTATCCCATACCTGTTTATTCTTTTTTTGGAAATATAATGGATCGCCGACAACCGGATGGTTATACGCTAAGAAATGGGCGCGGATTTGGTGCATGCGACCGGTGTGGATTTTAACTTTTAGCAAGGTAAAGTTTACAAATCTTTTTTCTACCCAGAATTCTGTTTCAGCTTTTTTACCTTCTTCGGTTAATCTGCCGCGCATGGTTTGGGGAATGGCGGCGATTCGTTCGCTGGTTTTAGAGCGGGTCAAGGGAAATTTAATTTCATCCCAGTCTTTTTCGACTTGGCCGTGAACTAAGACTAGATATTCTTTATCTATTTGTCGAGTTTTAAAAAGATTTTTTAAATGATCGAACATCGCCTCGGTGCGGGGGATAACGAGTAAACCCGAAGCTTCTTTGTCCAAACGGTGAACAATACCGGGGCGAAGTAAATCCTCACCAATTTTTGTGAGTTCGGGATATTTTTGAACCAGTAATTCGGCCAAGGAGTCCTTTTCTTTCCGCTCGGTTGAGTGGGTCAACATTCCCCACGGTTTCTCAATGATAAAATAAGTAGGTGTTTCTTCAAGGATTTTAATATCCTTAAACGTGAAAGTAGGGTAGACAGGTGCTTCGGTAACTAGGGTTTTATCGGTTGCGCTATCGTTTGTTTGAATTTTAATTTGATCACCAATAACTAATTTTTGTCCGCTTTTTCTCGGCGCATCTTTATTAACGGTGACACCATTATTAGTGATTAATTTTTGTATTTGAGAGCGAGTGATGCCAAGTTTGCCAGCTAAAAAAAGATCAAGCCGTTCGCCGGCTGATTCGGAGTCAACAATAATTATATTTTCTTCGTCTTTCATAAATCGTGCGCCCAGATGGATTTGAACCGTCGACCCCTGCCTTATAAGGGCAGTGCTCTAACCGCTGAGCTATGGGCGCGATTAATGCCCTCAGTATATCAGTTTTGCTGAATAATTCAAGAGTAAGCCAACCATTGCCAGCGGAGCGATTCATTGCTAAAATAGTAAGCAACTTATACATTATCTATATGGGTTTTAATACCAACTGGTTTTTAGGCATAAATCGTCTGGTCGGGAAGAATAAATGGCTCGATGCTTTCGGCCGGGGCGGGGCGGAGTGGGTGATTGTTGCCATGGTCGTCTGGTTTGTGGTGGCGGCTATAGTAGCGGGTTATCCCAGCGAACGAGCGATTTTAAAGCCGATTATTATTTTAGGTTCAAGTTGGTCTTTGGCGTGGATTATAAATTTACTAATCGGCATGATCGTTAAAGAGCCACGCCCACATTTGAAACATCCAGAGAGTCAGTTGCTTTTCCGACCACTCATGAGTTGGAAATCTTTTCCTTCCGACCATAGCATGGCGGCCTTTTTGATGTTTTTTACCGCTTTAAATTATAACTTGCCACTATCCTGGTCATTATTACCCTTGGCACTTTGGGTAGCCTGGGGTAGGGTATATTCAGGGGTGCATTACCCCCTAGACACAGTCGGGGGAGCAGTGGTGGCTGGGTTTGTTGCTCTCCTAGTTCATTATTTATTGGCATTTCTATGAATATAGTAATTCTAGCGGGGGGAGCGGGCACGCGGTTGTGGCCCTTGGGGAGAAAATATACCCCCAAACAATTTTCTCCGGTTTTGGGTAAAAAATGTTTGGTTGAACAGACCCATGATCGTTTTAAGAAGAAATATGGGGTAGATAAAATATATTTTTCTACCACCAAACAACTTCTACCACAACTGCGAAGGATGTTCCCAAAAACACCGCGATCAAAATTTATTGTTGAGCCCAGTCGGCGGGATACCGCCGGGGCAATGGGTTTTGTTGCCTTGCATTTGTCTTTAAGCCAACCGAATGAACCGATGGCTTTTATTCCTTCTGATCATTTTATCGTTGACCCTAAAAAATATTTAGCTTGTTTTACGGTCGCCGAAAAACTGATCAAAAAAACTGGTAAGTTATTAGACATCGGCATTGCTGCGACTTTTCCGAGCACAGTTTTGGGTTATACCAAAATTGGCAAACGGTATCTAGAAGATCAGGGAGTTGAGGTATTTAATTTTGCTGGTCATACTGAAAAACCGAATTTAACTAAGGCCACGAAGTATCTTTTGAGTGGCGAGTATCTGTGGCATGGCAATTATTACATGTGGACACCCGTAAAGTTTTTAGAGGCGATCGAGAAACACAGTCCGGGTATTTATGGTGCTTTAGTGCAGATGAAAAAGTTTTTAGGTAAAGACGAAAAGAAGGTTGAGGAGATTTATAACAAAATTGAAAAAAATTCTTTTGATTACGCCGTGACTGAAAAGATAAATAAAAAAGAGGTGTTAATTATCAAAGGTGAATTTGGTTGGAGCGACATTGGGGCTTGGGATGTTTTACACAACCAGTTAAGAGAACGAGGCGATGAAGCCGGCAATGTTGTGAAAGGTAAGGTGGTTCATCTGGATACGGAAGATTCTTTATTATATGGGCATGGCAAAAAAGTTCTTGGTGTAATTGGTTTAAAAAATGTGGTGGTGGTAGACACGGCCGACGCGCTATTGGTTTGCCCCAAAGACAGGGCCCAAGATGTGAAGAAACTTTTAGAGGTTATAGAATCCAGAGGTGGTAAGAAGTATTTGTAGCCCAACATGAATCTAAATACTAAAATAAAAATATTTTCTTTAATCGTTATCGTCGCCATTCCGCTAGTTTTGGTTTGGCGCAACCGTAAAGCACCAGAACCAGTCGCTCCAGTAATTGTTCGAAAAGAGATTAATGTTACCATTATTCCTGGTTGGAATTTGCGCCAAGTGGCGGAAGACTGGGCGAAGAAGGGGATTGTTACTAAGCCAGAGTATGTTTATGAGCTGTTAGGCGAGCCGGCCTACAATTATCCCGCCGTACGTCGGCAGGCCCCAGTTTTACCATTAGCCAGCGACCCCCGCTGGTCTGAATTGTTTAAGGATAAGCCGGCGGGAGTTTCTTACGAAGGGTATCTTTTCCCGGATACCTATCGGGTTTATGAGGGTGCTAAACCGGAAGAGATATTAGAAAAAGTTTTTGCCCATTTTGCCGATACAGTTGACGACGCGATGCGACAAGAGATTAAAAAACAAGGAAAAGATTTCCATGAAATTTTGACCATGGCGAGCATTATTGAAAAGGAAGTAAAATTAGACACTGACCGTGCCAAAGTGGCAGATATTATGTGGCGGAGAATTAAAATGGGCTGGGCGCTCCAGGTTGATTCCAGCGTTCATTACGTCGCTGATCGAACCGGAGATTTATTCACTACTTCGGAAGAGCGGCAGGTTGATTCGCCGTGGAATACTTATAAATACCCTGGGTTACCGTTCGGTCCGATTGCTAACCCCGGCCTCGCTTCAATCAAAGCCGCCATTTATCCGGAGAAAAATGATTATTGGTATTTCATGACCGATGGCACCGGTAAAATTTATTATGGTCGGACTTTGGATGAACACAATACTAATGTAAATAGGTATTTACGCTAATATATATGCTAACTTCCGATTTCGATTACAATCTCCCCGAAGAATTAATCGCTCAAACCCCAATGGAGCCGCGGGATCGTTCGCGTCTCATGATCCTTGACCGAGATCTTAAAACTATTGAACATAAACAATTTTTTGAGATTACAAATTATTTAAGCCAAGGGGATCTGGTGGTTTGGAATAACTCTAAAGTTTTTAAAGCCAGGTTACGTGGTAGAGTAGTGTTGGACGAAGAAGTTACTGGTTTGGGGAAAGGTGAAATGTTGTCTGATAAAATTTTAAATACTCCGGAGGTAGAAATTTTTTTGGTTCGACCGATGGAGAACCCTGGTGTTTGGAAAGCACTAGCTAAACCGGGTCGGAAACTTCGTTTAGGGATGAGTATAATTTTTGCCCCAGATTTTAGTGCCGAAGTAATTACGAAAGAGCCAGATGGAACAGTCTTGATCCAATTCTCGGAAGACGATGCTGAGGTCCGCGCTAAAGCCAATGCCTACGGTGAAGTACCCACCCCACCTTATGTTAAAAACATAAGTAAAGACAAAGGTGTGGAAGAAAGTTACCAAACGGTTTATGCGAAGTACGAAGGATCGGTAGCGGCTCCAACCGCTGGATTTCATTTTACACCAGCTCTTATCGAATCTTTAGAAGCCAAGGGGGTACAATTTGCTGAAGTAACTTTGCATGTTGGCCTCGGTACCTTTTTACCGGTCAAGACAGATAAGGTCGAAGATCATAAAATGCATAGTGAGTGGGTGGGATTAACAGAAAAGAACGCGGCGCTCATTAATGCCGCCAAAAAAGAAGGTCGGAGGGTAATAGCCGTTGGGACAACCACCGTCCGTACCCTGGAGGGGATTGCTTCGCTCCAGAGCAAGGACGTAAACGAGGAAGTGGTACGACCGTATAGTGGAGATTTAAACTTGTTTATTTTGCCAGGCTTTAAATTTAAGGTGGTGGACGCCCTAGTCACTAATTTTCATTTGCCAAAATCTACCCTTTTGATGCTAGTTTCCGCTTTTGCTAATGATAAGGAATACATTCTAAAAGCTTATGAAGAGTCGATTAAAGAGAGGTATCGATTTTATAGCTTTGGGGATGCGATGTTGATAAAATAAACAAAAAGACGATTCAGGAAGAATCGTCTTTTAAAAATATTTTTATTTTATTCTATTGTTACACCCATCTGTTTTGCTGTCCCTTCAACCATTCGCATGGCGGCTTCGACAGTGTGGCAATTTAGGTCAGGCATCTTCTTCTCGGCGATTTCTTTCACTTTAGCCTTGGAGATTTTGCCAACCTTGTCTTGTAAAGGTTTGGCCGAGCCTTTTTGGATGTTGGCCGCTTTCTTGATGAGCTCAGCGATTGGCGGGGTCTTCATGATAAAGCTGAAACTGCGGTCTTCGTACACACTAATATCAACTGGTACGACTTCACCCTTACGATCAGCGGTTTTATCATTGAATTCTTTACAGAATCCTTGGATGTTAACACCATGTTGACCAAGAGCTGGACCGACTGGAGGCGCTGGGTTAGCGGCACCACCAGAAATTTGTAGTTTGATTTGGGTTAAAAGTTTTTTAGCCATAATATTAATATATTTCATTTCCCGAACTGAGAAGCCCTAGTTGTCTAGGCAGTGGGGGATAATAACAACTTAAATCTTTTTTACTTGTAAAGCATCTAGCTCAACCGGGGTTTCACGACCGAACATGGTTACCAAGACTTTAATCTTACCGCGTTCCTCGTCAACTTGTGAAACTTTGCCTTCAAAGTTTTTAAACGGACCATCGACAATGCGGATAACATCGTTCAAACTAAGATCAATCTTGTGTTGTGGCTCAGTAGCGGCAACGCGTTTAATTAAATTATCTACTTCTTTTTGGTCAATCGGAGTTGGAGTGGTGCCAGAGCCAACGAAACCAGTAACATTTGGTGTATTGCGAACAACATACCAAGAATCATCGGTTACAACCATTTCAACCAAGACATAGCCAGGGAAGATTTTTTCTTCAATGGTAGTTCGTTTGCCATTTTTAATCTTAATTTTCTTTTCTTTAGGAACCATAACATTGAAAATTTTGTCTTGCATAGCAAAAGATTCAACGCGTTGTTCCAGGTTGTGTTTTACATTTTCTTCGTAACCACTATAGGTATGTAGAACATACCAGCGTTTACCTAAATTGAGGGTTTGTTTGGCCATAGTTTAAAAGGCTTGAGATTACTTTAAAAGAAGCTCGAGACCAAGATTAAAGACATAATCGAGACCAGCAAAGAATAATGCTAATCCAATACTCATGCCAATAACCAACAAGCTGTAATTGACAGTCTGTTTTTTGGTTGGCCAGGTTACTTTTTTCATCTCGGCATAAGAGCCGAGGAAATAATTTTTTGCGGAAGTTACAACTGACATAATATTTTGTTTTTAAAAACAGCCTTTTCGGCCGCTTATGATGAAGTAATACTACTTCTTTAACGGCTTTTTGTCAAGGGAAAGTGTCCACAGAGCAAAACCCCTCCTGATGAGGAGGGGCAAATGGCTTAGATATCTAGGTTTTCGACACTTTTGGCGTGTGTTTGAATGAATTTTTTACGTTCGCTAACGTCGTCCCCCATGAGTATTTCAAAGGTTTCGTTGGCTTTTCCGGCGTCCTCAGCCGTGACATTTTTAATGACGCGGTTTTCGGGGTTCATAGTGGTCTCCCAAAGTTGTTCTGGGTTCATTTCTCCCAAACCTTTGTAGCGTTGGATGTGTACTCTGGTGCCGTTTATAACCATAGCTTGGCTTTCAGTTTCCTCAGCATTTTCTTCGGTTGGGGTTTCTTCTTCGGTCGGCTCTTTGGATTTTACAGCCTTTTTGTTTTTTTCATCCCGGCTTGCGCCTAGCCCACTTAAGATCTTTTCTTTTTCTTCATCGTTAAAAGCGTATTGCATGTCTTTGCCATACTTAACGCTGTAGAGAGGGGGTTGGGCAATGTAAATATGATTTTCTGTAATTAGGTCTGGGAAATAACGGTAGAAGAAAGTTAGAAGTAAAGTTCGGATATGGGCACCATCGACATCGGCATCAGTCATAATGATGATGCGATCATAGCGAAGTTTGGAAATATCAAATTGTTCGCCGATGTTGGTACCGAGAGCGATGATGAGAGATTTAAGTTCATTGTTGGTTAGAATTTTATCCAGACGGGCACGTTCTACGTTCAAAACTTTACCACGCAATGGTAGAATCGCTTGGTGCTCGCGGTTGCGGCCTTGTTTTGCACTGCCACCAGCGCTGTCGCCCTCGACAATGAACAATTCGGATTCTTCAGAATTACGGCTGGAGCAGTCGGCGAGTTTACCAGGAAGAGTAAATCCTTCGAGTGCGCCCTTGCGTAGGATAGTATCGCGAGCAATTTTTGCGGCGGATCTAGCACGAGCTGCTAACAAACATTTACCAACGATTCCCTCGGCATCTTTAGGATGCTCTTCTAAGTAGATAAGGAAAGCATCACCCATCACAGATTCGACAGCGACCTTAGCCTCGGTGTTACCAAGTTTGGATTTGGTTTGTCCTTCAAATTGCGGTTCACGAATTTTAATCGAGATGACAGTGTTCAAACCTTCCCGCACATCTTCACCACTTAAGTTGGCATCTTTTTCTTTTAAAATATTTTTATTGCGAGCGTAAGTATTTAAACTTCTGGTTAAAGCACCACGAAAACCAGCGACATGGGTACCGCCATCTAGGTTATGGATGTTGTTGGTAAAAGCAAATAAAGATTCAGTGTATTCGTCGGTGTATTGTAAAGCAATCTCTACATTAACATCTTCATATTCTTTGTCGACGTAGAAAATAGTTTCGTTTTTAATCTGTGAATTGTGGGTTAGATAGCGAACATAGGAGGCAACGCCGCCTTCAAAGTAAAATTGGTAGTCGGGACGAGGGAACTGTAACGCAGTTTTGTCGACAGTTCTCTCTTCCTCGCTACGTCGATCACGAATAACAATATGGATACCTTTGGAAAGGTAAGCATATTGACGTAGGTGGTTTACAATAATACCCCATTCAAAATCAAGGGTTTCAAAGATGCTGTCATCCGGACGGAAAGTGATGGTTGTGCCCGTGTCTTTGCATTTGCCAACGGCGTGTACTTTCTTTTGTGGGTTACCGATTTTGTATTCTTGCATCCAAATCTGTCCGTCACGGTGCACCTCAGCTTTGGTATAAGTCGAGAGGGCGTTTACAACGGAGACGCCTACGCCATGTAAGCCGCCGGAGATTTTATAGCCGCCGTCGCCAAATTTTCCACCAGCATGTAATTTGGTCAAAACTAGTTCTAGGGCGCTAATTTTTTGTTGAGGGTGAATGTCGACTGGAATACCACGACCGTTGTCTATGACCTCCACCGTGTGGTCGGGGAGTAGGGTAACGATGATTTTGGTACAATACCCAGCCATGGCTTCATCAATGGCGTTGTCGACGACCTCCCAAACCAGGTGATGTAAACCCGTTGGCCCAGTTGAACCAATGTACATACCAGGACGACGACGTACCGCTTCCAGACCTTCGAGGACAGTAATATTTTTTGCGCTATAGGTGCCATCGGATTTAGCGGCCGGTTTTTTGGTTGGAGCAGATTTTGGAGTTTCCGCTTTTACTGTCGGGGCTGGTTTTGGGGTAGGGGCTTTAGCAGTTTCCTCCACATGGCCATGAACTTTGCGGATAGGCATAAGATTAATCAAAAAATCAATAAAAAATAAGGTTTAAAACCGTTGGTATTTTACCATAAAAACGTCATTGCTACAAGGGTTAAGGAGTATATTTTAAAAAACCTTAAAATAAGGTATACTATAAAGGCATTATGTTAAATATCTATCAACAAAAGAATAATCAACACCAGGCAGAAGAACCAAAGCCGACCGAAGTTCAGGAAAAGAAGCCTAGTCTAAACGCTTATGTTGACCCAACCGGCGAATTTGGCGCGAAAGAATATAGGCTAAGTGTCTGGTATGTAAAACATAAGGTCTTATTGTATCGTTTGGCGATTGGGGTTTTATCTTTAGCCATAGTTGGTCTGTGGGGCTTTAGTCTGTGGCAGTGGGGAGCCTGGGCTATCTTTGGAGTAGACAGTGATCGTCGGACAGAACAGGGCCTAGTAACATTTTCAGATTACACTGGAATACATGAGGTGCTGAAACCCCAAGATTTACAAATTTTTGGTACGCAAGTTTTACCGGGTGGAGTGAATAAAAGTGATCTAGTAACAGAAGTGAGCAACCCCAATTCTCGCTTGAAAGCTGAATTTGATTATTATTATCAACTGGGTAGCGAGGCAAAAACGGAAATCGGGAAGGGTTTTGTTTTGCCTGGCGCCCGAACACTAATTGCTGAACTGGGTGTAGAGAATAATTTTGCTACTAACAATTTGGTAATTGAAAATATGGTTTGGAAAAGAATTTCTCCTCATTTAGTTTTAGAGGTAGAGGCTTGGCAGAAAGAACGCTTGGATTTTACAATTGAAGATTTCAAGTTTGTCGGGACAGAAGAGGGTGTGGCCAATGCCAATGTGGTTACTTTTAAATTGCGCAATAATACACCGTTTGGATATGTCGAACCAAAATTTTATGTCGCTTTAGTACAGAGCGCCGAGAATGTGGCAGCCATTATTCCTTTACAGTTAAATTCTTTACGATCTTTGGAGGTGAAAGAAATAGACTTGAGGCAGTTTGTGCCTAATTTACGAGCAACTGATGCCATTATTTTCCCACAGATTGATTTATACAACCGTACGGTTTATTTGGCGCCGGAAAAATAGCTATGGCTTGGTTAACAAAACTCTACAGCAAAAGCATAGATTGGTGGCTCTTAATTTCGGTTTTGCTTTTGGTTGCATTGGGATTGGCCGGGATATATAGCGTGGATTTATCTCGTGGTGGAGAACTGGCCTATTTTAAAAAACAACTGCTTGCCGCCGGTATCGGATTAGTTTTGTTGGTTGGCGCAGGTTTTCGACAATATTCGTTCTTTCGTTATACTGCTAAGCTCTGGTATCTGGCCGCCTTAATATTATTAGTGGCGGTTTTATTTTTCGGACGGACAATTCGCGGAACCACTGGTTGGTTTTCGGTGGCAGGTTTTTCATTTCAGCCAGTTGAAGTAGCAAAAGTAGGTCTGATACTAATGTTGGGATATGTGATCGCTAATTTTGGTCGCCGTTTTGAACGACCATTATTTTTTTATGGCACACTCGGAATTACCTTTGTTCTCATTGGTTTAGTAATGTTGCAACCAGACTTGGGTTCGGCCGTAATGCTCGGTATGATCTGGTTTGGGATAATGCTTTTGGTGGGTGCTCGTAAGTGGCATGTCTTAAGTTTGGTAGGTGGGGTAATAGTTTTTGCAGTTCTTGCTTGGTTTTTACTTTTACAACCATACCAAAAAGAAAGGTTGTTAACTTTTATGGATCCTGCTCGCGATCCGTTAAGCGCGGGGTATAACGTTAACCAATCGATTATCGCGGTTGGAGCCGGACAGTTTTTTGGGCGGGGATTGGGATTTGGTTCACAAAGTCAATTGCGTTTTTTACCTGAAGCCCAGACCGACTTTATTTTTTCGGTTATTGGAGAAGAATTAGGTTTCCTTGGTGTCTTGGTACTACTTACTTTGTATGCTGTAATGATTTGGCGGTTGGTAAAGATTGTGCGAGAAACCACGGATGATTTTGTCTCTGTCGTCGTTTCCGGAATAGTTATTTTGTTTTTTACCCAATTTTTTGTAAATATTGGTGCGAACATTGGTATATTACCTGTTACGGGTGTGACGCTACCGTTTGTAAGTTATGGTGGGTCATCGCTAATGATCAACCTTCTTTTGGTCGGCATTGCGGAGAGTATGGTGATGCGGAAGTATTAAAAGATTTATATAAACAAAAAACTCGTCTTGAAACGAGTTTTTTGTTTTCCTCTTTTTACCTTAAGGAAGATAGAAAAAGGGTGTACACGAGGGCCGGGGGGGCTGAACCTCGTGTGTAAAGTCGCGGCGGCCGTTAAGCCGTTCCCTTGGGTTTAGCAAGGGCTTGGTTGACTCCCCCTCGCCTACACTGTGTAGGGGCCGGAGTTGGCCGCTCGGCCGCCACGACTCTAGCTAAAGGCAAGTTTTGTCTGCAACTAGAGTCGAGTCGGCCAATTCACGATTAAAGAACAGGGTGTTACTTATTAAGTAACAAAAGAATATACCATAATCTTGCTTTTTCGTCAAGGCTGTGTTAGGATATCTAAGATATTTTTGGCTAAAATAAGGGAATAAGCCTGTGGATAATATGCCAGGATTTAAAATAGTATCCAATTATAAACCAGCAGGCGATCAACCCAAAGCTATTCGCGAGTTAACGCATGGCTTGGTTAGTAATTTTAAAAAGCAAACCTTGTTGGGAGTAACTGGATCGGGTAAAACTTTTACGATTGCTAATGTAATCGAGAAAGTTCAGATGCCTACCTTGGTTATTGCCCACAACAAGACTCTAGCGGCCCAGCTTTGTAATGAATTCCGAGATTTTTTTCCGCATAATGCGGTTGAATATTTTGTCAGTTATTACGATTACTACCAGCCCGAAGCATATATTCCTCACAGTGATACGTATATTGAAAAGGAAGCACAGATCAACCAAGAGATTGACCGTTTGCGCCACGCCTGCACTCAAGCTTTGTTGTCTCGTCCGGATGTAATTATAGTTGCGTCAGTCTCGGCTATCTATGGTCTTGGTTCACCAAAAGAATACGAACGGATTGTATTACATCTTCTACGCGGCCAAGCCCTCGATCGTCGGGGCATGATGGAGCAACTCGTTGGTATGCAATTTACCAGAACCAATGCGGAGTTAAAACGAGGGACTTTTTTAATGCGAGGTCAAGTATTTGAAATAATGCCCATCAATGAAGAGATGATTTACCGGTTTGAAGTTAGTGATAGGATAGAACGCATCGAGTGGGTGGACCCAGTGACGAGGAAGGTTAAAAGAGAAATTGAAGACGCTTGGTTTTTTCCAGCGCGGCATTATGTTGTTAGCGAAGATTTAAAAAATACGGCGTTTTCTAGCATCCAAGAGGAGTTAAAAGTTCGTTTATCCGAATTAGAGAAACAAGGTAAGGTTTTGGAACACGAAAGATTGAAACGCCGAGTGCGTTATGATCTGGAGATGATTAAAAACCTGGGTTATTGCAATGGTATTGAAAATTACTCTCGCCATTTTGATGGACGGACCCCGGGTGAACCGCCGTTTACTCTCCTAGATTACTTTACCCATGGTGCAAAAAAACAAGGAAGCGGTAAGTTTTTAACCGTGATCGACGAGTCACATGTAACCATCCCGCAATTGCGAGGTATGTATGCGGGGGATAAATCGCGTAAAGACGTTTTGATCGAACACGGGTTTAGATTACCAAGCGCGAGAGATAACCGACCGCTACAGTACACCGAGTTTGGTCAAAGAGTTGATCAGGTTATTTATGTTTCGGCTACGCCCGACCAATATGAGATATCTGAGAGTGAGCAGGTCGTCGAACAAATTGTTCGACCGACCGGCTTAATTGATCCAGAAATTATTATTCAGCCGGTGACCGGTGGAAAAAATAATAAATCTCAAATAGAAGATTTAATGGAAAGAATTGAACAAAGAGTCGGGCAAAACGAACGGGTTTTGGTTACGACTTTAACAAAGAAAACAGCTGAAGATCTGAGCGAGTACCTAAGGGAGAAAAAAATGAAAGTAAAATATTTACATAGCGGTATCGATACCTTAGAAAGAATTGAGGTTATTACTGATCTACGTTTAGGAAAAATTGATGTAATCGTTGGTGTTAATCTTTTGCGCGAAGGGTTAGATATGCCGGAAGTTTCTTTGGTTGGAATTTTAGATGCAGATAAAGAAGGATTCCTACGCAGTGCGACCAGTCTTATTCAAACCATCGGCCGAGCGGCTCGGAATGTCAACGGTCAGGTAATTTTATATGCCGATGTTATAACCGGTTCAATTAAAAAAGCGATCGAAGAGACCAATCGTCGTCGAGTAGCCCAATTGAAATATAATGAGGAACATGGTATTACACCAAAAACAATCGAGAAAGCAGTTCGGAATATTTTAGAAGAGTTTGGTATAAGAGATAAAACCAAAGATAAGGGAAAAAAGAGGAAGTTGGATAAACTAAGTTTGACCGACATGGATATCTTGGGGGATGCGCGGCCGCTGGAGGAGATCGTTAAAGATAAGGAAAAACAAATGAAAGAAGCGGCGCAAAATTTAGAGTTTGAATTAGCGGCAATTTTACGAGACGAAGTTCGTGAGTTAAGGACACGGCTAAAAGTAAAGAAATAAGAGTTTGACAGGCCTCGTTTTATCGCGTAGGCTAGGAGTAGTTCTTTTAAATTAGTTATCTGGAGGGTAGCGACCCGTTTTGGGCCGTTTTTGGCGTATTTAAGGTAATTTATGCAAGAAAAGATTATTATCAAAGGGGCGAGGGAGCATAATCTAAAGAATATCTCTTTAGAATTGCCTCGTAACAAAATGATTGTGTTTACTGGTTTGTCTGGCTCAGGCAAGTCGTCTTTGGCATTTGACACAATCTTTGCGGAGGGACAGCGTCGGTACATCGAAAGTCTTTCGGCTTATGCCAGGCAGTTTTTGGGTGGCATGCAGAAACCAGACGTTGAAGAAATCGAAGGGTTATCGCCGGCTATTTCGATTGATCAAAAAGCCCATGGTGCCAATCCGCGTTCCATCGTCGCTACTATCACCGAGATTTATGATTACCTTCGTGTTTTGTATGCTCGTATCGGAGCGCCGCATTGTCCAATTTGTGGGACGAAGATTGAAAAGATGACGACCGATGAAATGCAATTACAACTCAAAAAGAATTTACAAAATAAAAAAGGGGAGACAGTCATTTTGTCTCCCGTCGTCCGTGGTCGTAAAGGTGAGTATTACCAAATGTTATATGATTTATATAACTCGGGATATTTGGAAGTAAGAGTAGATGGAAAAATTAAAAGCTTGCGTGAGAGAATTATTTTGCAGAAGAATAACAAACATACGATCGAAGTTGTGGTAGATAAAATTCCTTTGAACGGGGCGAGTATTAGCAAGGAAGAAACGAGACGATTGGGGGAAGCCGTTGAAACAGCCGTAGATTTGTCTAATGGGTTATGTACCGTAATCTACGGCGACAAAAGTGAGCAGATATTCAGTACCGAATATTCTTGTCCAAAAGACGGATATAGTTTTCCGGAAATTGAGCCCCGTTTGTTTAGTTTTAATAGTCCCTATGGCTACTGTCCGGCCTGTACTGGTTTAGGAACAAAAGAATTGTTCAGCGAAGAAATTTGTCCACGTTGTGATGGGAAAAGGTTAAATGAAAATGCTTTGTCGGTTAAAGTGGCTAACCGGAATATTTGGGAAACGACAAGTTTGCCGATTGGCGAAGCTAGAGAGTTCTTCGCTGAAATAGATATGGAATTAAACGAGCAGGAACGAGAGATATCTGGTGCTGTTTTGAACGAGATTAATAATCGGTTGCAGTTTATGTATAATGTT
>CAZRZQ010000017.1:0-17111 GCA_964604585.1 uncultured Gammaproteobacteria bacterium
GTAAACTTCTTAATGATGCGACACTCTTAAGACATCATTCTCGTGGAAATGGCGTAGAAGATTTGATAATGGTAAGCAACGACGCTGATAACCTCGGTGTTTCACCAAGTTATTTTGAAAACTTCCTGAGAAACTTCGAACAAAATCCTAATAAAGAAGGGCTGCTCGGTGAATTAGACTGGGACCCAGAAGCTTATGCGCAATATCCTGACATTTTCGTTGGTACAAGACTATTCCAGAGACTCAATGAACACGGACGAAAACATTCAGGTCGCTTAGCTTCAAGCGGAGCAAATTTTGCCTTTAAATCTAGTATCTACTCCGGCATCGGAGGATACCTACCGAATATTCCTGGGGGCGAAGACATCGCTCTGGGACAAGCTATAGTTTCTGCTAGAAAAGAAAGTCCTAATTCCCTGGGTTACTCACGATCATTGCTTTATACCTCAGCACGCAGATCCATTGATGCCTGGAAAAAAGATTTGGCCCCTATCGAACAGTGGGAAGCGGGCTTTGGAGCTTTTGATGAACTCAGGAAAGAAAGTCTGGGAGCAGGAAAAGAAATAAACTATGATGACCCTGAGGTCTTAAGAAACCTTAAAGCCTCTCTAGAACATGTAATCGATAGAACAATTGAAGTTTACGAAAAAGGTGAAAACATAGGCAAAGGCGCCGACTATTATCGCAGAGCGCTTTCATCGATGGGTATTACTTACCGAGTAAATGAAAATGGTAAAGTAGAAATTGCAGAGATGGAAATGTTTGTTAAAACAATAAAGGAAATGCAACACACCGCAGTATTAGAGAGAGAGTTTCATTCTGGCCTAACCGACAGACTAACCGTTTACAAAGAAAGAAGAAAAAAACTAGACAGCGCGGAACAAGTTAAACAAGAAAAAATAAAAAAAGAATATACAAAAATGATGGGTGAATTCTCGAAAGAAGCACCTTATAACGTTCCTGAAAATAGTAACGCCTTTAGTTATGAGTTTGTTTCTGCTCAAGAACAGGACTACACTATAGGGGATGTGGTGGTTACAAAATATACTGTGGGAGACAAAAAAACCGTTGCCTTGGCATACAACCCTAAAGAAAAAAAACTTCTAATCGTAAAATCAGTAGATTCAAAGAATATAGATTGGTTTAAAGAGTTGCCTCCCGGCGTTAGTAGTGTCGAAGATTATGTACTAGAAAAAGGCACCAAATCGCCGTCGTTACTACTTGCAGAACAAAAAATAACTACCAATGATAAAATTTTACGAGTATACCAACTCGGCAGACAAGACCTGTGGGAATTAATAAAGAGAGGACAAAAATTTAGCCCCAAAGAAGCTCTGTCTATTGTGATTAGCATTTGTAGTGGTCTCAAAAGCTTACACGACGTTGACGTGGTTCATGCTGACGTTACCCCTGCCAACATTCTCTTTACTGATACCGGTGTTAAGCTAATTGACGTGGATGAAGGAACCATTAAAACCGGCAACACGTTCATTAGAAAGGGCGTCCGCGGGAATCGCTTTACTATGGCTCCCGAAATGTTTGTGCGAGGTTACAAGGGCAACATAAGATTTAATAAAAATGCCGACGTATATCAAGCCACCACAGTACTTTACAGGATTTTGAACGGACGCTGGCCTCACTATGACCCAAATGAATCTAAACTTAACCCCGAACAAAAAGTAGAACGTTACGGCATTCTTCACGCTACGGAGTCTGTTAAAATCCCCGATTCTCTACCAGCGCCATTGAAACCAATACTCTTAAAAGGGCTTGACCCCAACCCGCAAACCCGTTACCAATCCATAGAAGAGTTTGCTGTCGATCTTATGAAGGCCCACAACAGTCTTGCATAAAACCGCCCTTTAACTTTTTAACTTAGGCAGCCAAAATATGACAGACCATTTATCTCAAGGAGGATGCAATACTCACGGATCATTCGACGCTTGTGGACACACAACAGAAACTTGCCCGGATGACGACAAAAACACCACGCCGTCAAACGGTAAAGGAGAACGGGTAGAGACTTTGCCATATTGTAAAACCGTTGTGATGCCGGGACGAATAGCACCTTCGTATTTGGATTTTCCAGGTGAACCGATGGCATATTTCGTGAGAACAGATGGGACAAAAAATACTATAGATCGTAGTAACCCCGGTTCTCTAGAACAAATCATGGCCAAACTTTTTCATTCTGAAATCCTGGATTTTATTGTTGGGTTAGAGGAGACTCCACCTTCAGTGTGCAAGGAGTTAGCTGAACAAATGAGAGACATAGTTAATAACCCAGAGACACAAAAAAAGATTAGAGAACTGTACACCAAAAGAAACAGCATACTTGAAGCACTGCGTGTGGAAAGAAAACAGAGGAAGGATGAGTATGACGCGACCTTTTTAAGAGACGACCCGTCTCAAGATGGTATTGAGAACAATCTAGACAAAGCTTACAATCCCGAGGGAACTTCATCTCTAGCAGAAGTTCCGGAGATTAAAGACGATGAGTACAGTACTACTCGAGACGATGAGGATATTAAGGATATTGAGGATATTTTAGACAAAGCTTACAATCCTGAGGAAGCATTATTTCTAACAGAAGATCCTGGAATAAAAGGAGAGATATCCGATTTTATCAATCAAAAAATGAGTCTGAGGACGACTTTTCCCCAGTACTCTCCTGAAGGGTAGTCCCCTTAATTGGCTTGCCACCCCCGCCGCTGTAGGGGTAAATAAAAACATCCCGGGTGTTATTCAAGGATGTTTTTGTTTTTAACTTATACTTCTCTAACCTCTAATAGATTCACCTTCCCAGCTTGACCAACTGGCTCTCCGGCTACTATGACCATCTTATCTCCGGGTTTAGCAATTTTTTCTTTTTTAATATAATCTATAGCGCTTTTTGCTAATTCTTCAATCGATTTACAAGTCGGCAGAACAAAAGGCTTAACGCCCCAGGAAAAATTTAACTGTCGTTGTACTCTTTCGCTATTAGTCGCCACGAGGATTGGCGCCGACGGTGGTCGCACCCGGCTTAAAAGCCGTCCGGTTTCTCCACTCAAAGAAGCAGCCAAAATTAATTTCGCCCCCACTTGTTCAGCAAGGTTACGAGATAATTCAGTCACCGATCCTTCCACACTGCTATTAGTATAATCTGGCATGTCTACATCATCATACACAGACTTCTCTGTGGCTCTAACAATCTCAGCCATGGTTTTTACCACCAACACCGGGTATTTACCAGTTGCGGTTTCATTTGAAAGCATTACTGCATCAGCGTGATCAATAACTGCGTTGGCCACGTCAGAAACTTCGGCCCTCGTTGGACGACGATTCAACTGCATTGAGTCCAACATCTGGGTCGCGACAATCACTGGCTTAGCCATTGAATTGGCCTTAGCCACTATATTCTTTTGGACTAGCGGCACCTCGGCGGCTGCCATTTCGAGACCCAGATCTCCCCGGGCCACCATAATACCATCCGCCACCTCCAATATCTCATCTAGATTTTCTACCCCCTCATGGCGCTCAATTTTAGCGATCAATAATACTGAATGACGATGTTTAACTTTCAGCTCACCCTCGTATTTCGTGATTAATTTTCGTAAATTTTTAACATCTTCCGCTGTGTGAACAAAAGACAACGCCACGGCGTCTACCCCCATCTCCAAGCCAAACTTTAAATCCTCTTTGTCTTTCTCACTCATGGCCGGGATATCCAGATTGCTTTCTGGAAAATTTAAACCTTTGTTAGATTTAACGATACCACCTTCGATCACCTTGCAATAAATCTTTGTTTTTTTGATTTCTTTTATTTTAACCTCCATGTGCCCATCGTCAATTAAAAGTCGTTCTCCTAATTCTAGAAATTTTTCCAAGCCAGGAAAATTAACCGGGATATCTTCCCCTTTATATTCTTTCAGGCCAGTATTTAAGACTACATGGGCATTAGTTTTAATCTCTAACCCCTCGTCCGGCATTTTACCTAGGCGAATTTTCGGACCCTGCAAATCTTGCATAATCGCAATCGGTTCGCCGGTAATTTTCTCCACTTTCCGAATATTTTTAATTAAAAGCGCATGATTCTCGTAAGAACCATGCGAAAAATTAAGTCTCGTAACATTCATACCTTCTCGAACCATTTCTGCTAAGGTATCCACATCCTGACAAGCCGGGCCAATGGTCGCGACAATCTTTGTGTGTTTAAACATAACATGAACAAAAACAATATTAAATTACTTCATCATTGCTCTAAGCTGTTCTTTTTGAGCATCGCTAATTGGTAACACGCGCAACAACGATTCTACTGACTCCGGATTCGGGTTCGCGGTGTTACTTGTGCTATTCTGCGGTAAAAAGTTAAACAACGTTCCATAGCTCTCGGCAATCTGCCGGATATATGGCGGTAAAAACCAGAGCGCCAGGAGCAAAGGAATTAAAATTAAAAAAAGCCGAAACCAACTCGCGACTGCCGCCCAAACCAATTTATGGTTAATTTTACGATTTTGTTCGTAAATTATTTGCGACCATTTTAAATTCTTTTCCAGAAGCTCTTTAATGTCAAAATCCCCTTCATTTTTCGCGACCGAATGATGGACGGTTTTTGCTAGCTTTGGTTCTGCTACTTCCTCCGCCTCTTCTTCCTTATCCGGGGGTAAAGGCTTTTTTTCTTCCTTTTCCTCCCCACCCTCTTTGTGTCTAAACATAGTTAAAATTATTTAGCCAATTTTTTTACCTCGTTTTCAAAAGTCTTAACGTCTTTAAAATCTCGATAGACACTCGCAAAACGGATGTATGCTACTTTATCAAAAGTACGCAGGTTTTTCATGACAATCTCTCCAATTTCTTTACTCCCAATTTCTCGAGACTTCTTTCGCTGGATATCTCGTTCGATCATGTGGATCAAACGATTAAAATGCTCTTGAGTGTATGGACGCTTGGTAAGCGAGCGGACAATCCCATTTTCCAACTTATCCCTCATGTAAGATTCCCGTCGACCATCTTCTTTAATGACGATTATATCTAACAATTCCGTCTCTTCAACTGTTGAAAAACGATAGTGGCATTTATCACAATCGCGCCGACGCCGAACCGACAACCCATCGGTTGTTGTTCGTGTATCCAAAACGCTTGTTTCGCGGTTATTACAAACCGGACAACGCATATATGATAGCAAAATTAGCTGGGTTTATCAAATGCCCATTTTCTTACGTATGAAAGCTGGGATTTCTAGGTCCTCATCGGCATCGCTCTTTTTTTCTGTTTCTTCTGGAAAAACAGATTGTACTGGTGGAGGAGTAGTTTTTTGAGTAAACTGTTTAAACTTTTTTTCTTCCGCCTCTTCCTCTTTTTGTACTTTGCGCAAGAAATTGCTCGGGCTGTACTTCTGTGCCCCAAAATAATTCGCCGCTTGCACTGCCGGTTCCTCAACTAGTGATGACCGTCTTTCATCAAAGCCGGTGGCAACAACAGAAATACGCATGGTATTGCTCATGGTTTCATCAATAATCGCACCAAAGATAATCTTGGCGTCATTAGCCGCCGAACTAGTAATAATCTTGGCCGCCTCATTAACTTCTTCCATGGTTAAGTCGGGACCACCCATAATTGTAAATAATATGCCGTGGGCCCCGTCTATCGATAGTTCCAACAAAGGACTCGAAATCGCCGACTTGGCCGCGTCCAGCGCTTTATTTTCTCCCGTTCCTGTACCAATACCCATCAAAGCCGAACCAGTATCACTCATAATTGCTTTCACATCAGCAAAGTCCACGTTGATAAGACCGGGGATGGTGATTAATTCAGAAATACCCTGAACCCCTTGTCGCAAAACATCATCAGCAATTTTAAAGGCATCCAAAAGTGAAGTCTTTTTGTCTATGACTTGTAAAATCCGATCGTTTGGAATAGTAATGATTGTGTCAACATTTTTCGCCAACTCCTCCCAACCACGCTCAGCGATATCTCGTCTTTGTGGACCTTCAAAAGTAAAAGGCTTAGTGACGACAGCTACAGTCAAAGCTCCTAATTCTTTCGCCACTTCCGCAACCACTGGCGCTGCACCAGTACCGGTACCACCTCCCATACCACAGGTAATGAAAACCATGTCTGAATCTTTCAACATATCACGAATTTCGTTCTGTGATTCTTCCGCGGCTTTCCGGCCTACCTCTGGATCCATCCCCGCTCCCAACCCACGAGTCACACTTCTCCCAATATGTAACTTCTGCGGGGCAGAGTTATGGTGCAAAGCTTGGACATCCGTATTCATGGCGATAAAATCTACGCCCCGAATCCGAGAAGCCAACATGCGATTCAAGGCCGCACCACCCGAACCACCTACCCCAACCACTCTAATTTTGGCAAATGTTTCTATCTCTGGTTTGACTTGAGGCATAAAGTTTAAATATTATTTAACTTGAACTGTCTATTGAACAATATCCGTGTTCAAGCGTCCTTAAATAAAAAAAGCGGAATTGCTCCGACTTATAGTGTAGACAGTTTAACCCTTTATGTCAAGAAAAATAATTTAAATATTGTGAATAACTTTTGTATTCAAAAGTTACCTTTAAATAACTAAGGAATGAGGGCTTTAAACCACTTCTTTAAATGTCCACCCGCCTTATTCATCCTCTTTAAACCGCTCATGACTCCGCCACCATTACTTCGCAAACCATGGGCTTGCATAGCACCCCCCCATTTTACCAAGCCAACTGCTGTTGCAAAACCCAAATCGTTTACCTTGTCCGTCACACTAAATACATTAACTGGATAACCAAGGGAGGCGGGCAGGCGCAGTGATTTTTTAGCCACTTCCACTAACCCGGGCAATTTTGCTCCCGCTCCAGTAAAAATTATTCCGGCTGGCAACAATCCACTCCGGCCAGCTTTTCGAAGCTCGACATCAATTTTTTGCAGAATCTCCTCCATTCGGGCGTTAATAATTTCACTTAAATATTTTTTCTTAACCATTTCATGTTCAGACGCACCAGCCAAAGCCAAATCTATTTCATCATGCTTACCAAAAGTATCTGCTGTACAATCACCAAACTCTAGTTTAGCCCTCTCAGCGATATCTATTGAAGTTCGGAGGCCAATCGCGACATCATTAGTTATATGGTCAGAACCAACTGGCAGAATTGCCGTGTGCAAAATATCTCCATCTTCGTAAATTGCCAAACTGGTTGTTGATCCGCCCAAATTAACCACTACCACCCCCAACTCTTTCTGTTTGTGGGTAGTAACTGCTTCTGCTGTAGCTAAAATGGAAAGAACTAAGGCATCAATCTCTAAGCCCGTCCGATAAACTGCCTTAGTCAAATTTTTAATATGTGTCGAAGAGCCCAAAATTATTTGCGCGTCTACTTCCAAGCGCATCCCAGTCATACCAATCGGATCTTTTATACCGACTTGTCCATCGACGCCAAAACTTTTTGGCAAAACATGCAACACCTCGTAATTCAAAGGGGTAGAAATCGCTCGAGCGGCTTCTAATGCTCTTTCAACGTCTTCCTGAGATATCTCGCTATCGGCTTTAGAGACAGCCACCACTCCTTTGCTATTTTGTGATAAAACATGCAAACCAGAAATCCCTAGCCAAACACTGTCAATTGGTACACCAACAATCCGCTCAGTTTTCTCTAAAGCAGCCGAAACCGAAGAAACTACATCTTCGATGCTGTTTATTGCTCCCTTATGAACACCCATTGATTCGCTCTCTGCCGCACCCAAAATCTGTAGCTCCGGTCCACCACCATCTTTTTCCACAAACTGACCAACGGCCATACGTATGACGGTTGACCCAATATCTAACCCGGCGATAAAATTGCTTGTGCCCCGTTTCATAATGATGATTATTACAAACTAACCAGCCTGGTACCGTATTATACCCTATCTCGCTAAATTAATAAAGTGTGGAATAAAGATAATTAAACCGATAATTAAAGCTCCAAGAGACGTCAACAACACTGCCGCGGCCATAATATCTTTCAACATGTAAACGTAATGATTCAGACGCGGTTTAATAAGGTCCGATACATATTCAAAAGCGGTGTTTAAAAGTTCCATGACCAAAACAAACATAATAAGCAAAATGAGTAGTACAACCTCCCATGCTTTCAAAGGTAAGACGGCGGCGAGGAATAAAGCAATAACACCAATAAAAACTTGAATCCGAAAATTCTGTTCTGACCTCAGAACCGCCCTAAGTCCACGTGAAGCGTCACGAAAACTGATCAATAATCTTCTTAAGCGCATAACCGTTTTTAACTTAGACATTCTTTAATTATCGCTTCCTGCTTCTTAAACATTTTTGGGGCGTCTACTGAATTCATATGGTCATACCCAACCAAATGCAAAAGACCATGTACCAGCATTCGAACAAACTCTTCTTTTGTTGTTATTTTATATTCCTTAGCCTGCTCTTTAATTTTTTCGTAACAAAGGTAAATTTCACCAAGATGACGGATGCCTGGTGTAGCCGGTCCTTCTTGCCAGGCAAAAGATAATACATCGGTTACTTGGTTTTTCCCGCGCCACTGCCAATTGATTTTTTTAATTATTTTTTTTTCCACTACGTTTATTTCCACCACCCCCCTTACCTTTTTTTCTCTCTTACTTACCACGCCTACCACTTTTGTCACCCACGAGGATTTATACGGACAAGAAGAAAGAATATTATATTCAACGGTTATCATAACTAATTAGTAAAATCCGTCGTTGTAGCTGGAGCGACGGGTGTCGTACTGGCTACCGGGGCGGTACTGGTTACTGACAATCCCGGCGGAGGGAGGATTGGATCGCTACTTTCAAACCGTAAACTTTGCGCCATCATTGTGGTAATCACTCGATAATTTATCGCCGTAATTTCCTCCGGGTGATAAATAATCGTAAACACATATTCTTTAGTCGGAAAATAATATACCAGTTCATCTCCCCGCTGCCAACCATTTACCCCAAAACGATTAGCAAACTCTTTTAGATCCGTATATTTTTCTCCTGTCGCCACTCGACCGAACCATTCGGGAAAACTTTCCGTGTCATTTTTAAGAATGGCTCTAACTTCGATATTTTCCCCAGTCAAGGTACTAAAAACAACAATCCGACCTTCTGTATCGACATTGCCTACTGCCCAATTATATGGATAATAAAGCTTATAATCGAAATTGGGATTGGCGTGCTCTCGAATACTTCCAGCATCAATCAATTTTTGCGGCTCTTTCCCAGCGGGGTTGTAAAGATAAAACATTTCGTGACCATCTGGGAAACTATCGCTGTCGGAATCTGGTACAGCCGGATCAGTAAAGAAAGTTTCTTCCGCTAGATCAGTCAAGCGATCTTTGTCTAAATCAGTACTATCTGGTAACAAAGAGGAGGGGAAACCTAAGGCAGTTTCCTCAATTGGTTTCAATGTCTCAAGCGTAGTCGTTGGCTCGACTATTTCAATTGGTGTAGTTGTTGGTATCGTAATAAGATTGTCTTGACTATTGTCTACAGTTACAATCACTGGTGGCGTCGGACTTCTCCGCGCTTCCTCGGCTTTTTTAAAACTCCACCAATAATAAATGCCCGCTCCAAATACAAAAAGAATAAACAACCCCACTCCACCAAGAATCAAAAACTTGCGATTTAGCAGTAAGTTGGCCGGGTGGATTTCTTCTTTACCACCTACCACCGTTGCTTTGTCGAAAGCTTTTTTTTCCGACGAAGTAATTGGTAATTCTTTTTTGGGAGTAAAATCAACTTCCTGAGTCACTGACTTAAACTTAACTACTGGATCTTGGCCAGCATAAAAATCCTGCGGCATAGTATCTACCGCCACATCTTCTTTAAGGACTGGTGATTCAGAAATTTTATTTTTTTTGCCAAACATCTAAAATTTTATTTATCCACTGAAGTAGTAGAAGTATCTTCAACCACTAAATTCAATTTGCCCGGACCAGTTGGGCTATACCCATTCCTAATCTCGTGCCCGTCTTGAAAAGTATCGCCATCAGTGTCGGGATTTAAAGGGTCAGTTTTCCAAATTATCACCTCATCACTATCATTTAAAGTATCTCCGTCAGTATCGGCCTTATTAGGATCAGTGCCAAGCTCTTGCTCTCGCACATCATCTAAGCCGTCTTTATCAGTATCGATTGGATCTCCAAATAGAATTTTTTCATTGTTAATATCGGTTACAATATTATCACTCGCCGGTTGGTTATTGTTATTTTGATTATCAGTGCTATTATCGACCGGCTGATTATTGTTCACTACCGGCGTTGTGGCCTCATTATTGACCACCGGCGGTTTAACTTCGCTCTTATTATCTTTTACCACGTAATTATTATAACCCCACCAACCAGCATAGCCTAAACCTGCCAAAACTACTAAGACCACTAAGGTAATGATAATCTTCCCTAAAATAGGCTCCTTCATTTTGTACACCTCTTGCGTCGGCATGGTTTCGATCGGAGCTTTGGTCTCTATTGCTTCCTCTCTAGCATTTTCGTTTGTTTCGGCTGAGACCTTTTTCTTCAACAAACCAGCTTCGAGCGCGTTAGGCGGCGATGACTCTCCCCCTTCGTCTGTGTTTGTTTCACCAGATGTTGGTGTATTTTCCACTCCAGTAAACATATCTACTGGCTCACTTGGCAAATTATCTGGCGGAGTACCGGCGTTGTTGTTTTGATCGTCAAACATAATGTTAAGTTAAAATAATTTTCTAATAAAGATAGTATACCCTATTTTTTAAAAAAATTATAGCCACTACTTCCCCTGTACTTTGGGGTCAAAGCCATCCAATATTTCTTCTCTGTCCTTGTGCCCATCTCCGTCAGTATCGGGTTTTAAAGGGTCTGTGCCGTAGATTTTTACTTCATCGTAATCTAAAACACCGTCGTCGTCGCTGTCGGCTTTGGCCTTATCAGTACCCAAGACCTCTTCTTCTTCATTGGTCAGGCCATCGAAATCATTATCGCGATTATACTCATCCTTATATACCTCCTGCAAAGTCTTGGGCGCTTCGACCTGCTCACCTCTCGGCCTCTGCCAATAACTAACCACAGCTTTTACTCCCTTTAATACTAACCAACCAAACAGAACTAAAATAATTAAAAGAATAATGATGGCAATAATTTTACGAAAATTTATTGGCATATTTATTAGAAGGTAAAATTCTGAAATCCGGTTTTAATTTCATTCACTCGTTGTAAGGTATTGGTTTCGGAAAAATTCCCCTTGTTTATATTTAAAACCTGCCAAAACTGGGCATCGGGGTTCATCGATCCTTGTGCCTCGCTTAAATTATATGTGTGGGTTGGACGAGCAAAATGACTAGTATCAGTATCATTTTCCGGTATATACACCTCTACTTTTAATAATGTATTACGCAAGGTCTGTATACTGACGCCATCGTTGCTTTTAACATAGAAAAAGTATTTACCATTACTAAGGTTATTAGTATCAACGGTATACGCAGTCACGTACTTGACAAAATTATAACCTCTTTTTCTCCCATGCCACCAAATCCCATGGTAGGACGCGCTACTATCATAGGTGGGCCAACCACCGGGCGGATTTGTAGTCATGGATATAGCCGCCGGCGAACTACCGTCAGGAGTACGAGAGAAACCGAAGTCAAAAGCAGTATCATCACTACCCCCATCTGTTAACCATGTCATTACCAGGCGCACCCGGTTCGGTTTAGTGGCCCGAGGGATAACTGGCGATAAAAATAAATCATAGCTCCCCGGTGGAGGACTGGCTTGCACCACCAAAGGAATTTTATGAGTCTGGCTCGTGTCGTTACCTAACCGAATATTATATCCATCCGTTAGCCGGGAACAGATCGGATCAGTTGCCAACCTACCGTCTTCGTCAACCGCGCCTATTCCAGTAAAAAGATTATAATAATTATCATATTTAGTAAGGTAGGCATCAAATGGAGTATCGCCTAAATATACCTGCCCCGTCAAGCTCAATAGTTTATCCTGCACTCTCAAAACATTAATTGCACTACCCATAACTACCGGGTCATTTTCATTTGTTGAAACTCCACAAGTAATACACCCCGGCTGTTCAAGCTCACAATTACTGTTGCAAACTTTCTCGCCTCTTTTCAGTCCTAACGGGGTCTCCGCTTCGCATCGTTTTGCCTCATAACCGTTATGCTGGCTATTCTTCGGCGTTATAACCCCTGTCAAGGTTGTGTTCCAAACATAAATCTTATCTACCACGTTTTCACATACCTCATTACTTCCGCTATCTATTACTCCGTTACCACAAAAAGTAGTTGGTCGAACATCTACAAATCTAGAGCAGTCACTCGAACAATAACTGCATCCCTGTCCGTAACTTGGTGTACAGGCTACGCCGTTCTCCGTGCCATTATCACAAAACTCGGTTTGGATATCGGTCTCCCCGTCACCACAGCGTGAAGGGCCAGCGGTTGGGCCAGAGGGAACAACGGGGGCTTCAGCCTTACAGAACCAACTATTTTGTAATAGACTAGAAATTTCATCGTCACTTAACGCACGACTAAAATAATATAATTCGTCCATTTTACCTTTAAACTTACTAAGCTCCTTTATTTGTTGACTTTCCCCAATATATAATTTGCTACTCCCACTGTCTAAACCGCCCGAACCAGTGCCGACAAGTTCACCATTAATATATAATTTTGTTGCCGCACCACCAGTATTGGTTTTAACAAAAGTAACCATACTCCACTCATTATGTGGTAAGTAGGTACCGCTGGAAGCACCGCTTAATAACGTGCAATTACCAGTAGTTGGACAAATAGTTACTGCCGGCGACAACCCCTGTGGCGATGAAGTAAATTGCAGACGAAAACCCTTCTTCAACTTAGTGACATTAGAACTGGTCTCTCCTTTTTCTAACAAAACCACCTGGTACGCTCCTGATGCCGAATGGGCCAGAGGTTTAACCCACAAATTCAAAGTAAAAGTAGCTGCGTGTGAAAAACTTCTGGTTTCAAAGAAATCATCAACCCCATCAAATAACATCGCTCCTTTACCAAATTTACTATCAGAAGTAAATTCCGGACATTTTACTCCCTTATTATTATCACAAGAAATTTCCCCGATATTATAACC
Organism: uncultured Gammaproteobacteria bacterium; assembly: GCA_964604585.1. Lineage (GTDB taxonomy): Bacteria > Patescibacteriota > Patescibacteriia > Magasanikbacterales > GWA2-37-8 > DATDYA01. Next base: position 13,089 of record CAZRZQ010000017.1, read on the forward strand.
ACCGCTATTAATTAACTCCTGGCTAGTGCCACCACCCAACACCTCTGTTCTGTCCATATTAAGCCAAGCTAGATCAATTGGACCAGCTAAACGACATTGGGTGCATTTTCTTTTTCCACTTTGGTTGGCAACTGAACAATTAGCGTCCACCTCGCACTCTTCACCAAATTCTGCCTGGACTATACCGTCACCACAATAAGGTCCAAAAGATTGACAATCCCAATTACAGGTACTGGTTGGGGTAGTTGGTGAAACTAAACTATATTTAGTCTGTTGACACACCGCATCATCAGGACGAGGGAGCCAGTTATTATCATTACACTGTGTTATGTTAGTGCAGGATTGCCCTGGTCTGCTACTGCCATTACACCAACCTGTTTTCCCAGATGGTAAACCCATGGACCAATCACAAACCTCACTTGCTTGTTGTATACTACCATTGCCACAGGTCAAATTTCGACTACGGCAATTAGCAGCACAGTGTCCGGTCTTCCCATTTAATTCCTTGCCTTCATCACAAATCTCTCCCACGTCAGAATCAACCCGGCCGTTACCGCATAACTCAGGAGCCCGATCAACGCAAGAGTTAGACGTTAAAAACCAACTCTGACAATTAGCAGCACAAGTATATCTTTTCACTCCCATTCGGCCACCAGAGAGCGTGCAAGGTTCGTCGGTGAGAATAGTACTTCCTGGCGGATCACATCCCTCATTTAAATTGTAATTAACCACCCCATCGCCGCAACGTCCGGCTTGCTGAGTAGCGATTTCTCCAGTGCCATTGCATATTCCATTCGGGTCAGTTGTACTAATTTTACTTCCATCAACCACAAACTCGCTCAACAACCGATTCAAATTGTCTCTCCAGCGAATTAATGACCCACTTACATCTTCAAATTTAACACGTAAATCGTAGCCATCATCTTCGGAAAAAATATACCGATAGGCCAAGGAAGAAGTGGCGCAAGAAAAACTAAATCTTCGCCCTTCTATACTCCATCCGGTCAAAGGATCGTGGATAATACAAGTTTGCCCGCTAGCGCACTGACTATCGGACGTACAATGGCGACCAAAATCTAAAGAACAGGTGCCGGCCTTGCCTAAACGATTAATCGGATCAGTCGGTGCCGCAAAACCGATGGCATTGCCGAGCGTGCTCCAGGATTCCCAAGTGCTGATACTTTGACCAGACAACAATGTACCGGCTTTAAGATCAGGAAGCTTGCCATCATTTTTTGCAGCATAACTACGCAAGCCCAATTCTAAATCACTTAAATCACGCAATCTTTCATAGTTCCTTTTTAATTTATCCACCTCGTTAGCACAAATCTTTCCCGCTTCACAGTCCAAATCACTTGTACAAGGCTTGTCATAATCAACCGAAGTCAAATTCGGACCGCAGAAGCGCTTATTGGGTGAAATGTTAATATTAAATCTTAAATTATTGAGTAATTGACTAAATACTTTACGACTTTCTTCCCGCGCGTCAGAATTAATGCTAAAAAGATAAATATTGGTAAATATTTTCTCATTTCCCGGAGTTTCATCGTAATTCAAAGCATCGATGTAAACATTGTTACCATCAGTAACGGCATCGTAACCGTCAATTTTAATTTTATTTAAATTCCCAGCAAAACCTTGCCCGCCAAATTCTTTATCTGCCTTGAACCATTGTTCGGCTGTTAGGTGCTTGTTGTTCGCCAACACCTGGATACCAATCGCATCGGAATTTTTGTTGTTTGTAAATATTAAACGCTTCAAAATATTAAATTCGCACTTATCGTCCGTTCTTGCCTGTCCTTGGCATTCGCTATCTGTATTACAACCTTCACCCCCTAATTTACAGCGACCACGAAAAGCAGTCGGGATCGCCGGACGAAGATATGGCAAGTCATCAACCGCACCGTTTACTCCATTATCCGCACAATAATAAACGCTAAAATTGAAATATGGTGTATCGCTCCTGCCGCCAGACGCAATTTGTAAATCAGTATAATCAAAGGAGTTGGAGGCCAAATCATAATGATCTTTGTTGCCTGCACGATCGTCAAAGGGGAAAAGATTGAAAGGCCCATTACCGTTATAATATAAATCTTTCGGCGGCCAGGGGTTTTCACACAAAAATACTATCACACGGCCCTCATCGCTCGCCACCTCGCCGCTTTGTGCGCTGTAATCATTTTCTGTAATCTTTGCCGTCGCCACCACATCTACTTCTCCATTACGATTTTGCGCCGTAACAACATTTTGGTCTAAGGTAGTAGAAGTAATTGCTATCACATCATTATTTTTGGGCCCCCAAAGATATTGCCAAGCATAGCCATCAACCGACTGAATCATCTGACCACTGCTTGAACCAGCATAAACAAACAAAGTAGTGGTAACACCCACCCGACTCAAATAAGAAGTATCCGGTCGGACCTCTACTTTGTCTATCTCACACAACTGGTTCCCGGTTATAAATTTCCATTGATGATTATTCGTCCCATTTTTCCCAATACTCACCCCACGTTGGTTGCGAATTCCATCTTTTAGCACAATGGCGTAATCGCTATTAAAAGCCAAGGCTTTTTTTAACTTCACTACCACTGCTGAGGTAGAACTCGCCATGTCTGGTACCACCACTTCCGCCCCACCCATATCATCCCCCGCACACCAGCGATTCATCGCTCCTGGTGAAGCCTGGACCGTACTACCAAAAAATTTACCAACAAAAGCCACAATTTTCCTCCACCACGTTTTATACCATGGCGATTCAAAAGTTGAGTCAATACTCGCCACCCGTACACTATCCGTTACATCGGTTGTACTGGATGGACAAGTAGTACTTGTTGTGCCGCGTGCGATGACGAGATTACCGGACAAAGTGTTTAAATCAATACGGTCGTCAAATTTTACTTCTAAATAAGTATTGGCACAAACATTAGTCCGTCCGTCCACCGGGTAAGTCGACTGCTTGACTGGACGAGCATAACAGCAAGTGTTATAACCTACTCCCTGACCAGGAACCAGGCAATCGCTGTCATTACTATAGCCACATTGTATCTCATAACTTCCCTGTCCGCTCACTGTCCGGCCAGTTGCGTTTTTTGGGTTTTCTTTTGCTTCGCCAGTTATAATGCTAATCTGGGTTGGCGGGTTACTACCCAGAGCCGGGTTACCCTCTCCAACGCCACTAACGAGCGCCCAGGGATTAAGATTAAAGGGGGGAACAAAACCACTCCTAGAAACTAGGAAATTACCCTCACACTCAACATCTTCGCCTATACCATCCCTATCATCCCCACAAAAAGACGGGGTAGAATAATCTAAGGAAGAGCCTAGATGCTGGCCAATACTACTACACCCCTCGGCACCCAGTGTACACTCGTGAGTAGCACTACTACTAATCTTAAGACAACGATCATTACAGAGAGTTTCATTCCAACCACCTGCTCCGTCACACCCCAGGTCTTCATCGGGACTTAAAATTCCATCGCCGCACTGGCTGTAAGCCGCAGCACAGGCAGACTGGAATTCATCCAAAGTGACCCCGCCGCGGGTGAGCAAGTTTTCATTACACCACTTCTTAGAAATTCGTGTGCCCGTATGTAAACACCGTTCATTACAACCAGCGCTGGTGGTAGTGGATGAAAGATTAGGCGCAATTCCCAAATCACAATCCTCACCGCTGCCCAGCATACCATTGCCACACATCGAAGAAGAAGTTGCAGTCGCCGCCGGCACCGCCGTTGAACCGGTGTTAGTTTTATTAATAAATAAACAATCCAAACCACAGTTACCAGCCCTATTTGGCCTATCACAATCCTCACCAGCTTCAATTACCCCATTGCCACAAACTGGTAAAATGGTAGCCCCCGGAGCAGCTGGCACATCCGAGCCTTTTTTGATACAGCTAGCGGTACAGTTTGGATTACGTCCCCGGGTAAAGGTTGAAGTAACGGTCGCCACACTTAAATCACTAGAATTCCAGCGCCAGCCGCTATCCCAAGCATTAAGACGCTGACCGGTTAAACTACAATT
>CAZRZQ010000018.1:0-13792 GCA_964604585.1 uncultured Gammaproteobacteria bacterium
TGTAACACCGGATGAATTTCAACAAGCTAAAATGGGTAAATTTATTATGAACCTTGTTACTGGCCAACAAAAAAATCGTGACAGAGAAGATCTTATTCAAATTATTAACGACTTCGAGAAGAAAAACGTCGATTGTGTAGCCCTTGCTTGCACCGACCTTCAGTTATTGATCCCTAAACATCCCAGGCTAAAAATATTTGATACAATGAAAATTTTTGCCGATGCGACAGTAGAGGAAATAATGAGGTAAAATTTTCTTAACCCATTATTAAATTTATTAATATGGATAAGGAAACTTATAGTTATAAGGGGTGGCTTATATCTGACAGTTTTATTAAAAGATCATTCGCATCTGTAGGCTACCAAACGATGGGTGCGATATTTATATATTTAATTGTTCTCGTCGCCATGTTATTGTTGGGCGGTATCGCGCTAATAATTGGGGCATTCTTAAAATAGGCAAGGACTTTCACTTATTGTTATGGAGACTCTGATAAAAAAATTTCGCGAGCAGGTTATAACCGCGGCGCAAAATCCAAACTTTATCCACCACAAATGGTATGTAAAGTACCATTTGGAAATCGTGGAAAAGATCTCCCTAGAACTTTGCGAACATTACAGAGACGCTAACCGAGATTTAGTTGTGCTTTTAGTTTGGCTTCATGATTACGGTAAGATGATAGATCACAACGATCAACATCAAGCAACTTTAACTCACGGTAAAACAAAACTTCTCGAACTGGGGTTCTCCCCTCCTCTGGTTGAAAAAGTTATTTTTTTAATTGACCTCTTTGATAAAAAAATCGACCTCGATAAGGATTCTACCCCAATCGAAGTAAAAATCGTTTCTTCGGCCGACGCTGCTTCTCACCTTGTTGGCCCTTTTTACTATATGTGGATGCACGAAAACAGCAACCGAGATGCGGAAGAGTTAATGCAAAGCACGCTTAAAAAAGCCGAAACAGAGTGGAAAAATAAAGTGGTTTTACCAGAAATAAAAGAGGTCTTTTTCGAACGACAAAAATTTACCCTAGAACTTAATGGACAGCTTCCTGACCGCTACCTTAGACCACATGTTGGTGGCCAAATGTAACTTTTGACGGTCTGGAGAGTATAAAATGCTATAAATTAATTTAATTTTTGCTAAGAATAACCAAGTATGTCTAAATTTTACGTCTCTGGTATTGTTGGCTTAGTTGTCCTTTTATCTGGCTGCGGAGCACAAAACCCAACCATAAACACGACTACAAGCACGCCCAATAACAACCAGGAAGAAAAAACCCCGGGCCAAACCGAGACAGAAAACAGTGCCTACGAAAACTGGAATACCTTTGTTAATCCAGACGGCGGTTATGGTTTTCTCTATTCACCCACTTGGAACGCCGCGATTAATGTTTATAACAACAACTTTACTCTCTTTGGTCAGGGTGTCACCGGGCAATCGGGTATGGGCGGTGTTGAAGTAAGAGAAGACTACAAAAGTATTAAGGCCTATTTAGACTCTATGGAGGATGAAGTGGGCGTTAAATATGTTACATTAAAAAATGTAAACATCGACGGTGTTACTGGTATCCGAGCTGAATATACCGGTTATCCGGTTAAGGGCCATGTGGTAGTCTTGCTAAAAAACAACAAGATCTATAACATCTACTTGAACAGCAACGAGGCTGAAGAAGTTGCGTTGTTTGATAAGCTAACAGAAACTTTTGTTTTTTCCGAGTAAATCCCAAATTTTTCTCCTATAAAGACTGCCAAAAAAAGCAGTCTTTATTTTTTTGATTAAACGTACAAATTATATTGACAAACTTATGTGCTATAAAGTAAAATATAAATGTTTTGTGACTAACTAAAAAACTAATATTTAAACATATGGGGATAGAAGGCAGAGAAACACCGGTTCTCAGGGAAAAATTTGCTGATTTAAAAGACGGCAAGTACGTAGCTGCGGAAGATGTTAAACTTACCTTTGGGCCAAAAAATGAACAGGAACGTGCTACTTCCCATGAGATAGGCACTGCTGTAATCAGCGCTGGTACAACTTTTAATATTAGTGACAGCACTGCTTTTCACCAACGAACCATCGATGTTAACGGCCTAACAATACATTTAACGGAAGGCTGTTATCCCACAGAAGAAGTCATGGTTTATCCAGCGTAAATAATGAAAAAGAACCCACAAACACAAGACTTTTTTTTCGTCATATTTATCCCACCAAGTTAGATGCCACACCTATAATAATATTTTAAAAGACTGCTTAAAAACAGTCTTTTAAAATACAAATTAATTGCCCTCTTCTATCAAAAATGGTATAATGTCAATACTAGTATTTTTAACCATTTCTGCCTTATGAAAAGACACTTTTTTTTGACATTTTTCACCATTTTTTCTTTATCTCTAGTTCTTATTCCTTTCCTAGCCAAGGCAGAATTCAATCCGAACTTAATCATCTCGGATGCGGAATTGTTTGATAAAAACGCCATGAGTCGAGATGAAATCCAACGCTTTTTAGATGCCAAAGGTAGTTATTTACGCACCTACCAAGCACCAGATCTGAATGGAATAACCAAACCGGCGGCTGACCTAATTTTTGAAGCCGCCCAAACTTACCAGATTAATCCAAAATATATCTTGGTTACTTTGCAAAAAGAACAAAGTCTGGTTACCGACGACAACCCCACCCCCAAACAGCTAGATTGGGCAACCGGCTACGCCGTTTGCGACAGTTGTTCTTTAAGCGACCCGAAAGTTGTTAAATACAAAGGCTTTGGTTTACAGGTAGATAACTCCGCCGGGATCATGCGTTGGTATTATGACAACAGCGACCGGAGCTACATTAAGAAAAAAGACGTACCGATTCGAATTGACAACCAAGAAGTTACTCCCCAAAGCTGGGCGACTGCTTTCTTGTACACCTATACTCCCCATTTGCATGGCAACAAAAACTTCTGGCGTATTTGGAATACCTGGTTTAGCCAGCTTTATCCGAATGGTTCGGTCATAAAAGGTGAAAACTCTATCGAAATTTGGCTCTTACAGGATGGCAAAAAACGCCAGTTTAAAAACATGTCCGTTCTCATGAGCCGCGTTGATCCGAAGATGATTATTACCATCCCCGAATCTGATCTTTCCAACTATCCTTCTGGCGCTCCGGTTACTTTCCACAACTATGCTCTTCTTCAGACACCAACGACCAAATATTTGCTAGATTATGATACTCTCCGGCCCTTTGCTTCGGAAGAAGCGATTAGAAAAGTTGGGTTTAATCCACAAGAATTTATCGACGTCACTGACACTGATCTAACCGGTTTCACAATCGGGAGCCCTATCACTGGTGATACTGTTGCCCCGACCGGCGTTATCTACCACGTCGCTGAATTAAAACAGTACTTTCTTCTAAAGGACAACATCCTCTACCCCATCATTGACCAAAGAGTAGTAGAGGTGAATTACAATAAATTACAAGTAGAAATTAAAACCAAAGCCGACATCCAAAAATACGAAATCGCTTTTGCTCCCCTCTCTTTTCAAGACGGTACGCTTTTGAAAGCGAAAAACTGGAACCAAATTTTCGTTATTGAAAACAACAAACGCCGCATGATCGCTGACGAAGAAACTTTCCTCGCCATGGGGTATAAGAAAAGCAACATTACGACGATAGATTTTTCTAAGTTAGTAGGCATCCCTCAGGGCGATACTATTTATTTAAATTCTAATTTACTTTCTGCTAAGAGCAAGTACTTGGGAGATGTCGCCGGTCCGATTGATGACCTCTTTAAAAGTAAGGTGCCGATCTACCTTATCGCCGAATACCCAAGCGGACGGATTCTATCCGGTAAAAACATTGACAAAACACACCCGATTGCTTCCATTACCAAGCTTTTAACCGCCTACGAAGCCATCGACCAAACAATCGACTTTAAAAAAACCACCACTTTCTCTAATACCAAACACGGTTCTTATGGCAACCCACTAAAATTGGTAAATGGAGAAAAACTAAAAAATGGTGACATTTTTAATGCCATGTTAGTCGGATCGATTAACAACACCGCTAAAATGATCGCTACAGCCACTGGTTTAACCGAAAAGAAATTCGTTACTGAAATAAATAACCAGTTAGAAAATTGGGGGGCAGACAACACGAGCATCGAAGAAGTGACTGGCTTAAGCGCCAAAAACGTTTCTACCGCTCGCGATCTATTAAAAATATTCTCCAAAGTTTTGGCCAATAAAACTATCCAGGATACTTTGTTCCAAACCAGTGTTACCTTTAAGGATGTTCTGGATAAAAACAAAGTCATAACTCATACTGTAAAAAACACCAACCAGCTTATTGCTAAAACCGGTCGAAATTACCGTATTCTTGCCAGTAAAACTGGCTACATCGATGAATCCGGTGCCGGACTAATCATGCTAGTCGAGTCTAAAAAAGACAAAAAGCAATATGTCATTGTTACGCTTGGTGAGAGTAACTACACCAAACGCTTTAACGAACCACATGCTTTAGCTGAATGGGCAGTATCTGGCAAGGCCACTTTAGCGGCCGATAAAAAATAATCTTTACATTTTTTAAATAAATTTTATGTCTCTCGTCTTTGCGGCCATTACGCCTCATCCCCCACTTCTTATCCCAACTATCGGCAAAGAAATGTTGCCCAAGGTAGAAAAAACCAAAAAAGCCATGGAACAATTGGAGGAAGAATTATATTTGTCCAAACCTGACATCGTCGTCGTCATTTCCCCCCACGGCAGTCTCTTCCCTGATGCCTTTACTATTAATGTCCATTCGGAATACACGACTAACTTAAAAGAGTTTGGCGACCTAACTACCAAATTAAAGTTTAGAGGCGAAATGAATATCTCTTCCCGACTACGGGAGAGTACCAAAGAAAAGAACATTCCGACGGCCATGGTTTCCGAAGAAAACCTTGACCACGGCAGTGCCATTCCCCTGTTCTACCTCACTCCGCATTTACCAAAGCTCGAAATCTTGCCCGTTGGCTTTTGTAACTTAGATTGGAAAACTCACACTGACTTTGGCTACATTTTAAAAGAACATATCATGGACACCACCAAACGTGTCGCCATCATTGCTTCCGGCGATCTTTCCCATGCTTTATCTAGCGAAGCCCCAGCCGGCTTTAACCCGAATGGCGCCAAATTTGATGAAAAAATCCAAGAACTTCTCATGAATCACAACACCGCCGGCATGCTACAACTTGACCCCAACTTTGTTACCGAAGCTTCCGAATGTGGTTTTCGTTCTTTCCTTATCCTCATGGGAATTTTAAAAGACGTTAACTACAATTTCAAATCTTTAAGCTACGAAGCCCCCTTTGGTGTGGGATACTTAACCGCGAATTTCGCTCTCTAAACTATGCGGGCAAAGATTGTACTACCAAGGAGAATGCCACGATCCTTGCCCTATTTGGATTATTTGGTACCAAAAAATTTACAAAACCAAATCGAAATCGGGCAATTAGTTTTAGTACCATTTCGACGCCAAACTGTCTTTGGCGTTGTTTTTAATTTAGACGATGGTGATTTAACAATACCAGAAAAAAAACTTAAAGAAATTAAAGAAATCGCCATTTCTAATCCCTTGCTTTCTAACGCCGAACTTAAATTTTTAGAAGAAATTTCCGCCTTTTACGCCACTTCCTTGGGCTTTATCTTAAAAAGCAATCTGTTACCTCTAAAAAAACGCAAGCTAAAAGAGCTGTCTCTACAAGAATTTACTAAACACAAATACAAAAAACGAGAGTTTGTCGCTCCTCTTCTCGCTCTTTACGAAAACCCATTAGAAAAACAAACATTTTTTTCTAATCTTAACAAAACCACTGGTCAAATATTAATTCTTGTACCGAATGTTCGCAATGTCGAAGGTGTATATAATTTGCTACCTAAAGAATTACAAAACGAAACACTACTTTTAAGTAGCGAGACAAGCGACAAGGATTTTTTTACCGCCTGGGTTGAGTTGTGGAAAGAAGAAAAACGCATTGTCATTGGCACTCGTCGCGCGTTATTACTCCCTTGGAAAAATCTAGAAACGATCATCATGGACAACGAAGCCAGCCCGGATTACAAAAGCTGGGACATGGCCCCTCGTCTGCACACCAAGGACGCCTGTTTAATCTTGGCCCGTGAGCACTCTAGTCAATTCACTTTTCTCACTCACACTCCTTCAGTTGAAACCTATTACTTTACTAAACAAAAAGTTTACCGTTCCGACAGCTTAGAAATTGGTAAGGGCCAGTCTTTACCAGAGATAGTGGATTTTAGGAACGAAAGAAAAGTGGGTAACTACGGATTTTTAAGCGAAGAGCTTAAAAAAGCTTTAGACAAAAAACCACAAAACGTTTTTGTTTTCTTAAATCGTAAAGGCAGTTTCACTTACGTTGGCTGTCGTGATTGTGGTTTTGTTGAACGTTGTTCTTCCTGCCAACGAACATTATCTTACCACCAGAAAGAAGGTGTGCTGATTTGTGGTTATTGCCATTTCCAAAAACCAATGTCTATGCATTGCCCGAGCTGTAACAGTCTAAACGTGGCGATGTATGGCGTCGGGACCGAGCTCGCAGAAAATACCTTGCAAAAAGATTATGGTAATATCTACAAGATCTTTCGCCTGGACAGCGAAAGTCCCGAAGAAGTCGACGCCTACCTAAAATACGAAGGAAAAAAGATCATAATCGGTACGCAAATCGCCTGGGATGTGTTAAAATGGAACCAAATAGATTTACTGGTATTTTTAGACGCCGACACGCCGCTCTTCGTACCAGAATACAAAACCAACGAAAACCTCTGGTTTTTAATCCGGGACGCCATTTCTAGACTTAACCCCAACGTACCTTTTATACTTCAAACTAGTCACCCCGACCATCTCGTCTTCCGTTCAATTTACGCTCCTACAAGCTTCTACGAAGAGGAACTAAAGAATCGGGCTAATCTGGACTACCCGCCGTTTTCCTATCTCCTACGGCTCTTCTACGGGGCTAAAACAGCCGTGGTAAGCGAACAAGAGGCCGGAAAACTGGCTAACCAACTAATTACCTTGACTAAAGAGCTAAAAGGGCTTAAAATACTCGGTCCCTTGCCCATGTATCCGTTTTACCAGGATCTTCAGTACTGGCAGGTGATTATTGCTAAAATCCCCTATTCTAACTACAAGAAATATACCAAGTTACTAGCTGAAAACACACCAGATGATTGGAAGTTTGATCCTAACCCCAATACACTTTTAAGCAAAGACTAACATATGCCGAGACCACAACAATTGGGAGAAATGAATATAGCCCGTGCCGAGGCACTACGCACAGAAATTAAACCACTTAAAAAAGAAATAAGGCGAGATTGCATTAAAACTCGGGTCACTTTTCCATTCCCAATTTCCAGAGAAAAACACGAGTTACTTGATACAATTGCCGATGACCAACCAATCGATTTAAAATTATTTAATAAATTATTACAAAGCACGGATGTCGTAGAAAGAGGGATCGCTTATGGTCTGGCGCCACAGCTAAATGCCAACGATCTTACTACGGAACAGATACGGTGTATAATTAAAGCTTACAGAGAATCCGTGAGTTTTATAAACCCTGCTGATCCAATCCGATCTTTGAGCGGCAATCCGTTCCCAAAATTCTCCGAAACGCAAATTCCTACCCTAATGGAACTTATTGCTGAAGATGGGTTCCTCTCTGTACCAGTTATTCAAGCTTTAGGGGATATCGGCCAACCCGCTCTTCCAGCACTGCGCCAGATTGCTAATCAAGGCGATAAAAATGATCAGGTCTATTTAGCCCAAGCCTTTAGCCACTGTGGTGACGAAGCCTTTGAAGACTTAAAATTAATTTATGAGTCTAAACTTTATAACATCCAATTCGATGCCGCCCTGGCCTTAATACGCAGCGGCGAACAAGGAACACAATTCATTATTAATGAAATCCGACTCAAAGAAAATTTATCACTTTATATAAATATTTTTTATTTTTTTACTGTAAAAGAGGCCGGACCACTATCGTTACTTAAATTTTTTCTTGACCACCCGAGCGGCAAGGATGCTAACTTACAAAAAGATGTCGCGCACGCACTTCCGAAATATGGAATTGATGGTCTAAAATTTATTGAGGGTGAATTGAACCAACTTAGTACCGAAGCAAAAATTGAGTTAATATTAGTTATAGAGAATAACTTTGGTAAAGACGGTTATACAATTTTAGAAAAACTCTCAGAAGACAGCACCGAATGGGTTCGCTCTGTCGCCAGAACCCGTCTTAACAAATTACGTTTAACAGAGCGGCCAACATCCGAGTCAAATAAGACCGAAACTTGGATTCCAGAAATTGCCGGCAGTTCAAAGGCGGTATTTGCAACCCCCGAGGCCAGAAGAGCGATGGAGACACTTAAAATATTACGTGACATTACGGAGACATTAATTAAATACCGCAAGAGCTATCAGCTAACCGGGCTTGTAATTTTTGGAAGCCTAAGTAAGGGCTACCTAAGCAAAGAATCGGATATTGATTACGGTGTAATTACCCGAGGCAAAGATCCCACAAAGGAAGTTGATGATCATCTAATAGAGCGGGGTTTAAAACCGTGCACAGGGAATAAATACGTGTTCGACAGTAACCTGGACAAAACTCAGCCACCCGGTTTACTCAGCATGGCTTTTTATGGGTTATTTATTGGGGACGAAAAAAAACTTGCCGAAACACAAGTTGCGATATTAGAATCAATTCGACCAGCTACTTGGGACGAAATCCGTTTACGAATTTTTCGCGAAGAAACAAACGTTGAAAAAGCTGGTGAGAGATACGGCTTAACTAAAAAAGAAATTGAAAAAACTCAACTGGCGGCGCTCATTACTCGCGTTCCACCTGACTACAAAACCAGTCTTGAGCTCGCCCGAAAAAGACTAAGAGCTGTTTTAAAAAAAATTTAACCACTATGGTCTTACCAATAATTCTCGAACCAAACAAAATTCTCCACCAAGTGGGACAAGATTTAAGTTTGGAAGAAATAAAGTCCGACAAAATTCAAAAGCTGATCAAAGATATGATCCCGACCATGTACGCCAAAGACGGGGTTGGCTTAGCCGCGCCTCAGGTTGGTGAATCGATCCAACTTTGTGTAATTGCTAAAAACTATACTCCTGATCAAAAAAAAGACTTGGTCCTTATTAACCCTAAGTGGCAAAAAACTTCAGTCTTCCGCGAATGGGACGAGGAAGGATGTCTGTCTGTCCCCGGAACATATGGCCAAGTAAGACGCTACAAAAAAATTAAAGTAGAGGCCTTGGATGAAACGGGTAAGAAAATAAAATTCGTGGCGGAAAACTTCTTCGCTCGTATTGTCCAACATGAAGTTGACCATTTAAACGGTATCTTATTTATTGAAAAAGCCAAAAACATCCGTCACGAAAATCCTCTTGAATTATGATTAACGCCACCTATTTTGGCACCCACGAATTCTCGGCCACGGTTTTGGAATATTTAATTCAAAGCCGTGAATTTAATATTCTAAAAATTATTACTCAACCTGACCGACCAGTTGGACGGAAACAAGAATTACAAAAATCTCCCGTAAAATTAATCGCGGAGAAATATAACATTGAGACTAGCGAGCCCGAGACGCTTAAAGATTACGAATTTGGATCCGAAGGTTTAGACATTAACATTGTCTGCCAATACGGTTTAATTATTCCTGAAAGAATTATCGAGGCGCCTAGATTTAAAACTATAAATGTCCACACCTCCCTTTTACCAAAATACCGAGGTGCTTCACCGATCCAAAGCGTTTTAGTCGCCGGAGAGCAGACAACGGGAAACACGATCATGCTTGTAGATAAAAAAATGGATCACGGTCCTATTCTGAATCAAGAGGCGACTAAAATCGCTCCGGATGATTCTTATCTTACTCTCTCCGAAAAAATGAGCAAGCTGGCCGGGCCGCTCTTGGTTAAAACTGCACTCGACTGGGTAAATGGAAATATTATACCCAAAGTTCAAAACGATGACGAGGCCACCTATTGCAAACTATTGACGCGCGAAGATGGTAAAGTAAATTTTAACAAATCCGCCGACGAAGTATTTAACCTCTACCGTGGCCTTAACCCTTGGCCAGGAATCTGGGCTATCTGGAAAAATCTACGCTTAAAATTGCTAGAGATTAAGCCCTGTGACGTCAGTATCACACCCGGCCAAGCGGCCTGGCAAGATAATAAGCTACTAATTGGCACCAACGAATCGTCGATTGAGGTTATTGAGCTTCAGCTCGAAGGGAAAAAGCCAATGGATACAAAATCATTTGTTAATGGCTACCAGGACTTTATCGGCGCTACTCTTAAGTAAACTATGATTTCCTACGCTTTAATAACACTCTTACTCCAAATATTTTCTTACGTTTTTCCTCCTCAAACAGCATACCTGACTGGTAGTGTTGTTAACACTTTCTTTAGTGTAATAATCGTCTTCCTCGCCGCCTACTGGCTGTTTAAAAAAGATTACCGTGGCTGGCTGGTTATCGCAGCCGAAATTATTCTGGGTGGAAGTGGCAATTATTTAAATTTAGGTGGTGTTTCTTTGCGGACGACGCTACTTATCGTCTCGGTTATAATTTATCTCTTTACTTTTCTAAAAGACGACTGGCAAGACTTCAAAACTAACCACAATTTCCGTTTCGGTGTCATCGGTATTTTTGCTCTCCTATTGGTTGCCTCACTCGGCGCAGTCAATGGTTATCTACACAATCACAATCTAACCAGTACCCTTGCTGATCTTATCCCCTATGGATATTTTCTCTACTTCTTACCCTTACGACGGCTTCTAGTTAACCCCGACTTCATCCGTGAAACAAAAAAGATGCTCCCCGCCGCTATTATTATTTACTCGGCTCTATTTTTCTTTACCTTTATTGGGTTTAGTACGGGGGTATTTCAAGTCCACGATCTTTATTACTGGTGGTGGCGCGATGTAGTGTTGGGTAAGGCGACTGACCTGGGCTTTAATTTCTACCGCCTAGTAATGGATTTACAACTATTACTTGTTCCGATTGCCCTGTATTATGCTAATAAAATAATCCAAAAAACTGCCGAGAAGTTAGACTATTATCTACTGGCCTTGTTGCTTGTTACACTGTCCATAAACCTAACTCGGGTGTATTATCTGGCTTTTTTTATCGGCCTAGTCGCTCTGGTTAGTAAAATACATTGGAAAAGATACGCTCTTACTTTTGCTTCCACTTTACTATTTATTTTTTTATCTTTTACCACCATTCATTTCACAACTAGTCTGGGCAAAAGTCTTGGTTGGGAAATCTTTGGCCTTCGCCTACAAAGTATCGCCTCCCCCAATCTTGAAAACAGCTCTTTAAGCCGGATGATACTTCTCCCCAAAATTTGGGAAAAAATTAAAACCAACCCGATTGTCGGCGAAGGACTAGGAGCAACTGTCACGGCTTTTAGTCCAATTACCAAAAATACCGACACCACTCCACACTTTGATTGGGGCTATTTAGAAATCTGGGCTGAATTAGGCACGATTGGTTTATTGCTCTGGATTGTTTTAATTGTTTATACCACCTATCTTTTAATTAAAAACAAAAACAGCCGTTTTATGCTGTCTGCTTTAATTTCGCTATTGGTAATTAATCTCACTTCTCCTGCTTTATTTCATGTCCTCGGTGTAATACTTCTCGTCTTTCTACTATCTAACGCTCTTAAAGAGCGAACTAAATTAACCCATGCTTCTTAAGCACTATTTCTCGCGCTTCTTCATACGCCTGTACGGCTTTAATTTTCCAGGGTAATTTATACATAAAACTGGGAAGCCACGAACTAATATTTTTTCTTCCCTTAACCACCTTGCTAAATAAAACTTCCGGGATAAATATCCCGGTCTTTTTTTTCTCCAACAATGTGAGCCAGAGATCCCAGTCCTGGAATCTTTTTAATGATTCATCCCAAGGGATAACGTCGTTCCGGTGTATTAAAGTAACACCATCAATGTAATTAAGTTGTTGAAGAGTAGCCGGGTCAAACTCCTGGCTCTTCATAACCTTCCAGCCAAATTTAAACTGAGAATATGCATAGCTGTATGCTGGATTCTTTTCCAAAACCTCAACCATTTTCTCGAGCATAAATGGTTCACCAATCGTATCCGCATCCCAGAATATGACGTAATCCCCTTTTGCTTCTTTCAAACCACGATTGCGCGCCGCTGGCGCGCCTTTATTTTCTTGGGTTATAACCTGCAAATCTAGGGTTGGATAGTTTATTTTAATTTTACCAATAACTTTTTCAAAAGCATCCGTACTACCATCATTCACAATAATAACCTGCAGCGGACGATGGGTTTGGTTAAACTAATTTACTATTCATAAACCCAAGCTCTTTATTTGTTTCTCCCAACTAAAACCACTCAAAACCATCGCCCTCCCAGCCTCACCCATTTTTTTCGCATACTCGCTTTCTCTTAGCAAGTCAGATATCGCCGAAATTACGCTCATGTCTTGGTACGCATCAACAATAAGACCGGTCTCTAGATTCTTAACCACCTCTTCTACCCCGGGGGCCTGGCCAGCAACAACTGGCAAACCAGCGGCGGCCGCCTCTAAGAACACGGCTTTATTCGCTTCTTCTACTTCCTGGTCCTTGTGGGTTAACAAAACAAACAAGTCGGCCAATTGTAAATACTTTGGCAAAAACCGCGCGACATTTTGTAAATCATTTTTAACAATTGAGTCCACTAATAATTTCTTCTTAGGTCCATCGCCCGCAATTAGCCAAACCAAATTTGGTACCTTTTTTGCTACTTCCGGTAGTAAACGGATCAAATGCGGATAGCCCTTTCCATCTTCCATGTTCGCGACTGTAATCATTACCTTTTTCCCTTGAAGAGCCAGCTGATTACGTAGTAACGTAATTTCCTCCAGGTTAACCTTGGTAAAAAATACCTCGTCCGGGGCCGGATAAATAATTACAATCTTTTCCTCAGGCACTTCCACCACCTGCTTTAATTTGTTTTTCAAACTATTACTAGTAACAATAACTTTGTGAGCCGCAAGGCACAAAAGACGTAACTTCTTAATCTCTTTCAAGGCCTTCTCATGAAAACTCTCAGCGCTTATTACCAGCCAATATGGCACTTTATTTTTCTTCGCATATCTTCGGACCGCCTCACCAGTAACCAATGGTGGATAAGCAATAATCCGCTCCGGTTTATCCCCCTTCAAGATTCGCTTTAATCCACCATAAATCTTACACTGATCAGGTAAAATAAAAGATTGGAAATTTATTCTTTTAACTTTATCGTCATCTACATAGTTCTCCATCTTTTTCTTTAATAGGGGTGCCAGCACAATTGTCTCCCCTGTTAAATGGTGAGCTAAGTTATGTAAAAAAATACTTTTACTGCTAACTTCCGGTGGATAATGTTTAGTAACAATTAAGTTTTGCATACTTAAGATGTTTTAAATATTTTCTTTTTCGCTTCCCTTAACAAATCAAGAGAAATCCCCTTAAACAAGAATAGGCAGGCGAAATATATGATCGCCCCCAGGGGAATGGTATAAATATAATGGATACGCGTCCTTAAGAACCAAATGGTAATGGTCATGACAAGAGCCGCCCCTAAACTCTTTAATAAATAGCCCATTATACTACCATGATCTAATTTAGCGTAACGGCTAGAAAAATAATAACCAGTTAAACATAACGTAACATTGCTTCCGAGTGCGGCTAGTGCGGCGCCGACAATACCGTACCGTGGTAACAACAAAAAATTCAATG
>CAZRZQ010000018.1:13802-17009 GCA_964604585.1 uncultured Gammaproteobacteria bacterium
TCACCGCTAAGGCCGCTCCAACCAACGTGGTTTGCACTTTTTGGTGGTTGGTGGCGTTAATTAAAGCGGTAGTAATGAAACCAAGATAACCAAAGATTAAACTAACCATTAAAATTTGCAAAACTGGAATCGAGGGGGCAAAGGTTGGTTTGTAAAGATGCAAGATGATCGGTTCGGCCAAGGTAATAATACCAAGTGAAAGCGGAAAAACAATAATAAACAAATAACGCCAAGATTTTTGAAACAACTCCCCAATTTTCCCTGGTTCACTAACATGCAACCCACTCATTACCGGATATACACTAGTAGCTAGGGCGATCGGGATAAACTGAAAGGCAAAAGTAATCTTGTACGGCACACTCCAATAACCCATTGACTCAGGAGACAAAAACTTACTCATGATGATCGAATCGCTATACGAATACAGGCGGCCTAATAAACCAGCTAAGGCGAACGGCAAGGCCATGGGTATTAACCATTTTAAAATATCTTTGGATAAGGAGAAATAGTATTTTAATTTATAAACCTTGTGGGCAAAAAAGCCCGAAAACAAAAAGTTTAAAAATGCCGGTATGGTATAGGCCGCGATAAGCCACATGAGTGGCCATTTTAATACCAAAGCAACGGTACCAATAACCAAAGTTAAAAACTGTGAACCAACCACTCCAATCGCTTCATAGACTAAATTCTTACGCGCTCGAAATAGAGCATAATACCCAGCATGCAAGTTGTCAAAAAACATGGTCACCCCAGCGAGATAAATAAGGTGTTTGGTCAGAACGGGATAGTTTAAAAGATTGGCGAACAAAATAACCAGAAGGTAGGCAACGATTCCAAACAATATTTTACTAGATATAACCGTATTAAGGTATTTCTCGGACTTTTCTGGTGCCCGGGCCGCTTCTCTCGTAAAAACCGGTCCGAGACCAAAGTCAGCGACAACAGTGAAGATCGTGGTGAACGCAATGGCAAAAAAATACTGTCCGGTATTCTCTACTCCAATAATCCGAGCAATAATTGTAAAATAGACAAAAGAAATAACCTTTTGTAAAACAGAAGCCGCAGTTAAAAATGAGGTATTTTGGGTAACGGTATAAGCCATAATCCTTAATAGTTTACCGTAAAATTAACTAGAAAGCAATTAATACGTTGTATTAAAAAAACACCGACCAGATTTGGTAAGTGTTTCTATAATTTATAAAAATGGTCAATCTCTCCTGTGCACAGGTTAAACAAGGTCCTTTGGGCAGTTTTTGAACCAGAAACTTGCCCGAAAAACTGGTGGAGGATCACCACGAAAGCGGCTCTAACTGAGTCCCCGTCGTTCTCTCAGGTAGAGTATGTCCACCACCGAGGAGTGGTGGTACACCCCGTCTCCGAGCGAACCTCCGCCCGCTAGCATCAGCGCCTCGACGTCTGTCTGGGCAGCGGTTTTAGCGGAGACTTCTACCACCCGGTATCCAGACCAGATCTCGGGCGGTTTTTCGAAACGCCCTTCTCTGATCATCTCCCCTCCTCGCCCCTATTAAGATGCGAACCGACTACCGGCCCGACTAATAAGAGGCTGACCTTTGAATATAAATTTGCTTTAGGTTCAAAGGTCAAAAAAAGACCTCGGCACACTGCCAAGGTCTTTGGATTTTAACGTTTGCTCCACTGCGGTGCGCGTCTTGCTTTCTTTAAACCTGGTTTCTTTCTTTCCTTGACACGAGCATCGCGGGTTAAGAAGCCGAGAGTCTTTAAAGTCTTTTTAAAATCTTCATTCCAAACAACGAGACTTCTGGCAATACCAAGCTGAACCGCTGTGGCTTGGCCCATTGGACCACCACCAACCACTTTTACAGAAATGTCGTAATCTTTCATTTTGGACAAAGCTTTCAAAGGAGCCTGGACTATTTCTTGCCACTGGAAGAATGGGAAATATTCACTCAAACCTTTACCGTTCACAACGATCTTACCAGTACCTTTGTCAATGCGTACACGAGCGGAAGCGCATTTGCGTCTTCCGACAGCGCGATTAACATCATTTTTCTTAGTAATTTTAGTCATAAGGATTACTTCTTAAATTTAAGTCTTTTCATCCGAGCGGTCCGGAGTTTGTTTTTTGGCAACATCTTGATAACCGCCAAGCGAATCACCTCTTCTGGTTTTTCTTTAACCATAATTTTGGCGCCAACTTCTTTCAAACCACCTGGATGTAAAGTGTGATGGCGATAAACTTTCTGGTCAAGTTTCTTGCCAGTGAAAACTAAATCTTTCGCATTGGCAATTACAACTTTGTCGCCAGAATCAATGTGTGGAGTGTAATCTGGTCTGTGTTTACCCATGAGAATCGTCGCAATTTGGGTCGCCAATCTACCAGGAGCGATTCCCGCGGCGTCCAATTCGACAGTATGTCTTTTAATAGCCATAGTATTCTTTATAATATATTTCTTTTTAGACAAATTCGACAATCGCTTCTTCCGCTCCATCGCCCTTACGATTCTTTACCAAGACAATTCTCGTAAAACCGCCTTTGCGTTCAGCATAGCGAGGACCTAAGACTTCCATCAACTTCTTAACAGCGTTGTCAGTGTAAAGTTCTTTGGCGATCGCTCGACGAGCAGTCAAGGTGTTTTGTTTTGCTTTGGTAATTAATTTTTCTACCACTGATCTAGTAACCTTCGCTTTAGCTTTGGTAGTTTTAATTTTTTCAAACAAAACTAAACTCTCAGCTAGATTCGAAAGTAGCGCACGGCGTGGTGCGGTTTTTCGATCAAGGGTAACTTTTTTCTTTTGATGTCGCATACTGTTATTAAAAAATATTAACTCTATTCAGCTTTCTTTTTGGCTCTTTTTGCTTTCTTTGGAGCCTCTACCTCTTCTTCAACCACTTCAGTTTCTTCGACAGCCTCAACCGGTGCAACTTCTTCTACGGCTAGAGCTTCTTCTTTACCCGTGCCACCGTTCGCAACGGCGCCAGAGATAATTGTAAAGTGGTCCATTAAAATTTTTGTCGCTTGTTGCATGGCTTCTTCCGGAGTAATCGTGCCATTAGTTTCAATATTTAAAGTTAATTTCTCGTAGTTAGTAATATCTCCAACGCGAGTAAAATCTACCACATAACCAACATCGCGAACGGGAGTGTAAACCGAATCAATAACGATCGTACCCAAATCTTGAGACTGACGATCTTTTTCTTCGGCTGGTTTGTAACCACGACCATGG
>CAZRZQ010000019.1:0-8979 GCA_964604585.1 uncultured Gammaproteobacteria bacterium
AAGGTATTTCAAGAAACTCTTTTATCGCCAAAAACCACCTCCTCATGATTGAGGACTGCGAATACTTTCGACTTCCCCAGGCCGTGGCTTACCGTCTGGCATATATTAAAGGTTATGCGAAGGCGGTTGGACTTGATCCAAAAGCTCTGGCGAAAGATTTTAAATGTGAAGGTGGATTGCGAGATATTAAAACCGTTCACCCACACCAGTCCATTCGTAATTCACGCTTTAATTTCTTTTCTCTCACTCTTCGGTATATTGTGGCTGGTGTCTTTATCTTTATCTTTGTTGGTTATCTGGCCTGGCAAATTAAAGGGGTGATTGAACCACCGAAATTAGTTTTGTATTCACCAGAGGAAGGACTAGTGGCCAATACTTTGACCGCGCTAATCCAAGGCGAGACAGAAAAAGAAACAGCACTTACAATTAACGGGCAAGAAGTACGAGTAAACGATAGTGGCCGATTTGAAACACACCTAGATTTACAAAACGGCGTTAACACAATTATAGTTTCGGTTAAGAAAAAGCACGGTAAAACTTCGAGTGTCACTCGCCATGTGGTCGCGAGACCGATGGCCGTGGCCGGAGAAAAAGTGACTTTATTACCTAATTAATTAAAAATTTATTAATCTAAAATTCGTATGGTTAAAGGATCAGCTAGCGAGGAGGTAAAGAATAAGTTGAAGGCCGCCGAAAGCGCGATCGAACAGATCAAGAGTCGCTTTGGTGATGGGGCGATCATGACTTTTGGTGAAGCTAAAGCTTCGATGCAGGTGGAATCAATCCCGACCGGTTGTATGTCTCTCGACATTGCTCTCGGCATTAAAGGTGTACCCCGTGGACGTATTATTGAAATCTATGGACCAGAAGCTAGTGGTAAAACCACCTTGGCCCTACACGTCGTCGCTGAGATGCAAAAGCGCAGTGGGATTGCCGCCTTTGTCGATGCTGAACATGCTTTTGATCCAGACTATGCCAGAAAAATTGGTATTAAGATCGACGAACTTTTAATCTCTCAACCAGATACTGGCGAGCAAGCCTTGGAAATCGTTGAGACATTGGTTCGTTCCAACGCCGTTGATGTCATCGTCGTCGACTCGGTCGCCGCCCTCGTGCCGAAGGCAGAAATCGAAGGAGATATGGGTGACGCACAAATGGGTTTACAGGCCAGACTCATGAGTCAGGCTTTAAGAAAGTTGACCGCCGTAATTAGTAAATCCAAAACTGTTTTAATCTTCATCAACCAAACCCGCATGAAGATCGGGGTTTACTTTGGCAACCCGGAAACTACTACTGGCGGTGTTGCTTTAAAATTCTATTCTTCAATCCGTATTGAAATCCGCCGCGCGGCCCAGATCAAACAAGGAGATAAGGTGATCGGTAACCGCGTCAAAGTAAAAATTGTGAAAAACAAAGTGGCCCCACCTTTCCGCACAACCGAATTCGACATTATGTATAACGAGGGTATTTCTTTATCTGGTGACCTACTAGATACAGGTGTAACTTACAAGGTGATCGATAAAAAAGGCAACTCCTACAATTATGGCGAAGAAAAGCTTGGAGTTGGGAGAGAAACAGCAAAGAAGTACTTACGAGATAACCCAAAACTAATTAGTGAAATTAGAGATAAGGTTTGGGAAGTCGTCGAGCGTGGCGAAGCCCTGGACGAAGAAGAAGGTAACCCAGGCGAACCAGCCGATGAAGAGGTGCCGTTACCTCCGGAAGAATAAAATTTCTGACCCACACCAACTTGGTGTGGGTTTTTTAAAAACATAATATTTGACGCCTCTCACTTTCTACCATATAATATTATCATACTAAATATGTATATATTTTTAAATAATTAACCCACTTTTTTATGCAATTCTCTTTAGCACAATTACTATATAGTTTCGAGGCTTTGGAACCATACATCGATGCCAAAACTATGGAGGTGCATTATACCAAGCACCACCAAAAATATTTAGATAATTTCCAAGAGGCTATTAACAAATATCCAGAACTAGAAAATAAGACAGCGGAAGAAATTTTGAAAGATATAAAAACTATTCCAGTGGAAGAGGCCGACCGGATCAAAATTAAAAACAACGGTGGTGGCTACGTAAACCACAATCTGTATTGGCTAACTATGGGACCGAAAAAACAAGTAGATGAGGCACTAGTAAAAAATATTGAGGACACCTGGGGTTCACTAGAAAATTTTAAAGAAGAATTTAGCAAAATTTCTACCAGCCATTTCGGTAGTGGTTGGAGTTGGTTAATACGTGATGAAAATAACGGACTTAAAATGTATTCTTTGCCCAACCAAGATTCACCGTTATCTCTTGGTCATACGCCTATTATTGCCTTGGATCTCTGGGAACACGCCTATTACCTTAAGTACCAGAATAAGAGACAAGAATATATTGAAAATTGGTGGAGGGTGTTAAAATTATTTTAAAATAACCTACGTCAAAAAAGCCGAGCTAAGAAGCTCGGCTTTCATATTTAATTAGAAGGGCGCCGCGAGGTGTTTGACGGCGCCAAAAGCATTCAGGTAGGCCCATGAGGCCCCCTTCCATTTCTCGCGCGATCAGAGACGAGTATCCGTCCCTGAGCGTAGACGCGAGAATCCTTGGTCGTTCTCCGAAACCGGGAGCACCCTTGCTCCCAGACCGGGAACGACCTGGAGAATCAAAAATGTCCGTCTTCCTCGAGCGATGTCGACCGAGTGGCCGACCACATACCCGAACCGCCCTCGGAAGTAGACCTTGCCGCGTGTTCCTGCGAGGTCACGCGGCCAACCCCGTCTAAACTGGCTCATGGCACACCTCCGTTCCGAGCCAGCGTCTCAAGGGTAGTATACCATACAACAAATAAGTTTGTTTTAATTTTTTGCTGGTGGATAACCAACCTGGACAAGTCTCTCTCTCTTTGCTAAAATCCAGAATTCCCTGGAAACCCCAGGCGACGCCTTGCCCCAGGCTGTGTGGGGTAGATTCGGAGGGTCAAGATGCGTGATAATGCACATATGTGCTACGTGAGGGTGCGACGCCCGGACGGTGAATCCCGCGTGCTCGTCGTCTTCCCAGGCGAAATCTGGGGTGAGGTTGTGGCTTCTGAGCCCTTCACGGACTTCTGGGGCGAAAACCCCCTCCCGGACTGCCCGCCAGACGAGGAGTGGACGGCTGGGAAGGGTCACCCGCGGCTCTACCAAGCGATGCTTGGTGTCGAACTCGCCATGCATAACCAGGATCTCCGGGTCGTCGCCATGATCCGCAACGGTCTGGCCGAGCTCATCGAGCGCTTCGTGTCCGACTCGAGCTTCCGCCAGCAGGCGTTCTTCAATCCCGGCTTCGCCGCGGTCCAGCAGTCCGCAACCACGGGTGAGCGGCCACTGGGCCGCGCCAGCCTGAGCGGGCCCCAATGAAGAAGGCCCCCGCCCCCGGCACTCCCAGTGTCAGGACGCCTCCGCTTCTCGGTCGTGCCCTAGAGGATATATATGATGTATTTTCTAGAGTACCGAGAAGCGTTAGGCGGAAAACATATTATCCAGCACTACGGTGTTGGATTTTTGTTTTATTTATTTCTTCTTCATCATTATCAAATAATATGGTATAATTCCTTTGCAAATACTTTTGCAAAATTTTATGTTACCTACCGATACATTAAAAGAAGTAATTAAAAAATTTAAACTTGTTCCCGCTTCAACCATGCGTTCTTTGGTGGCGAAAGCAGAAAAACAAAACAAGGAATTTGAAGATGTTTTGGTATCCGAGGGACCAGTTTCGGAAGAAGAATTGTATGAGAAAGCGGGAAAGTATTTAGATTTTCCTTTTATCGGGCTTAAAGGCAAAGAGATTAAAAAAGAAATATTAAATTTAATTCCTGGTCCTTTGGCTGGCACGCATCAGGTTGTTGCTTTTGACAAAGACGCAACTGAATTAAAGCTCGCGATGACCGACCCAACAGATATCCAGACAATTGAATTCCTGCGTCGCAAGACAGGATTGGAACCTAAAGTGTTTATTACCACCCCGGGAGATCTAAAAGACGCTCTCCGCCGCTACCATGCGGAACTGGAAGATGATTTGAAGATTGTTTCGGATAATGGTTCGGGAACAGTTAACGCCAAAGATTTAAAAAAGGCGGCCGAAGAACTGCCGGTCATTAATATCATTAACAGTGTCTTGGAACACGCTGTTTACGAGGGATCGTCAGATATACACATTGAGCCGGGTGAAAAAGAGGTGGTTATTCGCTACCGTATTGATGGCATCTTAAAACCTGTCATGACCTTACCAAAGGCGATTCAAAACGGTATTATTGCGAGAATTAAGATTTTGGCTAACCTAAAGCTAGACGAGCACATGGTACCGCAAGACGGGCGGTTTAAAATCCAGATCCAAGATGAAAAACTAGCTTTCCGTGTTTCCATTCTCCCAGTCTACGACGGAGAAAAAGTAGTTATGCGTCTTTTGCACGAAGGAACTAAACCATTAACTCTCGACCAACTTGGCTTCTTACCAAAAATTAAAGAGATTGTTGAACAGGCAATTAAAAAGCCACATGGCATGATTCTCGTCACTGGTCCAACCGGCTCTGGTAAAACTACTACTCTTTATACAATCTTAGGTATTTTAAACCAACCAGGTGTAAACATTTCAACGATTGAAGACCCGATCGAATACCGCGTTGCCGGAGTTAACCAAAGCCAAATCAATCCGAAAGTTGGTTTCACCTTTGCTACGGGTCTACGTTCGCTTCTTCGCCAAGATCCAAATGTTATTATGGTCGGAGAAATCCGTGATGAAGAAACGGCCGAGATCGCTATTCACTCAGCCATGACTGGCCACTTGGTGCTATCCACTTTACACACCAACGATGCCCCCACAGCGCTACCCCGCTTAACGGACATGGGAGTAGCGCCATTCCTAGTAGCTTTTACGGCCAACATTATTGTCGCCCAACGCTTGGTCCGTAAAATCTGTCCTCACTGCAAGAAAGAATACAAACTGGAAAAAAGTGCTGTAACAGATCTTTTAAAAATATTTGATGTTAAAAAAATGGGAGGACTCTTTGAGAAGTACGCTGACTTAAAAGTAAAAGAAAAAACTGTCGAGAGCATGACTTTTTACCAAGGCGCAGGTTGCCGCCGTTGTGGAGATACCGGTTATAAAGGACGCCAAGGTATTTATGAGGTACTAGAGATAGATGACAAATTGACCCAGATTATTAATTCTCGTGGTACAGCGGAAGAGATTAAAAAGTATGCCCGAGAAAAAGGTATGTTAACCATGTCCGAAGACGGCCTTATTAAAGCCAAACTTGGTATTACCACTATTTCTGAAATACTTCGCGTTACCAAAGAATAATTATGTTTGCGACTAAAAAATCCCCTACTACCGATAAAGAGCCCGCAATAGCGGAAAATAAAATTAATGCTTGGATTACCGATCATTTGACTCGGATACCCATGGTTTTAAAGATGCTTTTTATTTACCATCTTAAAACCATGATTAAAGCTGGTTTACCAATTGTTAATGCTCTGCAAGTTTTAGGTCAAGAAATTGAAAACAAGCGGCTTAAGAAAGTTATTGGACAAATTAAGGAGGGAGTAGAAAAAGGCAAGCAACTAAGCGAGGTTTTAGCTTTGTACCCCAGAGTTTTCCCTCCAATCTACGTTAGCATGGTCGCGGCTGGCGAAGCTGGTGGCCGAATGGAAGAAGCTTTGGAACAAATCCACATCCAGATGAAAAAAGGCCACGAACTAACGAGTAAGGTCCGTGGAGCGATGGTCTACCCGGCCGTTATTCTAGTCGCTATGGTTGGCATCGCGATTGAAGTTGTGGTCTTTGTCTTACCAAAAGTAATGGTCATGTTTAATGATTTTGATGCGGAACTTCCCTTACCAACCAAAATTTTGATCGCTATTACCGAAGGAACACAAAAATATGGCATATTTATGGCCATTGGCGTGGCGGCGATAATAGTCGGCTTTATCCAACTTATCAAAATTCGTTCGGTTAAAGAAAAACTCCATGCTTTTAATTTGCTTTTACCTTTAGCTGGTCCGATCATTAAAAAAATTAACTTGGCCCGCTTTACCTTGACTCTCTCTTCGCTCATGGAGAGTTCTATCCCAATCATTGATGCTGTCCGAATTACCTCCGAAGTGCAAAGTAACTTGGTTTATAAAAATAATTTATTAATTGTCTCGGAAAAACTTAAAAAAGGTGAACCGCTTTCCGAGATTTTGGCTGAATTTCCTAAGGCTTTCCCACCGATGGTAACTGAAATGATCATGGTCGGTGAACAATCTGGTGAGGTGGAACATATGTTAAAAGAATTGTCTGACTATTATTCAAACGAGGTGGATAACACGATGAAAAATTTTTCAACCATTATTGAACCAGTAATCATTTTAGTCCTTGGCTTGGCCGTCGCTGGTATCGCGGTGGCGGTAATTATGCCAATGTATTCTTTGGCCGAGAGTTTCTAATTATGTTTTTGCAGAACCCCTTCGTCGGTGCCTTTGGTTTGAACATCGGCGATCTGTCAATAAAATTAATGCAACTAGAGCGGCGGAAAAATCTTCGCGGCCAGAATTATTATTATGTCAAAGAACTTCGCATGGCTCCGCTTTCCCCTGGCTGTATCGTAAACGGTGAAATCCAACAGCCGGAGATGGTGCGAAAAAAAATTCTTTATCTGTTGGGACGCGAAGGCAGGTATAAGGCAATAAAATCCCCTTGGGTCGTTTCTGACTTACCAGAGCCAAAAACTTTCTTAAAAGTAATTACCTTGGATGCCAACCCCGACCAAATCACAGAGGAAGATGTCATCTACCAAGCTAAGAAGCATCTCCCCTTTGAGATCGAAGAGACGTATATTGACTGGAAAGTTTTAGGCAATGGATCAAACAATAACCACACTAAAGTTTTAATCGGTGCTGTACCAAAAGTTATTGCCGACTCTTATACTTATCTCCTAGAGAGTGTGGGCCTTATGCCCCTAGCTTTAGAAATCGAGGTCTTATCTATTGCTCGGGCACTGGTGCCGGAAAATCTTACTGAACAAAAAGCCAGTGCCATTCTTGATCTCGGTGCTACTCGATCCAGTCTAATTTTCTTTGACCATGAGGGAGTAAAATTTAGTACGCATTTAAATTTTTCTGGAGAGATCCTAACCACTGCCATCGCTCAAGAAATGAAACTGGATTACGATAAAGCTGAGGCTTTAAAAATTGAAAGAGGAATTACTTATTCCAAACAAGATCCAAAATATTTAAAAGTAATTTCTAAATTTACCGACGAACTAGTTGGCGAAGTCGACAAAGCTATAGCTTTTTACCAGGAACACTTCGCTGAAACCGACCCGATTCAAGAAGTTAATCTCTGCGGCGGTTCCGCCTCTTTAAAGAACTTACCAGAAACTATTGGCCGTAAGTTAAAAGTTAGAGCTTCGGTCTTACCGCTTTTACCCACTCTCCGGTTCTCTAGCCAGATCTTGACCCAGGCACCTGGTGCGGCCCTCGCTTCAGTGGTTGGTTTGGCCCTCCGCGCCGCTCAAAATCCCTTTCTGATTAAAGAATAATATGTTTCATCAAGCCGTTAACTTGTTATCCCCACCCAAGAAGGCTAAATTAGAAAATTTGGTACGTTTCATATTTATCAAAAACATGCTGGAAATTGTTTTAATTACTGCCGCTGTTTTGGCTATAAGTTTGGTGTGGAGCTGGATTGCTCTACAAGAAGACTTTAACTCTCTGTCCGAAAGTGCTATTGTTGTTAACCAAGAATTTACAGCCCAAAACCAAGAGGTGCGTGAAGCTAACCAAAAATTAGAAAATTTTAACAATGCTGGCAAAGGATTCAAAAGGATGGTGCCGGATTTGCTAATTATCGCCAATAATTTGCCCAAAGACATTACTCTAAATAATTTAAGTATTAACCGCAACGACTCAACGCTGACGATCAGTGGTCTAGCTTTAACCAGGCAAGCCCTGCTCAACTACCAAGAAAAATTAAAGGAGATAACCTGGCTAGAAAATGTGGCTTCACCAATTTCTCGTCTTTTACAAAAAGAAAATGTCCCGTTTGAATTTAAAATTAAAATTAAAGACTAGATCAGTCTTTAATAAAGACAAACAAATATGCGAACGGCACAAGAAAAAAAAGTTTACCTACTCCTCGCCGCCATTAGCCTGGTAACCATTGCTATAATTTTTGGTGTTATCTACCCCACCACTAAAGACATTAATAGTCTGAAAGAGGAAACTTCTAACCTCAAAGGTTTTTTAGAAAAGCGTTACCAACGCACAATGCAATCGCGAAATTCCGTGCACAAAGTAGAAGCTGTAAGAGAACAGGTGGCTCTTTTAGACAAGCATCTTTTTCAGTCTGGTCGAGAATTAGAATTTATTACCCTTTTAGAAAACCTTTCCCTCCAACACAAACTTGATCAAAAAATTAATAGTAGCAATTTAGACGAAGCAGATAAAAAATATTTAAAGTTTGGCCTAATCATCAACGGAAGCTATAAGAATGTCTTGAAATATATGAACGAACTAGAAAACTTGCCGTATTTTATCAAACTTGAGAACGTCGTCTTGTCCCCCACCGGACAGAGTCCAGATAAAGACAGTTCAGTCCGCCTTATTCTTGACATCTCACTCTATGTTTCCGAATAAACTAACCCATTTTAAGATCAAAGCGCCTGGTAAATATGCTGGTTGGCGCTTATTAAGTATATTATTAATGGGGTTACTTCTAACAGCCGCCCTCTTTACATATTACTTCATTTACAATAATATCTATACAACCTTGGCCGATGCCAACGCAGTGATTGCCTTAAATTCACAAATTGGCGGGGAAACCGTCGATCAAGTAGCTTTTGTAGAAGCAAGTGGGTTACTCGCCGCTAAAAATACCCCCCACGTTATTCCCACTACCACCCGAGATATTTTCCAGAACAATACCATTGAAATGTATGAGCAAA
>CAZRZQ010000019.1:8989-16212 GCA_964604585.1 uncultured Gammaproteobacteria bacterium
GTCCTCTGTCTCAACAACACCTTAACGAAATTTGGTTTGTTTTGGGCCGCGAAAGCCGCATCTCAGCCGCAGAAATCGCGGCTTATTTAAATTTAGACAATAATAACCTACAGATCGAGGGTAAATTATTACGCCTAAAAATTCCAGACTTCAACCCCAAGATAATTAATAACTTGGGCGGAACGGTAAAATTAGGTTTAAGACTATATCCAGATAAAACAATTAAAAACAAAGAGGACCTGACACAAATGATAATCCAGTATTTCGAAGATGAACCGGAACGAAAAAAAGATTTCGGGCTTAGTATTTATTATGAAAACAATTTAGATCACTCTTCCGAGGAAAACCTAAGTGGACTGGGAAAGGGTGTTAAAAAAAAATTGGCTGAGAAAGGAATGCCTTCGCGATATATTTTTGATTCAGAAACCGAACTTTCTAGTGTTTCAGTTAAAAAAAATAATTTACTTGATAAGGGTGTTGAGTTTCTCATTTTAGAAAAAAATAATAAAGAATACTGTCTGGCCAAAACAATTGCGGTGCAGCCCTTTGAAAAATTTTCCGAACGAGATTTCGATCGGCCCGGTCGAGACGATTTTAGTGGGATGTTACCTCCTAAACTAGCCATGATGATGATAAACCTTGCCCGAGCAAACAAGGATAAAACATTACTTGACCCCTTCTGTGGCTCAGGGACGGTTTTATCTGAAGCACTCCTGCTCGGTTTTTCTAATGTTATAGGAACCGATCTTTACGGCAAAGCGGTAACGGACACAGAAAAAAATGTTCAGTGGCTCAAAGAAAAAAACCCTTCAATGCCTGTTTTTTCGACCCGAGTATTTCAAGCCGATGTCCGTGATTTAGACCGTAAAATTAATAGTCACTCAATTGGCAGCATCGTAACCGAGCCGTACCTTGGCTTGGCTTGGCGCGGTAAAATTGATCGAGCAAAACTTGATACCCAGATAGTGGAACTAAAGGAGCTTTACTTAAGTGCTTTTAAAACTTTCACAAAAATACTTGAACCGGGCGCACCGGTGGTCTTTCTTATCCCCCGCTTTTGGGTTAACAATAAATGGGTGACGATAGATATTAAAAAACCCATTTTGAAAATGGGTTTTGCCACCGAACCTCTAAATAACAATGAAGATTTTCTTTTGTACCACCGCCCAGGCCAACAAGTGGCGCGCGAGATCTGGAGATTTAGGTATTAACGTGGAAGTAACAAACATCGCCATCTTTTACAATGTAATCTTTTCCTTCTAACCGGAGTTTGCCGGTTTCTTTTATTTTACTCCAACCACCGTGGTCGACAAAATCTTTCCAGTTCGTAACATCGGCTTTGATGAAACCTTTAATAAAGTCCGTATGGATAACACCAGCCGCCTGTGGAGCTTTAGTGCCCTCGGAAATTGTCCAGGCTCGAGTTTCAGGCTCACCGGAAGTAAAATATGTAACCAGGTTTAACAATTTGTAACTGGCTCTAATTAATTTCTCTAAACCAGTTTCTTCTAGCCCGAGACTCTTTAAATATTCCCGGCCTTCTTCTGGGGAAAGATCGGCTAATTCAGCTTCTAACTTGGCACTTAGAGCAATCTGCTCGGTTAAACTGCCAGTAAGTTCCGGAATTGGGGCGCTTTTACCTTCGTCGGAATTAATAACATACAACATTGGTTTTGCTGTGATCAATTGTAATTCCTTTAAGAGCGGCTTCTGATCATCTTCGAGCTCGAGAAGTCTCGCCGGCAATCCTTTTTCCAAATGGGCATTTAATTTTTCTAAAAACTCTAGTTCTTTTTCTTTCTCCTTTGCCGCCGCACCCTTAGCGGCTTTTTTGGTATTTTCCAAACGCTTAGAAACAGTTTGTAAATCCGCCAGGGTCAATTCCAAATTAATTATTTCCGCATCGTCTTTTGGATCTACCCGATTATGGACATGAATAACATTTGAATCACTAAAACTACGAACAACTTGCGCGATCGCATCCACCTCACGAATATGTGATAAAAATTTATTCCCTAACCCCTCTCCTTCTGAAGCCCCCTTTACCAAACCAGCGATGTCGACAAATTCAATAACGGTTGGAACAATTTTTAAAGATTTAGAAATATCGGAAAGTTTTTGCAACCGATCATCTGGTACCTCAACCACCCCGACGTTTGGGTCAATGGTACAAAAGGGATAATTTTGGGCATCAGCCTGCTTACTGCGGGTCAAGGCATTAAACAACGTAGACTTACCAACATTTGGCAGACCGACAATTCCAATAGAAAATGACATACGAGGCTAAAATTTATACAAATAAATTGATAGGTCTTTATCAGTAGGGCGATCGACGACTTCGGGTACTAAACTGTGAATGGGGAAAACATAACTTAGGACGCGGCTCCCTGGTTTTAACTCTTTTTTAAATTTGGTAACTAATTTTTCTTTAAGCGTATTGGGTAAACCAAAAACATATACCACATCGGCCTGACTCAAATCTTCATTAAACAATGATTTTAGTTTGAAATGCGCGTTTTTATCTCGTAAAATCAATTTTTTTAGAACCGAAAAAAAATACATCGGTAAAGCTAGTTCAATCCCGATTGCTTTTACTCCCTCCTCGGCGGAAGCACCAAATACGGTCGTGCCCGTGCCGCTACCTAAGTCATAAAAAATCTCTCCTGGTTTCAAACCAGCTAGTTTAAAGGCTCGTTTTAAATCTCTTTTCCTAGTGGGAACCCAGGGGGCAAGTGACAGAGACGAAAAAGCCAAAGAAAACATGAGGACAGCGATAATAAGCAATAAAACGAAGTAAACATTGATCATAGTGCTCGTATTCTACTAGTTAAACAGCTAATTGTCCAGAAAAAAACCCGACGTATAGCCGGGAAATTTGGTGGACCCTACCGGATTCGAACCGGTGACCTTCTCCATGCCATGGAGACGCGCTAGCCAGCTACGCTAAGGGCCCGTAAAAAGCTTTAATAGTATAGCCTAAGAATTTAAGAAAATCAAGAGGTGGGTGGGCCTTCGGGCGCTGGGCTAGACGATGAATCGACTAGGGCAGGAGTAGGAATCGGCTCAGGCGTTGGCGCGGGCGGGATTTCTACTGGCGGTGTGGTTGGGGGTAGGGAAGGTGTTTCGCTAGCAGGCGGGGCTTCAGTACTTTCGCTCGATGAATCAGAGGCTGGTGGATCTGGATTGGTTGTCTCACTACTATCCTGGCCAACTGGATTTGGCTCGTTGGCTGGTGGGGTATTTTCCTCAGGCGGAGTTGTGGGTTGGATTCCGGCGTCGCTGTTTCCGCCCGATGCGGTTGGGGTAGTGTTTTCTGCTGGTGGTTCTGGGGTTGGGGAAGCTTTTCGTTTGGCAATGACGACCCAGTCAAAAGTAGCACCGCTTTGGCCATCACTAACTTCTTTAACAACGAATCCTTCTTGGCTCTTTTCTTTTACATATATCCCCCTTGCTTCACCAGAAGTTAGGGTAACATTAACCTTAAGAGTCTCGTCGCTGTTAATTATTTCTTTAGTCGGAGTATCAAAAAGAATACGCGCCTCGCCCGAAACCAGTTTATCGCTACCAGAAATAATTAACTCATCGTTATAAGAATTAACTGCATAGAGTGTTTTTTCGCCTTCGGAGGTGTTAACTTTACTAATTAATCGTCCGTTGGCGTCAATCATCCAACGACCATTACTACCTACAATTCTACCAACATTCAATAACGCGAAACCCTGTAGGTTAAGATTGCCACTTGTATAATTTAAAGTTCCATTATTGTTATTTACATCAAGACTGCCCGGGTTATTACCAATGTTTAAACCCTGAACCGCCGCAAGGGTTTCCAGGTTCAGTTTCATTGTTTCAATACTTTGGTTGCGGTTATATACCCAACCGGTTCGGATCAAGGCCATTATTTTTCCATTTCCTGACTGCAGAGAATCGAGAGCTACTCCGATTACCCCCACAACCTTAGTGTCGTCTTTACTAGGATCATACCGCATAGCGTATCCAGGTAACCCAGCACTGACCAACAGGTCTCCCCGATTAATCGGTCCGTTCTCTGTACTAGCTTTAACCGGAACACGACCGACCATGGCCATAGTAGCGGTGTAATCTGTTTTACCATTACCAACGACTATGGTTGGGTTGGTAGAAACGACGCCCGAGACGGACGCGTCATAAGACCCACTAGTTCTCCGATAAGTGTCGGGGCTATTATTGTCTACAGTTAAAACATCACCGGCTTCTACCACATCGTCAATCGCAATATCTACTCGCTCGGCCAAGTCACCCGGAGCGCCCGGTGTGCCGACAGTAGCGCTAGATGCAGTCAGTGTGCCCAAGGCATGAACATTGCCGTTGGCCGCTACGGAAAAAAGTGGCGTGTTACCGGCGCGAACTGACAGAACATAGCGATCGGCGTTGCTCGCTGCCCAACCACCAGCGTCTAAGATAAATGCAGTATTACCAGCAACATCTCCAACATAATTGGTAAAAGAAGTTGAGGTAGAAAAAAGGACGCTGTTGGCTGCGGTCCCAGCCCCGGGGAAAAAGCCTATATCCAAATCATCCCGGCCAATTACAAAGCTGGGATCAGAATTAGCGTCAACTGTATAATTACTACCCCAAGCAAATGAACTGGGGCCATAATTATTTACACCATTACCAAGTGCATAGGCATAATTCGCTCCTGCTGTCACATTATTCCCAAGCGCAAAGGAGGCAGTTCCGGTAGCAACGGCGTCCTGACCACTGGCAAAAGAATAGGTACCAGAGGCTATATTGGAATAGCCAAAAGCAACTGAGTTATAACCACTCGCTACAGCATACTCTCCAAAAGCAAAAGAGACGTCACCACTTGCAACACTGGAATAACCACCGGCGAAAGTATGTGTACCAGAGGCTTTGTTATCTGCTCCAATGGCAGAAGAATAATTGCCGACTGAGGCGTCATCCCAATTTGTACCAGCCACATAACCGGCACGGAAAGCGGCTTTTTTTGGATACCACAACATTCTGGTACCGGCTCCAGTAGACAGGATATCACTACCGGCACCAAATGTACCTTTAAAAACCGCATCACCACGGTAATCTAAGCCGATGTTACCAGCCACATCAAAGGTATAACCAGGAACAGTGGTACTCACACCGACATAATTAGAGGTACTGCTCACGTAGAGCGTACCAGAATCAATATTCATGTAAGGAGCAACAAAACCTCCAACTGAATCAATGTAAGCCAGGGTTGAGCTAGAAGAATTCTGCCACTCTTGTATGTTTAAGGTTTGATTATCGTCAGCCCTCACGATTAACTGATTATCTGTACCACCACCGTTAACTAAAATCGTTGGGATGGTGCTGTTAAAACCAATCAACAATTGGTTTTCTTGAAATGTTTTCAAAGAAGTAACCGCTGTGCCTTGGCCAATTACCATTGAATTTGTGTGCTCGACTCGTAAATAATGGCCGAGTGTCAGACCATAATTACCGAGAATGATATTATTTGAACCAATACCAACACTGTACTCGGCGCCAGCTTGGTTCGTAAAACCCAAAGCGACTGCGTAACTACCATTGGCTTGGTGCCCGTAGCCAGCTGCGAAAGCTCCAATAGCTCCGGTACGATTGTTAAAACCAAAAGAAGTTGAATATTCTCCTAACATGGAATCAGACCAATAGTCGTACGCCGCTTCCATTCTTCCAGCCATTATAGCACTCTTGCGCGGATACCAGATAAACTGCGAACCAGTTGTAGTAGCAAGCGAAACCCCACTACCATGTGTTCCACCGGCCATTATTCCACCATCATCATTCAGAGATAGTCTAAACTGTGGGGTGGTGGTGCCAATACCAACAAACCCGGAATCAGCAATAAACAAACTACTTGTAGCAGACCAAGCCGAGGTCCCATAACGAAGAGTTTGGCCGGCAGTACCACTTGGTAGCTCGGCGGCGATACCAAGAGAAGAAGTGGTTACCCAAGCCCCACGTCCACTACCATCCGACTGCCAAACCGTACCATTAACACCGGCACTATCAATAAAATACTGGACATAATTTTGACCACCGATCGTGAAACTGTTGTTTACTTCTAGAGAGGCAGACACAGTCAAACCAACAATTGTCGAGGTTGACATAACGTCTAAATAAGGCACTCTTAACAAACCATTGGTTGACAGTGTCATCTCATTCGTTGACCCATTTAGCCAGCGCATAAAGAGTTTATCGGCCGATTCAGTAACAGCGTTATTGGTTTTAAAAGTATATACTGGATTGGTACTACTGACGCTTTCACCGGCAATGTTAGAGCCAAAAATAAGCGATGAATCGTTCCGCGTACTACTAAAGTAAGCGCCGGTGGCATTGGCTCCAAAGCTTAAACCGTTATTAGTAAGGGAATTGTAATTAAAGGTAATTGATGGTGAATTAGCACCATCGAGCGCCAAATTATACACATCATTTAAAACATCCCCTGTACCCATCATAACCATTGGTGAATCAGTGGCATTACCCAGGATGGCTAGCACACCAGGATTTTCGGTAATGCTACCCAATTTTAAAATACTGGTTGAATCAAAGGTATAAAAACTCGCACCACCATCCAAAGCAGTGCTGGTACCAGAAACATAAGTTTCAGTAGAAGTAACCTTAAACAAATTAAAGTTTCCTGAACTATCTGATACCGGCACATAACTGGTGGTGGTTGGGGTACTTGTGGCAATATGACCATCTAAATATAGCGCATTCATGGCATAGGGCGAGGCGGTGATTCTTTTCCGTGGTGAGAGATCTTCGGCGCCAATTGTAACTTGTAAATACAATGCGGCGTTGTCTCTAAAAATAGTTGGGTCGATCGTGGCCCCATCAGAACCTCCAAGTTCTACTGAAAACAAACCGCTGGTAGGTGTAACACTAACTGCTCCAGAATTATATTTAACACTTCCAGCCGTTGGATCATCATACAATTTAAAAGTCATGCTAAGCGTGCTACTAGCCAAACTACTCCCGACCAATAGTTTGCCTTGGTAGGAAATAATCGTGGGAGGGGTGGCGGCGATGGCAGGGACATTTTTCACCAATGAGAGACCGAAAATTAGACACACAAAAAATAACCCAAGTACACTAAAAATTAGGGTCTTTCCCGGTTTTCTTACTTTTTCTTCACATTCATCCATAAACAATTCTATTCCATATTATTATACTACTTTTCGCTTATTTTTTCTATTGTGGATAAT
>CAZRZQ010000020.1:0-15631 GCA_964604585.1 uncultured Gammaproteobacteria bacterium
TACTTTTATTACTCGCCCCGCCGTTTTATACCCCCCTGACACCTCTTTCAAAATTGTTCCCGGCTCTTTGTCACTTTCTTCTTCACCGGAGGCTTCGTGGAAACGTGGATCAAATTTTTCATTGACAGTCACTATTTCCTCTACACCGTGACTTTTTAAAACATCCCCATACTGTTTCATAATATACCCAACACCATCAATCCAACTCTTCATCTTTTTATGTTCTTCATTTTCTCCGTCTAATTCTGGGTGATGACCAAAAGCTTTTTTAAAATTCTCATAAACTGGGATAAACTCTTCTAAAATCTGCTGTTCACTCATCTGCACCCATTCACTACGGCGATTAGCAATCTCTTGTTGCAAATTCTTGTAATCCGCAAGTGCCCTCTGCCAGCCCGCTTTAAATTCATCTCGTTCTGTTTTGTATTTTTCACAATTCTTGCAATCGCGGTGAAAAAAACTCTTCTTGTCTTTTTCGTCAACCGGTTCTTCTACTTTTTCTTCCTCTTTTTCTAACTCATTGTTTTCTTCGTTTATTTGGCCTTGTAAATCGTCGTTAGTCATAGTTTAAATTACTTCTAGCGCCTTTTTTAACAAGGCATAATTAGTCAAATAATCCATCCGCATTGGACCAAGTAACGCCACCAGTCCTTTCTCAGTCTTTGGCCAACGAGCAGCCAAGACACTTAGCATGGAGCCAAACGGTTGGTCGCTCCCAATAAAATACTTTGGTTCATTTACTACTTCATCATAAAAATCTTCCACGCACTCTTCGCAACGATCAAAAACATTAGATAAATTTACTACCAGGTTCAATTCAGAAAATTCTGGCTGTTGGAATAAATTGGTAACACCAGTGTAATATATTTTTTCTGGTGAAAAAGCCACAATAATTGTTTGGTGAGACACTTCGGCCAAAGTCTTGGCCAAAGTCTTACCCCTTGTTTCATCGTCGCCTTTCACTTCTTTTACACCTTCAATCTGTTCACCAATTTTTTTCCCAATCGTTCCTTTGTTTAAATCTAAAGATTGGATGTAAAAACGATAACCCTTTTCCGTTGGCATTCGACCAGCGGAAGTGTGTGGGTGGGTTAAATATCCCTCTTCTTCTAGCTCTCGAAGCTCGTTTCGAACCGTCGCTTCACTCCAGTCTAGTTTCCCTTCGGACACCAAAAACTTGGAACCGATAGGCTCGGCCGTTTCCACATGGCTTTCAATAACCAGTTTAAGCAACTGTTCTTGACGAGAGTTCATATTATCACTCTAAGTTCACGAGTGATAATATACCACTTCTAGCGAGACTGTCAATAAGACTGTTATCCACAGAAAACCCTCCTCTTTTTAGGAGGAGGGTTTAGGTTGTTTTATTGAGTAATTTGAGAAATTTCGCTCAAAAGGACATTTTCCACATAAATCCCTCGCGCATAGAATATACGCTCCAGTTCATTCTTCAATTCCATCTCAACCGCATCGCGCTTACCACCCACGATATCCCCATGATTAAACCGACTAAAGACCATGCGTATCCGGCTCCGGATTGTTGGACGGACAATTTTTGCGACAAAGTCTTCACCGATCGTTTGCCAAATGGACGGAATTTGGTGGACATCTAGTCTTAGTAGCACAGTTCCTTCTACCCCCACTCGTTTCCCGTCTTCGGTCACGGCCGCGATTGGGATGTCCCCCATGGCTTTTTCGTTCTGGGCGTCAAACTGGCGAGAAATACTGTATTCCAAAGTTTGGGTATTAAACAATTTGGCCTTTTGCCAAAACGGAATCTTTAAGTGTAGCCCTGGAGTTAAAACTTTCTTCAACACTCCCCGACCAAGGTCATATACACAGGCAACATAACCTGGTGGAACGTAAATAAACAAACCTTTCAGCACATCCTCCACGACAAATGAATACATTAATTTATCCAATGAATCGCCTGCCATATTTTAAAATTAATTTTTAACCGGAAAAAATACCATACGGAATAGCTTTATGATATCAGAAAAAATCATAGAAGTCAAAATAAACAAGGCTTTTACCATCGGCAAAAGCCAGAGTGCGAAAAATGTAAACAAGGGGAAAATAATGGCAAAACTGGCTTTAGAACGGTTCCAACCTTTGTCGGATTTATTTTCCAAGATAATCGAAACAAAAAGATATAGGGCTGTAATTATTGGCCAGACCAAATCATGTACCTTGCCAATATTAAACCCGTAAAAATTAATGTTGATTGCTCCAGGAAAATCAATCCAGGGATATAAAATCTTTACCACTTTTTCTCCCGTGATACCACGCACAAAGACCTGGTACAACAAGATCAAAACTAAAAACTGAATCCCCAAAGAAAACACCTTCGCCCAAGGAGATACTTTGTTTTTTTTCATGAGCTTTCGGATTTCCTCTTTTTGGGCAATCCGATCATGTTTGTAAGCCTCAGCGATTTTAGCCGCTTCGGCCTCTACCTTATCTTCGCGCAAAGCATTGCGTTCAGAGATAATAGTGAAAGGCAACAAGATTACACGTAAAAAAATAGTGAGCCAAATAACGGCCCACCCAAGGTTTTGGTCGGCAATGTTTGCATAGATCCAGATCAGCGCGTTAAACAGCGGCTGATAAAGATAGGTAAACCAAATTTCCGCTAACATATATGCAATTATTTTAGCATAAAAGGCTAAAAATAGCAATTTAGCCTGCTTAATAAACCACTTAATCTGGGCTATAACTCGCCCGTCTTGCCCCAAAACGACCTTTCAGTTTATTTTGCTGTGGTGCCAAATCGTACTCCCAACTATATGATAAACCAAGAAATTCTTCGACTTCTAAACGATGAGCTACTCGTCCCCCATTTTCCACTTCCCAAATCTTAGATACACGCGCCAAACCACCTTCACGATCGTCTTCACCGTGGTCGATAAAATAGGCGCTGTCTACATATATATCCTCTCCGACCTTGGGGATTGGTAGCATAATATGAGGTTCAATTAACACTATTATACGTCAAAACTGTCCAGTTGTGTATAATCCTTAAATAAACAGACGTCCGCATTTCCTTCTTATCTTTGTTTAATCAATTTCATTGTCGCCCAGTTTTTTGGCATAATCTCAAAACGAAACTTCGTCCCTTCTGGCACACCCTCGAACTCTTTGACTTGGGCTGAAAATCCCAAGTTTGGCCAGGGTTTGTAAATCCACTCAAATTTCAAGCCGTATATCATAATAAACAAGACACACACGCCGAAGCACTTCATTACCAAAGGTGCCCTTCGGTTAAACAACTCTGTAATCGCAAGGAGAAATCCCAACATGGGCAAAAACCAATAACGAATCGTACTACCAGGCAAAACCATGACTTGCCATTGTGGTATGGTGGCGCTAGCCATTGGTTTAGAAATTGCAAACACATATACCAACCCGACAAAAAGCAAAAATAATCTCAATCTAGTCGATCCGGTAAACAATGCCCATAAAATAATGCCCGATCCTAATAAAAATACACTGAGATAAAACGCTGTCGCCCTATATCCTCCGGCAAAAAGAAAAGAATTATATAACTCAACATATCCTTCTTTACCGATTAACGAACCTAAATACACCTGTCCGGCCGTAATTTTTATAAACAAAGCTAAAGAAGCCCCCAAGCCCATAGCCACCCGGCTCGACCCAGTCAATATTACTGAACCAACTTGCAAAATAAAAGGAATAAACATGGCTAGAATATTTACCCACGGTAAACCGTCTTTTCTGTTTAACCACCACCAAATACAAGCGACTGGGAAAAGAAAAATAACAAAAGGTCCGCTTAGCCCAGACAAGATAAGAAAAAATATGTCAAATATTTTCCACGCCCGAGTCTTGGCGCGATCGGCCGTAAAAATTAAAAAGGTAATTATAGCCAAATACCAATGCGCATTGGTTATGTTGGCATAAACCTCGCTAGTATTTGGCAAAGATAAGTACGCTATACTAATAAACACTGGTACTAAAATGGAAGAAAAGTTCTTACGATAACGCGAAGAGAAAATATAAAGAATCGGTATTATCTTTATGACGATCGCTATAAAATTAAAAAACAGCGGGGCGTAAGCCATGGGTAATACCCGAGAGGATAATGCTACCAAGCGAGAAATCGTTTGGAAATAGCCAGACTGCGGTACTAATAAAGATGAAACACCGATGTTATACGCGTCTTCATACCAAATTGTCCCGTCTTCGGCCCAAAACTGAGCATAAGCGAGTACGTCAACTCGCCGCAAAACAATAACAATAAAAGCAATAATAAAAATTGAAGTAAAAAAAAGCCACGGACGATTGATCCTTGTCTGGTCCAGGAATGATCCGGCTTTATGAATCGCCTCCTTTAATTTTTGGTAAATCTTTTCCATAATTTACTATGGTACAAACGAATATATACAAGGCCAAATAAAGAACTAATTATGCCAGAAAATATTTTTACCCGGCTGTCCTCGTCATTAGTCCAGTTTATCCCGACCTCCTTAAAAGAAATCCCTAACTGTTTAGCGATCAAGAGGGCTTCGGTATCGAAAATCCAACCTCGCGTAGTGAGATTGGAAAAAATTGCTTTAGCGCTTTCTTTTGAAAATGCTTTAAATCCACAGCCAAAATCTACCACTTTTAAGCCAGTAACAAGCCGAGCGAAAACAGCATAGGCCTCCCCCATCTTTTCGCGTAACCAATTTTGCTTTTTTAAAAGCGCGGCACCGCTAACTTTACGACTACCAATTATTATTGGTATGCCCCTATCAATATACTCAATAAATTTATTTAACTCGCTAAGCGGCGTTGATACGTCAGCATCAAACATTAAAATGTAATCCCCTTGTGCCCGTAACATTCCCTGCTTAACAGCATAACCTTTTCCTTGGTTTGAGAGATAAGAAATTAAGAAAACTTTATCGGGGTGAATTTTCTGGAACTCAATAATACTGTTTTTGGTGCCATCTCTACTGCCGTCATCAACAAAAATTATTTCAACAATCGGTATAATTGGATTTCTCAAATACTCATTTAAAGCTAAAAACAGCTTTTCCAGCCGTCTTTCCTCATTATATACCGGGATTACCAGGCTAAGATTTACTGTTGCCATAAATACGTCCTTTAACAAATAATGGCTATTATATGTCAAAACCGCCCTGGTGTATAGGGCGGTTTCTGCGGAGAGAGAGGGATTCGAACCCTCGATACCTTTCGGTATACACGCTTTCCAAGCGTGGGCCATAAGCCGCTAGGCGACCTCTCCATTTTTTAATTTTGGTTTCAACATTCTATCCTTAACAAGCCAAAAAGTCAACCCCAGAGCCGTTAAGAGCATGCCCCATTGGGCCGGAGTGAGAAAAAGGTAACGCACATCACTACCAGGTATATCTTCCGCTCGTAAAAAGTCTAAGAAAAAACGCACGGCGGCATAAGTTAAAAATGTATAAGCGGTTACTAGCCCCCAACGTTTTTTCGCCAAAATTTTAAATAACGAAAAATATATCCCGAAAATGACTAGCCCGAGTATTACTTCGTAAAGCCCGAGATCGTGCCGAGCGCCACCAGGCAAGTTTACGGCTAAGAAAAAATTGGTTAACTTACCTGGGTGATCGTGGATCAAAAAACAACCAATTCGCCCGATCCCCCAACCGAGCCACAAACTAACACTCAGCACATCCAAATACGACAACAGTTCTTTAAACTTAAACTTTCTTCTTTTAGCGTACAAAAACAACCCCAAGAAGGCCCCAATAAACCCGCCGGTCGAAGACATCCCGCCATGCCAAATCTTTAGCATTTCTAACGGTGCTTGGAAATAATATACCGGTTCGTAAAAAAGGATATGGGCCAAACGACCGCCGAGAAGGCCGCCGATTATCGCCCAAACCACCATGTCCCAGATTACTTCTTTGGCCAGGAAATATTTTTTTGCCAACCAAGTCGCCATTGCAAGTCCGACGATCATTCCGATGGCAACCAAAAGACCCCATACTTGTATGACAATGGGGCCAACAATAATGGCGTTATATTCAAAAAATGGAATCATCACTTAAGACTTTAGATAGCCGACAATATCTTCTGGTTTGTTTATTACCTTTAAATATTCTTCATCGCTGGCGCTAATAGTCT
Source organism: uncultured Gammaproteobacteria bacterium (assembly GCA_964604585.1). GTDB lineage: Bacteria > Patescibacteriota > Patescibacteriia > Magasanikbacterales > GWA2-37-8 > DATDYA01. Next base: position 6,118 of record CAZRZQ010000020.1, read on the forward strand.
GAAACTTAGAGAACATGTTATGGATAACCTTTAAGAGTGGAGTCCAAAAATCTTCTCCGTAAAGTAAGATCGGCATGGGCTCAATTTTTTTAGTTTCAATTAAAGTCAAAAGTTCAAATAACTGATGTAAGGTACCGAAACCGCCAGGAAAAAACACAAAGGCTTCCGATGGCGAGGTAATGATGAGCTTGCGAACAAAGGGGAAGAAAAAGCCAATCGATTTATTAACATAGTCGTTAACCCGCTCCCCTCTCTCAAAACGCATGTTAATCCCAATACTCATTCCTCCTGCTTCATACGCTCCCTTGTTGGCCGCCTCCATAATACCTGGGCCTCCGCCGGTAATTACCGCTTTACCGTGTTTACTCAAAATTTTACCTACCTCATACGCGGCGTCATAGACAGGCGTACCAGGGTTAATGCTTTTTGTCCCTAAAACAGTAACGTTATCGTCTAATTTTGTTAAAAATTCAAAACCATCAACTAGTTCGGCCATAATCCGGAATATTCGCCAATCCGTACCACCTTTACAAATTGGATTGTCGCTATCTGTCGTGCAAAGATTTGGCCGATCGGAAACTTCTTTAATAAAAGAAAAAGCTTCTTCGGCTGTGTCGACGACATGCCAGTTGTCAATATCTCCTTCAACAATAGCGTGAACATCGCGCGAAGATTTTAAACGTAAAAAATCTACCACTGGTTGCCAAAATTCTTTTCCAACCAAAATGATCGGCGACTTATCCATGTGGCCAAGTTCGATATAATCCACTACTTCAAAAAATTCATCAAATGTACCAAAGCCACCCGGAAAAAATACAAAGGCATTGGCCGGCGAGGTTAACATTACTTTCCGAGTGAAAAAATAATAAAAAGCCGTGGCTTTATTAACATAAGGATTAATCCGTTGTTCAAATGGCAGTTGGATGTTCAAACCAACCGATTGTCCACCGGCTTCGTATGCTCCGCGATTACCCGCTTCCATAATGCCCGGACCACCACCAGTAATTGTTGTAAAACCATGTTTAGCCAGCAACCCACCCAAATCACGAGCCACTTGGTAATATTTATTGTCTTCCTTAAAACGGGCGGAACCAAGGATCGTCACTTCTCTTTTTAATTCAGTTAAAAACTGGTAACCCTCAACCATTTCACTCATGATTCGGAATATCCGCCAGCTATCTCGGTAGTTTACTACTTCACCTCCGGTAACGATAAGTGGTTTCTGGTCTTTTTTCAAAACGGATTTTCCTGGAGTAAGAACTTTTGTTTTTGGCATAATAGACAAGACTTAATTAACTTTTAAAAATAATATTACCCACTCGCAATACCATTCCTTCACTTAAACGCGGGCCGATAATTTGTATGCCAACTGGTAACCCACTTTTAGTAAGACCACCCGGAACAGATAATGCTGGTACACCGGCAACCGACGCTGGAATGGCTGTGGCGTCAGCTAAATACAAAGCTAGTGGATCGGCCGCCTTTTCACCCAAACCAAAGGCTGGGAATGGTGATGACGGACCAATTAGAGCATCTACCTCTTTAAACACTTCATCAAAATCTCGTTTAATGAGCGTACGCACGGCCAAGGCTTTTTTGTAATACGCGTCATAATACCCTGCTGACAAAGCGTAAGTACCAATTAAAATTCGACGTTTTACTTCTTCTGGGAAACCCACTTCCCGAGCGATACTATACGTTTCAAATAAATCTTTTGCTTTGGCTCTTACACCATAACGGATTCCCTCTAACCGACCAAGGTTAGAGCTGTCTTCTGACGGTACAATAATGTAATAAACGGCGATGGCATATTTAGTGTGAGGCAAAGAGACTTCTTTAATCTTACAACCAGCGTCCCGCAACTTCTCAATATTTTTTAAAGTAATTTCTTTTACTTCGTTATCCATACCCTCAACCTCTAAATATTCCTTAGGCACCCCAATCACCAAATCCTTAGCTCCTTTTTTAATTTCTTCCAAATAATCTGGTACAAGGTCAGGGACAGTTGTCGCGTCCTTTGGGTCAGGTCCAGCGATTGCCTGCATTACCACTGCCATATCTTCGACAGTTTTTGTCATCGGTCCAACCGTATCTAGTGATGATGCCATAGGCATAACCCCATAACGTGAATTACGTCCATAACTAGGACGCAGTCCGACTACGCCACAAAAACTGGACGGCTGACGTATTGAGCCGCCAGTATCTTCCGCCATACTAAAAATACACTCATGATCAGCTACGGCGGCGGCTGCCCCGCCGGACGAACCACCAGCAACCTTAGTTTCATCGTAAGGATTTTTAACTGGCCCGTACATGCTGTTTTCATTGCTCGCCCCGTGACCAAAAGCATCACAATTAGTTTTACCAATAACTATTCCACCTTGCGCCCGAATTTTACTGATAACCGTGGCTTCATGGGGCGCAACATAATTATCCAAAATTTTTGCCGCGCCGGTGGAACGGACACCTGCGACACAAATAGCATCTTTAACGGAAAACGGAATACCGGTTAAAACAGAAATTTCACCACGAGCAATAGCAGTATCAGCTTTGGTCGCTTCGGACAAAGCCAGTTCATCTGTGATGGTAATAAAAGCATTAAGATTATTATTTCTCTCTCTAATTCTCTGCAAACAGCTGTCGGTTAATTCACGGGCAGAAAATTCCTTTGCTTTTAATCCCGCTTCTGCCTCCCTTAAAGTAAGCTCATTAAGATTCATATATTATTCATCACCATTATTTTGAAATACCGCTGGCACTACCAATATACTGTCTTTTTCAAGGGGAAAACAGGCAATCAGATGACCATGAAGATCGTTTTTCTCCACCTTGTCCTCTCTTACCACATTGACCAAACCAGTTACTTGGGCTGTTAACGCCACGCCATTGGTATCCACTTCATTTAAAATTTTCATATAATCCAAAACCACCGAAATGGTTTCCGCATGTCTTTCTTCCTCCTCCGGGGTTAAATTAATGCGCGCTAATGTCGCTAATTTTCTTACTTCTTCAATAGTTAGAGCCATATTTTATAGATATTTACCATGTAAACATTATACAGAATACCTCTAAAAAGAGCAACCGGTTGTATTGACACGCCTGCAAAAGCATGCTAGTCTAACTTTTAGACAGGGCCCTGCCACTGCTACCATCCGTTCCCGGGCCCTACTGTTCTCGGACGGGCAGGACCCCTCATCCTGCCCGTCCACCTAAAAATTCCTCAGCTCGTTTCGACGAGCTGAAGATGATATTCGTCTTTGCGCGCGGCCGGATCCACGGTCCTCTCCCTCCCGTGGGACTGGCCGCGCGCACCTCTCTCTTGATCGCTTGATGCGGTTTTTTTGTTTGCTTTTTTACCTTTTTCTGTATATACTTGTCCGTATATGGAGCAAATAGTCAAAAATGAAAACGAAACCAAGGCTCTGGGCCGAACAGTCGCCGCTTCTTTACAAGACGGAGACGTTCTTTGTCTTTATGGCGAACTGGGCGCTGGTAAGACCACTTTTGTTAAAGGATTGGCCAAAACTTTGGGTATAACCGAAGAAATATTAAGCCCGACCTTTACATTAATGAATATTTATAATATTAAAATAGCTGAATCAAATTTAAACACCCTCGTCCACATTGATACCTACCGACTAAAAACCGAAAACGATCTTAGAGAAATTGGCGTAGAAGACTATCTCGGCCAGCCCGGAGTAGTTACAATAATTGAGTGGCCAGAAAAAATTACTGGGTTAATTGAAAACAAAAAGGTGATCAAAATTTATTTTGAACACCTTTCTAATAACGAAAGAAAAATAACAATTGAGCGTTAAATAAGTTTGGTTAACTTGTCCGCTAGACCGATATAGCTTTCTGGTTTGAGTCCCAACAACTTATTTTTATCTTTTTTTGGTAAATCTAAAGAGGTAATAAAATCTTTCCAATCGCTACTACTTACCTTATGTCCTCGGGTAAGTTTTTTTATTTCTTCATACGGCGCTTTAAAACCCTTCAGCCGTAAATATACCTGAATCGCTTCGGCCAATACTTCCGGATGATTATTCAATTCATTCTTTATCTGTTCCTTATTTACCTCGAGACGAGACAACCCTTCCTTTAGACTATATACAGAGAGTAAACTATGCCCCACCCCAACTCCGAGATTGCGTAGAACGGTACTGTCGCTTAAATCTCTTTGCATTCGAGAAATTGGTAACTTCATAACCAAGTGGTCTAAGATGGCATTTGCTAATCCTAGATTCCCTTCCGCATTTTCAAACCAAATGGGATTTATTTTATGCGGCATCGCGCTCGAGCCAACTTCACCATCTTTTTTCTTTTGTGAAAAAATACCGCGAGAAATGTACAGCCACAAATCACGAGAAAAATCTAACAAGATGTTATTAATCCGGATAAAGATTTGCATACTCTCGGCGAGTGAATCATGTGGTTCGATTTGCGTTGTTAACGGATTAAAAACCAAACCAAACGATTCAACAAATTTCTGGCTAAATTTTAACCAGTTAACTTCCGGCACAGCAAACTGGTGCGCGCCCCAAGTACCAGTCGCTCCGCTAAATTTACCCAACAAACGATGTTTAGCTAACAAACTGATTTCTCTTTGCAAACGGTGAACAAATACCGCTAATTCTTTCCCAAGAGTAGTAGGTGTAGCACTTTGTCCATGAGTCAACGCTAACAGCGCAACCCGGCTATTATTACGAGCCAGACCAGTTAAGCCATTAACTAATCTCTTAAGTTCTGGCAAATATATATTTTTAATACCACTTTGCCATAGCAGGGTATGGGCTAAATTGTTAATGTCTTCCGAAGTTAAAGCAAAATGTACAAACTCTTGGTATTTTTTCAGACCCATTTTTACAACCACTTCGCGCAAATAATATTCCACCGCCTTAACATCGTGTTTCGTAGTTTCTTCAATTTTCTTTATTGTCTTCCAGTCTTTTAAACTAAAATTATCCACCACTTTCCGCAACCTAGCTTTATTCTTATTACTAAAGCGCGGAAGATAAATAAATTTTTTTTCATCCCCAAGCGCTAACCAATACTCGATTTCTATCTTCAAACGAAATTTGGTTAACGCAAAATCTGAAAAATATTCCTGTAGTGGAACCATTTTAGATAAGTATTTACCGTCTAAAGGAGATAAGGCCAAGGCTTCTTCCATACAACTAACGGATTAGGGTTTCTGCGCGATCCGGACCAAGGGAAATAATGGAAAATTTACAGCCTACTTCTTGCTCCACAAAGTCAACATATTTCCTTAAGTTCTCTGGTAAACTATCGTAACCCTCCTGAACCATTGTTTTCACCTGTTCTTTGCTCACATCTCCCCAACCAGGAAATATTTGGTACACTGGCTTAGCCGCCCGGTAAAGAGATAGGCTCGCTGGCATTTCTTTTAAAATTTTTCCTTCTGCCTCATAGTGAGTTGCAACTTTTAGTTCCGGAAACCCACCCAAAACATCTCCTTTGGTTAAGACCAATTCAGTAATACCACTAACCCGAACCGCCTGACGCAACTGGACTAAATCTAGCCAGCCAATCCGGCGCGGCCGTCCAGTCGTTGTACCATACTCTCCGCCTTTTTCCCGGATTTTATCTCCCACTTCATCCAATAATTCGGTTGGGAAAGGACTCACTCCAACTCGGCTCACATACGCTTTAACGATACCAATTATTCTCACTCCTTCGTTCATCCCCAACCCCGACCCAACACGGGCGTAACCCGCGACATTGTTGGTACTGGTGGTATGAGGATAAACTCCATGATCCGGATCTAAGGACATTCCTTGCGCGCCCTCAAACAAAATCTTCTTTCCAGATTTATATGCTTCGGCTAATTCTAATTCTGTGTCACCAACATATTCGCGCAATTTTTCTCCGTGGCCTAAAAACTCGGTATAAATTTCTTCCTGACTCATTGGTAATTCTTGTTTAAAAACATCCCGAATAACAGCAGCGTTAAATTTGTAGGCATTATCTAGCTTCTCTTTAAACAAATCTTTATCTAACAAATCCCCCATCCGTATACCAATCCGGAAGGCTTTGTCGGCCGCGACCGGTGCAATCCCACGGCCAGTACTACCAGCCGATAGCTTACCCTGGAAAGCATTCATCCCAGCATCCATGATCGGGTGATACGGCATGATCACGTGCGCTCGCTCGCTAATACGCAAATTCATCTTTACCCCCCGCGCTTTTAATTCATCGATTTCTTTCGCTAACACACCGGGGTCGATGAGACAGCCGTTACCTATAACCGAAACCGTATTGGGATAAAGAACACCAGAAGGAATTAAATGTAGTTTATATACCTCGCTCCCTACCACAACCGTATGCCCAGCGTTATTGCCACCTTGAAAACGCACCACATAATCTGACTTACCAGAAAAATAATCCGTTATCTTCCCTTTTCCCTCATCGCCCCACTGAGTACCAACGATAATAGTTGCCTTCGAGTCAGTAAGCATAATTTAAATGTTAAAATAAAAAATAATTTAAAAACGTCTATTTTGAATAGACGCAACCGCAATAGATTTGGCGATAAATGTTTCTCTCAGCAATTAATTTATTGGCTTTTTCTTGCCGACCACCTTTTTTCCAATCGGTATCAAAAAACTTTATACCATAACGGTCACCCAATGCTTGACCAATCGGGTGTATGGTTTCTGCTTTTTTGTTTCGGCCGCTCGTTAAACTAGTGCCGTAAAAATCAAAGGCGTGCTTGGCGGCGTAATCCGCCGCCTTGTTTAATCTTAAGTTGAAGCATTGAATACAGCGGGAACCACCTTCTGGTTCATTTTCCAATCCATTCACCGCCGCCTGCCATTTTTCTGTCTCATAATCCATATCCACCATTGGCACATCCCACTCACTACATACTTTTACTACTTCTGCCTTTCTTTTCAAATATTCTTCTTCTGGCTGGATGTTGGGATTATAAAACAAAACTGTGAGCGCATATTCATTTTTCAACTCTTTGATGATCGCGATGCTACAGGGCGCACAACAGGTATGAAGAAGAAATTTAGGCATGCGGATCATTAAATTAGCTTTCTCTTTTTTAACTCTCTAAATAAATTCCAATATGATTCCGTATTTTCTCGCCATTGTCGTTCAGTACTATCTTCAAGCATTCGCAAAAGCCAAAAATCATCAGCATCCAAATCATCAAAACCCTGATCTGTCGCAAAACCAGATTGTGTTTTTCTAACCCCAGTCCGCTCAATTTCGTCTAAGACATCCTTCATTTTTTTCGCCTTATCTACAGCCGCCTGGTCTATTTTTGGTCTCCATTGTTCTCCCATAAATTTTATTTATTTTAAATATTTTTTATTTTTTAATTCTTTTGGGAAATACTCCTGTTCTACCGGACCATCATAATCTGGGTTATATTTATAGTCCTTACCATAACCAATTTCTTTCATAAATTTGGTTGGTGCATTCCGCAGATGTAATGGCACTCCCAAGTGCGAAGTATTCTTCGCGTCTTCCGCCGCCGCCCTATAAGCAGTATACAAAACATTAGATTTCTTGGCCAGAGCACAGTAGACCACGGCTTCCGCTAGGTGCACATTACATTCTGGCACACCAATTTTATGACAGGCATCATAAGCCGCATTAACGACCAGTAAAGCCCGGGAGTCTGCCACACCAATATCTTCCGCCGCAAAACGTAAAACCCGACGCGCAATATAAAGTGGGTCAGCCCCACCTTCCAACATTCGGGCCAGCCAATATAACGCCGCGTCGGCGTTACTGCCCCGCATCGATTTATGCAAAGCGGAGATTAGATTGTAGAACTCTTCACCTTGTTTATCAAAAACGAGGTGCGTACGTTGTAGAGCTTCTTTAATATCTTCTTTAGTAATTACTACACTCTCCTTTTTACCAATCTTTTTACTCTTAGACTTAAACGCTAATTCGAGACCGTTCAAGGCTGAACGGGCGTCACCACTAGCTAATCCAGATAACAAATCTATTGTCTCGCTATCGATTTCAATTTTTTCGTCCCCCAGACCTCGTTCTTTATCTACCAACGCTCGGCGTACCACCCGAGCAATTTCCGGAATCTCTAATTGCTTTAAAATAAAAACTCGGGAACGAGATAATAACGCCCCGATTACTTCGAAAGAAGGATTCTCTGTGGTCGCACCAATCAAAGTTAAAGTCCCACGCTCAACATATGGCAGTAGGGCATCTTGTTGAGCCTTACTCCAACGATGTATTTCATCAATAAATAAAACTGTTTTTTGACCTTCTTTTTCTAAGAGTTTTTCCGCTGTATCGATCGCTTTACGCAAATCATCCTTGCCGCTCATTACCCCAGACAATTCTACAAAGTGGGCTTTGGTAGATTCGGCGATGATTTGAGCTAAAGTCGTTTTGCCAACTCCAGGTGGTCCCCAAAAGATGAGAGAGGATGTCTCATCGTTCTCGATCAACTTGCGGAGAAGTTTTCCTTCTCCTACTATTTCCTCCTGTCCTACAAATTCACGAAAGTTTCTTGGCCGCAAGCGATCGGCTAACGGCACATTCGGGGTGGAATTAGTCATAAAAGAATTTTAATCACCCCTCCCTTAAACATACTTCCCTGCCTTACGACCTAACCACTCCTTAAATCTTTGCCACCTACCGGGTTTAAAATTTAAATCCTCTTTATTCAACAGCTCTGCTTCTTTTTTCCAAATTTCAAAAAGATTATTAAGATCCCCGGTCATTTTTACGTCATTAAAGAACACCCCTGATTCCGCGTTATGACGATAACTACGACGTGTCAGGTTAGAACTTCCCACATACCCCGCTTTACCATCTACCGTCATTGCCTTACCGTGATTCATATTCTTAAGAAGGTAAATATCCGCCCCCGCCAGCTGTGTCACCCGATAATACGCTCGAGCAATCCACTCCATGAATTTATGGTCCGGTCGAAGTGGAAGAAAAATATTCACCTTGACACCTCGTCGTCGCGCCCGCGCAATGAGCTTAAAAAAACGAAAGTCTGGCGCATAATACGGCGAAATTAAATTTATACTTTCTTCGGCTAAAAGCAAACCACGGACATAACTTCTTTTCCAAGAATTGTACCGATGATAAAATGGCGAATGCATGACAAAATTAAACTTTTCCTTTAACTCCTGCCACCCTTCAACAACTTTGGGGTGAAGCAAATGTTTAATTCTTTCTCGATCGCCACCGCATTCAAGATATGATTTAGCGAAACTCCGTAATAGCGGTCTCATCATTCGTCCGGTCAACCGGACAAAAACATCATTCCAATCATAACTTAGGGCTTGCACGTTTACCCCACCTAAAAAAGCAATCCCTCGATCAATAATTAAAACCTTCCGGTGGTTTCTCCGCCAGACACGGGCAAACCATTTTGGCAAACGCCACTCCGGAGTAATCTTGTTATACCACAATACCTCAACACCGGATTGACGCAAACGCGCCAAAGCACCACCAGTAATCTTGTGGCTACCCAAGCCGTCAATAATAAGTTTTA
>CAZRZQ010000021.1:0-3773 GCA_964604585.1 uncultured Gammaproteobacteria bacterium
ATTTATTAGAAATATATTTATCCGCTAGACGTACGGCGGCGGTAATCGCTTCATCGGTAATTTCGACGCTATGGTAAATTTCGTAATTGCCTTTAATACCTTGGATAATCTTGACCGCGTCTTCCAGGCTGGACTCGCGGACAATAATTGGCTGGAACCTTCTTTCGAGTGCCGCATCGTTTTCAATATGTTTTTTAAATTCTTCAGTGGTAGTCGCCCCAATACAGCGGATCTGGCCACGGGCGAGAACCGGTTTTAAGATATTGGCGGCGTCCATGGTGCCTTGGTTGGAACCGGTCCCCACAATGTTGTGGATTTCGTCAATAAAAATGACTATATTCGGATCACGGCTAATTTCTTCCATTACCTGGCGAAGCCGTGCTTCAAATTCACCGCGGTAGATTGTGCCGGCAATCATGAGGCTCATGTCGAGCGCGTAGATTTTTTTGTTAAGTAGTAATGATGGTACTTGGCCTTCCAGTATTTTTTTAGCCAAGCCTTCGACGATCGCCGTTTTACCAACGCCGGGGTCGCCGAGAAGTATGGGGTTGTTTTTAGTACGGCGAGAGAGGATTTGAATGAGGCGTTCAATTTCTTTATCACGGCCAATAACCGGGTCAATATTTTTTTGGATTTCCGGGTTAGTTAGATTAGTAGCAAAAAAATCTAAGAGGCTTTCTTTTTTACGAAGTGGTTTTTTTAGTGGGGGATTATCCATTGATTCACCAAGTGCGTCTTGTAAATTTTCTACGGCTTCAGCCATCTCGGTAATTTGGGGGAATTGCGTTGCGTTTCCTAAGACGATCTGGAGTTGTTCTTCCAGTTCGTTCATCTTTACCTCATCTTGCAAGAAGACTTGTTTTAAATATTCATCACCCTGTCTAATTAAGGCTGTTAAAAGGTGCTCTGTCCCCACATAGTTATGTTGGTTTTCTTGGGCAATGATCATCGCTTTTTCTAGCGCAGTCTTGGCAGCTAAAGACAAAGTCGAAAGAGCTTCGCTTTTTACGGTATTTTTTGTAGTTGGTTTACTGTTTACCGAGGGAATAGTAAGAAGAATGTTCTCTATAGTTGCTCCTTTTACTTTAAAACGAGCTAAAATTTCTGTGCCGACCGATCCTTTTTGGGCCGATAAAGCAAATAGAAGATGGATTGGTTCAACTTCGGCGTGTCCAAGCTCACTCGCGAGCCGGATGCTTCGGACTAAAACGTCTCGTAAATGTGTGCTAAAGCGATCTAGTAGATTCATATAACAGAAATACAGGCTTTACGGCCTTATTAAAATTTGCTTAATTCAGCGGGGTTATTATATAATGAAAATAGGTTATTTACAAGTAATTAATTTAATACTTTTTTGCCGTATGAAAGTCAATTCACGCATGTTTCGTGGTTACGATGTTCGAGGTGTGGTAGGGGAGGATTTATCTACTGAAATCGCCGAGCATTTTGGCCGAGCTCATGGTACCTACTTAAAACGAGCTGGTATAAAAAAGGCGGTGGTAGGACGGGATTGCCGAGCCACCAGTAGTGACTACTCTAATGCTGTTATTCGTGGTTTGTTGTGGACCGGATTAGACGTCGTGGATATCGGCATGACTCTGGTCGGCACTTTTTACTGGGCGCAGTACCATTTACAGGCCCCAGGTGGGGTGTTTGTCACCGCCTCGCATAACCCGGCTGAGTATAATGGGTTTAAGTTTGCCAACGATTACTCCGAGACGCTGGTAAGCGAGGGGATCCAGGAGTTGCGCCAAATGATGGAGTCTGAAAAATATGATGAAGGAGAAACTAAAGGGACGCTAACCGCTGTTGAAATACATAATCCATATATTGAAGACCTGAAGAAGCGATTATCGATAGATAAAAAATTTAAAGTCGTAATTGACGCGAGTAAAGGTACGGCCGGCACAGTAGTTCCACCGGTCTTAAGGGATTTTGGGATGGAAGCTGTTGAAAGCAACTGCGACATTGATCCAACTTTTCCTTTAGGCACTCCGGATCCAACCGAGACTCGAGTTGCCGAGCGCCTGCGCACCAAAGTTTTGGAAGTCGGGGCTGACATCGGTTTTGCTTTTGACACCGATGGTGATCGCATTGGCATTGTTGACGAGAAAGGCGGTATCATTTGGAATGATGTTTTGGTTGCTTTGTTCGCGATAGATGTCTTGCATTACCACCCGGGAGCAACAATTATGTACAATCTTTTGTGTTCCAAGACAGTCGAAGACACCATACTAGCCTATGGTGGTAAACCGTTCTTGTGGCGGGTTGGCCATTCCTTTTTAAAGAAGAAAAACCAAGAGGTTGGCGCGGCTTTTATTGGCGAGCTGTCCGGCCACTTCTTTTTCTCAGCGGATTTCTACAATCATGACGATGGTATTTATTCTGCCTTACGCTTATTAAGTTATCTATCTTTAAGCGGTCTAACACTTTCTGAAGCTGTTGCCAAATTACCGTTGTATGTTTCCAGCCCGGAGATTAAGTTGTTTTGTGCCGATGAGGAAAAAGAAGCGTTGATGAAAAAAATCGCTCCAATTTTAGAGAAAGATTTCCCGGAAGCTGAAGTTATTGCTGACGAGAGAGCGGGGGACGGGGTCAGGTTAAATTTAAGTGATGGGATACTAGTTGTTCGCTATTCGCAAAATGGTCCTTACATTACTATAAAATTTGAGGGGAAAGATCAGGCTCGTTATGATGAATTAAAGATTTACGTTAACAATTTGCTACGTCAATTTAAGGAAATAGATTGGTCGAAAGAAGCGGTGAATGTAGAAAGTTTAGTTTAGCTTGTTTTATGAAATATAGAGAAATACCAGGTGGGAGAATTAATTTTGGAGAGTCCCGTCAGCGTATACAAAATTTAAGGGCTGGCACGGAAGGAGGTAAAAGATTAGAAGAAAGAGGGCGAGCAAGAAGATCCGAAACTTTGGAGCACAATAGACAAGTACTAGAAAGAAAGGCGATAAGGGAAGGTGGGGACGTAATATTTAAAGGATTGGTTTGCAAGGTTGTAGAAATTACCCCAGATTATTCCTTGGTTTATCTTTTAACTCCCGAGGGTAAAACAATCAAGGTTAGTCCTAATGATCATCATTTAGAGAAGTATAAGGTTTAAAAAATCTCCTGCGATCAGGAGATTCTCAGCTGGTATTTTTATGCCATCCCACGCAACTTCGTTATTCTATCTTCAATCGGTGGGTGGGTAGAGAAAATTGCGCTCATTTTTTTCTTGTTTCCAAATGGGTTGGAGATAAAAAGATGGGCGGTAGCGTTCGAGGCCTTTTTTAAGGGCTCATGATCAGCCGCAATTTTTTCTAGGGCTCGTGCTAACCCTTCGGGGTAGCGCGTTAAAAGCGATCCCGAGGCATCAGCTAGATACTCTCTGCGGCGTGAAATAGCCAACTTGATCAAATTAGCGATGAGTGGGGAGAGGATGGCCAGTACTATACCTGCTATAGCTAATACCGCTCCGACTTGCCCACCACCGCTTCGGCGGTTATCCGAACCCAGCCCCAACCATCTGGCTCGGAGGAACATGTCGGCGAGCAAGGCAATCGCGCCAACAAGAACCGCGACCATAGTCATGAAACGGATATCATAGTTTTGGATGTGGGACAGTTCGTGGGCTAAGACTCCTTCTAATTCTTCGTTCTCTAGTTTTTGTAAAGCTCCACGCGTTACGGCAACTGAGGCTAATTCTGGTTTTCTGCCAGTCGCAAAAGCGTTGATCGCCGTGTCTTCCATGATGTATAACTTTGGCATTGGCATGCCGG
>CAZRZQ010000021.1:3783-15281 GCA_964604585.1 uncultured Gammaproteobacteria bacterium
TACAAAGATTTTCCACCATGTTATACAGATAAGCGTTATCTTCCTTAATAATTGGTTTGGCACCTGAACTCCACAGAGCGATCTTGTCGCCTTGAAAGTAGGAGATCAGGGTCATAAAAAAGGAAATGACGACCGCCAAAGTAACACCAGAATATTGCGGCCAGCCCAAGGACATTTCAAACACATAGCCAAGACCGATCAAAACCGCGATGAAAATCATCATGAGGAAAATAGATTGTCGTTTGTTGCTTTCAATTTGGTTATACATATTTTTCTAACTTTAAATGACAGAAGCCAAGTTACTTGGCTTCTGGGTCTAAGGTTAAAATTTTACCTGGACATTCTTTTTTTCGGCCTCATCTGCTTCGAAGAACTCATATTGTTTGAAGCTCAAAATGCCAGCGATAAGATTGGTTGGGAAAACCTGGATCTTGGTGTTGAAGTCACGGACGTTGCCATTGTAAAAGCGGCGAGCGGCCTGAATTTTATTCTCAGTATCAGACAATTCATCTTGTAATTGTAAGAAGTTTTGACTGGCTTTCAAATCTGGATAATTTTCTGCTACGGCAAAAAGTGAGCGTAGAGTTTCGGTCAAAGCATTTTCAGCTTTACCTTTTTCTTCCATCGTCGCATTTTTGTCGTTATGAGCAGAAATAGCGGCTGCGCGAGCGTTGGTTACGCTTTCTAAAGTACCGCGCTCGTGTGTCATGTAACCTTTAACGGTTTCCATGAGGTTGGGGATTAAATCATAGCGGCGTTTTAACTGGACATCGATGTCGCTAAACGCTTCGTCCACGCGGTTCCGGGAACGAATTAAACCATTGTAGGTCCCAATTAGCCAAATGGCCAAGACCACAATTATGCCTAAAAGGATGTATAATCCTAACATAGGGAATGAATTAATAATTAAGCTTAAATGTTGCTTTTTATACTGTTTAGTATATAATACCTTAATAAATTTAGCAATATATTACAAACATGTATACCTTAATAATTTTTATTGCCGTTTTGGCCGTTCTAGTTTTGTCCCATGAGTGGGGCCATTTTATTGCCGCCCGAAAGAGTGGAATGAAAGTATATGAATTTGGTTTTGGTTTCCCTCCAAGATTGTTTGGTTGGTATAAAGACCCAGTGACAAAAAAGTGGAAAATTGTCGGACGAAAGTTTAAACGTGAAGATGCTCCGACAACTTTGTATTCTTTAAACCTCTTACCTTTGGGTGGATTTGTTAGTATCAAAGGCGAGAATCACGACGAGACCGGGGGAGATAGTTTTGGCGCGCAAAAAGCTTGGAAAAAGGCCATTACTTTATCCGCTGGTGTTATAATGAACATTGTCCTTGCGGCTGTCTTGTTGTCTATTGGCCTTATGATTGGCTTACCACAAGCTGTGGACGGTATTAAAGACGAGTCTCGAGTACAGAATCGCCGTTTAGAAATTATTCAAGTTCGACCGGAATCACCAGCTGCAGAAGCGGGAATCTTACCGGGAGATGTCTTGCAGAAAGTTGGAGATTTGGATGCCCCACGGTTAACGGGCATGCAGGAATATATTAACGACCACCAGGGTGAAGAAGTGTCAGTTACTCTTAAGCGCGGCGAGGAAATCGTTATGACAACGGTTACTCCTGAACTGCGTTCGGAAACTGGACGTGGAGGAATAGGGGTGGCCTTAGCAGAAATTGGTACGGTTAAATATCCCTGGTACCAAGCTATCTGGCAGGGCATCATTTATACTGGTTGGTATATTAAAGCAATTGTTATTGGGTTCGGTCTTCTAATAAAGGGGTTATTTACTGGTGGTGGGGCCGGAGAGGCTGTAGCCGGACCGGTTGGTATCGCGGTCATGACCGGCGAAGCAGCGCGAATGGGCTTCGCTTATCTAATACAATTTACCGCCTTGTTATCTTTGAATCTCGCTGTTTTAAACATCTTGCCTTTCCCAGCCCTAGACGGTGGTCGTTTGTTATTCCTTGGTATTAGCAAAGTTATTCGTCGTCCAGTGTCAGAAAAATGGGAACAGGCTGCTCACACTGTTGGCTTTATGCTTCTCATGCTTCTGATATTAGTGGTAACAGTTAAAGATATAAGATCCTTTGGTGGGGCGATTGCTAATTTTTTCCAAAATATTTTTTAAAAAATAAATATGCGTGAGGATATCGAAAAATTACGCCAAGAATTTTTACAAGGCGTTAAAGAAGTGAAGGATACTTTGAAGTTAGATGATCTTTACCAAAGATTTTTTTCGCGTAAATCCGGCGAGTTGAACCAAATATTAAAAAATCTAAAAGATTTAGGGGATGAAGCGCGCAAAGAAGTTGGACAATTAGCTAATCAGGTTAAAACCGAATTAGAAGAAATCTATAGCGCCAAAAAACAAGAGTTGTCCCAAGGTGAATGGAACGAGCAGATTGAAGCTGAACAAGTGGACATTACTGAACCATCTTTACCACCAAAAGAATGTGGGCATCTGCATCCGAACACTATCGTCCAAAAAGAATTAGAGGATCTGTTTACCTCAATGGGTTTTATGGTTCTAGACGGACCAGAATTAGAAAGTGACCATTATAATTTTGAATCTTTGAACATCGGTCGCCATGATCCGGCGCGAGATACCCAAGACACTTTTTACATTAAAGGCCATCCGGATTGGGTTATGCGTACCCAAACTTCTCCAGTTCAGATTAGGGCCATGGAAAAATATGGTGCCCCGCTACGGGCGGTTGTCCCTGGTCGTTGTTTTCGCAACGAGGCAACTGATGCTGCTCACGAGCATACTTTTTACCAATTAGAAGGAGTCGTGGTAGATAAAGATATTAGTATCGCCAACCTGGTTGCGGTTATGAAAACCCTGTTAAGGGGTGTTCTAAAGCGAGATGTTGAAGTTCGTCTCCGTCCCGGACATTTTCAATTCGTTGAACCTGGTTTTGAACTCGACATAAAATGTTTAGTGTGTGGTGGGGTTGGCTGTGGAGCTTGTAAACATTCTGGTTGGATAGAAACTCTACCTTGTGGCTTAATGCACCCTAAAGTTATCGAAGCCGGTGGATTGGATCCAAAAGTATGGACCGGTTTTGCCTTTGGGTTGGGTACTACTCGTTTGATCATGCAAAAGTATGGCGTTGAGGACATCCGCCATTTGCAGAATGGTGATTTACGATTTCTAAAACAATTCTAGTTTTTTGATTATGTTAGTATCTTTTAATTGGTTAAAACAATACGTTAAACTCACCGATGCTGTGACACCAGAAGAAGTGGCCAGTAAGTTGACCATGAGTACAGTTGAGGTTGAGGGGGTTAAACACCTAGCCTCTACATTAGATGGTATTGTGGTTGGTAAAATTTTATCTATTGAGAAACATCCCGATGCCGATAAATTAAAAGTTTGTAAAGTCAGTATCGGTAGTGAGAATCTCTCGGTGGTGTGTGGTGGTAGTAACTTGGCCGAGAACATGTTTGTGGCCATGGGTAAAATTGGCGCCAAGGTTCGGTGGCACGGTGAAGGTGATTTGATTGAATTAAAACCAGCAAAAATTCGTGGTATAGAATCGCAAGGTATGATTTGTCAGTCGACTGAGATAGGTTTGGGAGAAAAATTTCCTCTTCATGACGAAAGAGAAATTATTGATTTAAAAGATTTTGTTTCCTTAAAAAATGTCGGCAAACCACTAGCCGAAGTTTTGGGTTTAAATGATGCGGTGTTAGATATCGACAACAAATCCATGACCCACCGACCAGACCTCTGGGGTCATTATGGCTTAGCCCGCGAAGTAGCCGCTTTGTACAAAAAAGATTTAAAGCCATACGAGGTGCCAGAAATAAAAACTGGGAAAGTATTAAAGATAAAAGTAAGCGTCGAAGATCAGTCGTTGTGCCCTCGATACATGGCTGTGGCGGTAGTGGGTGTAAAAGTTGGTCCTTCACCAGTCTGGCTTCAAAATTTTCTTCAGTCAGTTGGGATTAGGCCGATTAACAATATCGTAGACATTACCAATTACATCATGTATGACATCGGCCAGCCGATGCATGCTTTTGACCGCCAACTCTTAACTGGTAATAAAGAAAAAGAATTGAATATTGTCGTCCGTCGAGCAAAAGACGGTGAGGATTTTACAACTCTTGATGGATCTAAACATAAATTAGATCCTTCCATGATTGTTATCAGTAATACCCGGGAGGGGATAGCTTTGGCCGGTATTATGGGTGGTTTAAATAGTGAGGTCAGCGAAGGAACCGAAACAGTTGTGTTTGAATCAGCTAATTTTGATCCGATTATTATCCGGAAGACTGCTTTAAATTTAGGTCTGCGCACTGATTCCTCCGCTCGTTTTGAAAAAAGTTTGGACCCTAATTTGACTGAAACTGCTTTGAAAAAAGCTGTTGCTTTAACTCTTGAATTTTGTCCCGGAGCCAGGGTGGCGAGTAACGTCGTTGATGTAAAGAGTTTTGGGCTAAACCAGGGGCCAATTGAATTGAGTTGGAATTTCTTATTTAAGAAAATCGGTCTGGAGGTAGATAAAAAAGAAGTAGTGAGTATTTTGACTCGTCTTGGCTTTGAAGTAAAAGAGAAAAAAGATCTTCTCGCCGTAAAAGTTCCTACTTGGCGGGCGACCAAAGATATTTCTATCCCCGAGGACATCGTCGAAGAAGTGGCGCGCGTTTACGGCTATGGCAATATTCGAACCACAATGCCACTATTTCCGATCGACCCACCAGAAACTAACGAATTGCGCGAGCTGGGGCATCGTTTAAGGAATGTTTTGGTAAAAGAATTAGCCTATAGCGAGGTATATAATTATTCCTTTGTTAGTGCTGACCAAATTAAAAGTTTAGGTGGCGAAGTGGAAAAATATATTGAAATGGATAATCCCTTGTCCAAGGAAAAACCATATCTCCGTCGGACTCTCATAAACAATCTTTTAGAAAATGTTAGAAAGAACATCGAAAATTTTTCTACAGTCAAGATTTTTGAAGTCGGGCAAACTTTTCTTCTGAACGAATCAGGTCCGCGTGTTAAAGCCAGTAGCGACGAGCTCTTGCCTCGCCAAGATACCTGGCTCACGGGCGTTGTGGCCATACGGAAAAGTCAGAATCTTTTTAGTGTTGCTAAACAAGTTACCGAAGCGGTGGCGCAGGAGCTCAAAACTGAATTTGTTTATCGCAAGCCAGAAGTTTTGAAACCATGGCAACATTCCACTCGGTCTGCTTCCATTTATTATAACAATGAATTAGTTGGGGCTATTTACGAAGTCCATCCCGCTGTTCTCGCACGTCTCGGCATCGAGGGTAGAGTGGCGGCGGTCGACTTGGTTTTAAATCGCTTAGTAGAATTAGGCGCGGTGCGCAATGAGGCTAAATACCAGGCTGTCCCCGTTTACCCAGAAGTCGTTCGGGATTTTGCTTTTGTAATTCCTAAACAGATAACTCATCAGGAAATTAAGAAAGTAATTTTGTCTTCGCACCCTTTGGTTAAACAAGTTGAGCTTTTCGACAGCTACGCCGGCGACAAGATCGGTAGCGAGAAAAAAAGTTTGGCTTACCATATTCTTTATGGAAGTAGCGACCACACGTTAACTGCTGAAGAAATTACCTCGGCTCATGAAAAAGTCATAAATAATTTGGTAAGTCAATTGGGGGCAGAGGTGAGAAAATAATTTTTTTGGTTTTGCTATTTGCATCAAATATTTAGTGTGGTATAATACCATTAACTAAATCATTTTTTCATCACCGCCTCCGTGCTTGGCGAGGATGATTCAAAGGAAGGGTATGTTTGAAACTTCACAAGATATTTTGTACGTCGTTATTTCTTTTTGCGTCCTCTGGGCGACGGTGTTTCTGTGTTGGATGTTATACTACGTCGTACGCATACTAAAAAATGCCAACCAGATTATTGAAGAATTCCGGGTTCGTTTACAAACCTTGTCTGACGCCATTAACTACATCCGCGGTAAAGTGGAACATATGAGCGGATTACTGAGTATGGTTACGGAGGGTGCAAGTGGTTTGGCCAAGAGATTCATTCAAAAGAAAACTAATGCCTGGATGGATCGCGGTGCCGCGAGTGTCAGTAAGGCCGCGAAAGAGGCAGTAGATAAGGCTGTTGATGAAACTTCAAAGAAAATGAAAAAAGCGACGAAGAAAATGAGAAAATAATTAAACTATCTCATCCAAAATCCCCCTAAAGCAGGGGATTTTTTATTCATAAAATTCATTTGCTTTTGTCCATATTTTCCGGTAGAATAGCTTGGCTAAAAAGATAAAAAGTTATGTCCAATTTTGTTCATCTTCACGTCCATAGCCACTATTCTTTATTGGATGGCCTGTCTAAGATTAAGGACTTGGTTAAGGCCGCTAAAGCTCGTGGTTTTAATGCTCTGGCCCTGACCGATCACGGTAATATGTATGGCGCGATTGAATTCTACGAAACTTGTTTGAAAGAAGGCGTAAAGCCAATTATTGGGATGGAAGCCTATCTTGCTCCGAAAAGTCGCTTTGACAAAGACCCGAACGATAAATATTACCACCTTATTCTTCTCGCCACCAACTTTACCGGCTACCAAAACCTGATGCGTCTCGCGAGCCTCGCTTACCTTGAAGGATTTTATTACAAACCTCGTTTAGACAGAGAATTGTTGCGAAAGTTTCATGAAGGTATTATTGCTTCTTCGGCTTGTTTCGGTGGTGAGATCCCGCACATTATTCGTAAAGAAGACAATTGGGAAAAAGCAAAAAAAGTGGCTTTGGAGTACCAGGAAATATTTGGAGTGGGGAACTTCTATCTAGAACTAATGGATTTGCCAGCACTTTCCGGACAGATGGAATTAAATAATAAATTAATTGAGTTGTCTAAAGAAACAGGTGTCCCTGTTATTGTTACACGCGATTCGCATTACTTAGACCCCGATGATGATGAGGCTCAAGACATTTTAACTTGTATCCGCGATGGTCGAACCATCGACGAGCCCGACCGTCCGACCCAGGTCGGGATAGACCTGTCTCTCACCAAAGGTGAAGACGTTGCTAGCCGGTTTAAACACATACCCGAGGCTTTGGAAAACACTGTTAAGATTGCTGAGCGGGTGAATATTGAAATTAAATTAAATACCTGGCATTTTCCGCATATTGAATTACCAGTTGGGAAGACTGTAGATGAGTATTTAAGTGATTTAGTTTACGAACGTTTAGCTAAGCTGTTAGACATTACGCCTGAAGTCAAAGAGCGAGTGGAGTATGAATTAAATATTATTGCGAAAAAAGGCTACTCGCCATACTTTATTGTTGTGTCAGATTATGTGGGGTACGCAAGAGATCACGGCATTGTGGAAACGACTCGTGGCTCGGGTGCCGGTTCAATCGTTGCTTATGCCATGGGAATTACTACCGTTAACCCGTTATATTTTAAACTTCCCTTTGAGCGCTTCTTAAATCCTTTCCGTCCCTCACCTCCAGATATTGACGCAGACTTTGCCGACGACCGTCGTGATGAAATGATCGCCTATGTTACGGAAAAGTATGGCGCAGATAAAGTGGCTCAGATTATTACCTTTGGTACTATGATGGCTCGTGGTGCTGTCCGCGACGTTGGTCGCGCCCTCGGTTATTCTTACTCTTTTTGTGATCAGGTTTCTAAACTGATTCCATTTGGAGCTCAGGGTTTTGATATGACGATTGAAAAGGCACTTACTTTGGAACCAGATTTGAAAAAACTCTATGATTCCAACCAACAGGTAAAAAGACTTCTCGATCTCGCTAAAAAAGTCGAAGGCTGTGCCCGACATACTTCCATCCACGCCGCTGGCGTAGTTATCTCCCCGACGCCTCTAACAGATTTTACCCCCATCCAGTACGAAGTAGGAGGGGAGAGGATAACTACCCAGTATGAGATGCATGCGGTCGAAGCGGCCGGAGTTTTAAAAATGGATTTTCTTGGCATCCGCAACCTTTCAATTTTAGGACACGCCGTCGAAATTGTTGAAAAGACTGCTGGAGTAAAGATAGATATTTATAACCTCTACCCTTGGGACGACAAAAAAACCTATGAGATGCTCGCTCGGGGAGAAACAGTCGGGGTGTTCCAGCTTTCTGGATCTGGCATGACTCGTTATTTAAAAGAATTAAAACCTTCTTCCATTTTTGATATTATGGCCATGGTGGCCCTCTTTCGTCCCGGTCCAATGGAATCCATTCCGGAGTATATCCGTCGTAAAAATAACCCTGGTGAAGTAGATTACATCGACCCCCGGATGAAGGATTATCTTGATCAATCCCTCGGTCTTATTGTTTACCAAGACGATGTACTTTTAACAGCTATTAACTTGGCTGGTTACAACTGGGAAGAAGCAGATAAGTTTCGCAAAGCCATGGGTAAAAAAATTCCTGAGGAAATGATGAAACAAAAAGAAAAATTCTTTAAAGGCTGTAAGGAAATTGGTAAAGTTTCCGAAGGGAAGATCCAGCAGCTGTGGGAGAGGATTGAACCTTTTGCTGCCTACGGTTTCAATAAAGCCCATGCTGCTAGTTACGGTGTTGTCGCTTACCAAACCGCCTATCTAAAATCTAACTTCCCAGTCCAATACATGACCGCAGTATTGATCGCGGAAAGCGGAGACATCGACAAGGTGCCAGCTATTATCCACGAATGTGGGCGAATGGGCATTGAAGTTAAACCACCGGATGTTAATGAAAGTTTCAAGAATTTTGCTATGGTTGGTTGGGAGAATAGTGGGGAAGCGCATATTCGCTTTGGCCTTTCAGGTGTTAAAAATGTTGGTGAGCACATCGCGGATGTTATTTATCATGAACGCAAGGAGCGTGGTAAATACAAAAATCTGGAAGAATTTTTAAGCCGCGTGCAGGACAAGGACCTAAATAAAAAGTCTTTAGAGAGTTTAATTAAATGTGGCGCCTTGGATAGTTTTGGTTTCGATCGCGGGTTATTATTGGCTAATAGTGAAAATCTCTTAGCTTTCATCCACCATACTGTGGAGCAAAAAACTAGTTTGCAGAATTCTTTGTTTACTAATTCTACTTTGCAATTGGACAATCATGTCCGTCTTGATCCGGCGCCAGACGCAATTGAGGCCGATAAACTAATCTGGGAAAAAGAACTGCTAGGTTTGTATGTTACCGCCCATCCGTTTACTTTTTTTGAACAAGCCTTGGGTAAGCACCTAATAGCCATTAAAGACCTCGCTCACCAACCACGTAATACCTGGGTTGTTGTTGGCGGCGTGATTGATACCACTAAGAAAAAAATTACCCGTAGTGGCAAGCCGATGATGTTTGTCACAATCCAGGATACTTCGCAAAGTTTGGAGCTGTTAGTTTTCCCTCGTACCTACGAAACCACCAAGGATGTATGGGTTGAGGGCAAAATTGTTTGTGTCATCGGTAAAACATCCGAAGAAGAAGGGGATGACAAACTGTTCGTAGAAAAAGCCTATGTAATGACTAAAGATAGTGTCGGAAGTCTGGCTAGCCAACTAGCCTTTAGTGCCGGCGAAGCTAATAAACAACAAACAGCAGTAAAAAAAGAAGAAAAGGATGAACTAATCTTAAATTTCTACGCCGCGGACGTTAAGTCAAAATCTGATAGTATTAAATCCGTCTTGGCAAAGTATCCGGGGAAAGAGACAGTATATTTAAAGGTTGGCACTCAACTAATTAAAACTTCCTACCAAGTAGACCGGGACTCCGCCCTTTTTGATGAGCTTAAAATGCTTGTCGGGTATAATGTCCTGTAAACCTATGCCAAAATTTTTTCGTTACATTACCTTGTTAAACATCCTCTTACTCGGTTTGTCACCAATATTTATTATTATCTTGATTTATACTGTAAACGGTTCTCTTGCTACGCCCTGGTGGGCGAGAGGCATTTTTGTCTCTTGGGCCTTTGCCTTTAACCTTTGGGTAGGATTGGGGTCATTGTTTAAAAACAAATTAAACAAAATAACCACTCTAGTTTTTTTGTTCCTTAATTTTATTTGGCCAATTTTGAGTTATTTTATTAATCCTCTCGGACCAAAGAACCTTTACCAAACAATAAGCTTCCATTTTTTATCCCTGGCCCTAGCTACTTTTGTTTTGGTTCTCGTTGGTCCTTTTTTAAAGAAAGTTTCGAGCGGAGATTTTTGGGCAAGGTTTAATTGGAAAAATTTGCGAGAAAAAAAAGAGAGCGTTTTACCGCTCCTCGGGCTATCTATTTTTGGGTTGATTGTTTTTGGTTACACCTTGGTTTTGCCGGCTATCTGGGCGGAAACAATTTTTTTACAAAATTATCCCACCGCTACTTACGAATCCATTTTTCTTGGCGTTCGCTATTTAATGATTATTTTAAATTCCTATTATATCTTCAAAATTTTGTATTCCGAATCTATCTACGACTAAGATCATGCCAATCCCCAGTTGGGATTGGCCCGCGCTTCCTCTAGATGAGGAAGTTTTTCTTTTTTTAATTCGTTATAGCCAGCCATCCCAATCATGGCGGCATTGTCCATGCAATACGGCAGGGTGGGAATACGGTAAGAAATTTCTGGGGCCAGATCCGCCAATGCTTTTCCAAGCGAAAGTCGCAGTTTTTTATTCGCGGCCACACCTCCGCCCAAGATTACCGTTTTAGGTTGGTATTCTTGTGCGGCTTTAATTGTTTTTGCTACCAGAGTATCCACAATTGCTTGTTCGAAACTCGCACAAAAATCTTCTAAGGTAGTAGCTGGAGTAAAAGTGTTATCGCGGAGCCAATACAAGGCAGCCGTTTTTAAACCGGAAAAACTAAAATTATAATCACCGCTATCTAACATCGGTCGAGGAAACGGTATAGCATCAATTCTGCCGTTCTCGGCTAGCTTAGAGATTTGAGGACCACCCGGATAGGGGAGATCTAGTAGTTTGGCGACTTTATCAAAACATTCTCCAGCAGCATCGTCTTTGGTTTGGCCGAGAATTTTATAGTCATTTTCTTTTTCTAAATACACTAAAGAAGTGTGGCCACCACTCACCACTAAAGCCAAAGCTGGGTAGGCGATGGGTTCTTCGGAATTCAATTCAACCGATAGGATATGCCCTTTCAAATGGTGGACTGGGATTAGCGGCACATTCCACACGGCGGAAAGGGTTCGTGCGGCCTCTAGACCAACCAGGAGCCCAGTTAATAGACCGGGACCAGCGGTTACAGCTATGGCCTCCGGGTGTGGCTGGTTTTTCAAGACCTCTTCAATTAGGGGAACAATTTTTTCCGCGTGCATACGTCCCGCGATTTCTGGCACGACGCCGCCGTATTTTTTGTGGATTTCAATTTGGGAAGCAGTTTTTTCATTAATAACAAAACAACCCTTTTGACTGCATTCAAGAAGGGCCGCGGAGGTGTCGTCACAAGATGACTCAATACCGAGGATAAACATATTTTTCAATCTCCGTGTCAGGGGGGAGAATCGAACTCCCGACCTCAGGGTTATGAATCCTGTGCTCTAACCGTCTGAGCTACCCTGACAAATACAAAAA
>CAZRZQ010000022.1:0-15178 GCA_964604585.1 uncultured Gammaproteobacteria bacterium
ACTCTGGTCAGACCGATGAGTTTATCGAACCGACTGTAATTATTGAGGATGGTAAGCCGGTTGGGACAATAAAAAGCAATGACGCGATTTTTTTCTTTAATACGAGAAGCGATCGAGCGAGGCAATTGACAAAAACTTTTGTTCAGCCAAAGTTTGAAAAAGCAAATCCCGGGGCTTTTAAAAGAGAAAAAATGCCTAAAAATATTCGTTTTGTGGCTATGACTGATTTTGGTCCCGATTTACCTAGTGTACTAACCGCTTTTCCATCCCGCGATGTAAAGAATAGTTTGGTCCAGATTCTTTGTCCGAAAAAACAAATTTGTATCGCGGAAGCAGAAAAATTTGCCCACGTAACGTATTTTTTTAATGGAGGTTATGCCAGTCATTTTTGTGATGAAGAATGGGTAAAAGTAGAATCACGCAAAGTAGATAATTATGCCACAGCGCCGGAAATGAACGCCAAAATTGTTGGCGACTTAGTGGTCAAAAGTATTGAATCCGGTCGTTATGATTTTTTGGTAGTCAATTTTGCTAATCCGGACATGGTTGGCCACACTGGAGTATTTGAAGCAGGTAAAAAAGCCGTGCAAATTGTCGATCGCGAAGTAGGGCGAGCAGTACAAGCGATTTTAAAAACTGGCGGACAGGCGATTATTACGGCCGACCACGGTAATATTGAACAGATGATAAACTTAAAAACTGGTGAAATTGATACGGAGCATTCCATTAATAAGGTACCGTGTATTTTGGTGGGAAAAAATTTAAAAATTAAAAAGATTCGTTCCAAGGGCTAGCTTGGGGATGTCGCTCCGACATTGCTTAAAATGATGGGTCTACCCAATCCAAAGGAAATGACTGGGAAAGCTTTGTATTAAATATGGGATATAACTATCGACCAGTAGTGTTAATAATCAACGATGGCTGGGGTGTGGCACCGGATAATGACGGCAATGCTATTTCTCGAGCTAAGTTGCCAAATTACCACGAGTATTTGAAAGATTACCCAGCGATGACCTTGTATGCTTCGGGGAACGAAGTGGGTTTGTTGTTTGGTGAAATGGGGAATTCTGAGGTGGGTCATTTAAATATTGGGGCCGGCCGCGTCTATTACCAAACTTGTCCTCGGATTGATAAAGAAATTAGCGAGGGGTCTTTTTCAAGTAATAAGGCCCTTCAAGGCGCGTTTGAACACGCGCGTAAAAACCAATCAGCTTTGCATCTAGTGGGTTTAGTAAGTTCGGGTAACGTCCATGCTAGTCAGGAGCATCTTTATGCTTTGTTAGATTTGTGCCGCCAGGAAAAATTTGTGAAGGAAGTTTACATTCATGTCATTTTAGATGGTCGAGATGCGGTTTACAATTCTGGTAAAGAGTTTGTGACACGTTTAATAGAAAAAACGAAGGAGTTGAAAGTGGGCAAGATTGCCAGTATCTCCGGCCGTTATTATGCAATGGATCGAGACAACCGTTGGGATCGTTGTGAAAAGGCTTATCGAGCCATGGCCGAAGGGGTGGCGGAGCAAACTGGTAATGACCCTTTGGTGGTAATTGAGGAAGCCTACGGCCGTAAAAATTATGATGAAGAATTTATTCCGACGGTTATAATGGAAAAAAATGAACCAGTAGCGAAAGTTAAAGAAAAGGATGCGATAATATTTTTTAATTTTCGTCCGGACCGAGCAAGGCAATTAACTAAAGCTTTTGTATTGCCGGGTTTTAATAAATTTGAAAGAAACTATATTAAAGATTTGTATTTTGTCACCCTGACTGAATACGAAAAAGATTTGCCAGTGGTTGTGGCCTACAACCCGGTCATTGTGCGCAATTCTTTAGCGGAAACTTTGAGTAAAGCGGGTTTAAAACAACTGCACATCGCGGAGACAGAAAAATACGCGCACGTCACTTTCTTTTTAAACGGTACGATTGAAGACGCTTTTCCGGGTGAAGAAAGGATTTTAATTCCTTCGCCCAAAGTGTCTAGTTATGACGAAGCGCCAGAAATGTCCGCGAGCGAGGTTAGTAAAGAAACTGTTAAAGCAATCGACAGCGGTAAATTTGATTTCATTGTTACCAATTTTGCCAATGCCGACATGGTTGGTCATACTGGTGATTTGGCCGGGACTATTAAAGGCTGTGAAGTAATAGATAAAGCACTGGGGAATGTTGTAGATCATTGCTTGGCTAGAAATGGCATAGTATTAGTAACCGCTGATCACGGCAATGCGGAAGAAGTGGTAAACTTGCAGACCGGAGAAAAAGATAAGGAGCATTCTACTAACCCCGTTCCTTTGTTGGTTATTGGTAAAGACTTTATGGGCCAAGCTGGTCCGTCGGGCGATCCGCCAGAAGGGGACTTGAGTCTCATGCATCCGGTCGGTGTTTTGGCAGATATCGCTCCCACAGTCTTGGCTCTTCTCGGGGTCGAGAAACCGCCGGAGATGACCGGGCGAGCGTTGATTTAAATTAAAAAAATCCTTCTGAAACAGAAGGATTTTTTAGTTATGAGAGGTTTTAATTTCTTTTTTCAAATGTTCGATTATCTCTTCCTCGGCTTTTTGTAGAGTATCCTTTCGGATAATGAAACTGGCTATTTTTTTATTACCACTTGGATTGTATTTTCTACTCAATTCCATGGCATCAAAGTTTTTATCGACTGAAATAATGACATGAATTTCTTGTGGATTTTGGTTGGACGGGCCGTCCTCATAAAGCAGGACAACGATTTTTGCTTCAGGAGCGTTCACGATAAGTTCGTCAATTACATCTTTTAATTCGTCTTCGGCAGCACCGGAGCGACTAAAATCTTCTCGGGTCAAGGTAGTCCAGACTAAGCCGATTTCTCCTTGGCTTTGTAACCGGCTTAGGGCTTGTCCCCAAAGCTTTAGGGCGGAAATAGACCGTGAACGATAAAGATGCCGCATGATAAGCTCCCGATCAGCGCCGTAGTTAATTAGCTTGGAGGCTAATTCTAAGGTTTGGGGAGAAAGATTGGGGGCTTTGAAATTTTTAGTTTTTAAGATAAGGGCGGTCAATAGGCTGGTACTGATTTTTTCATCGATTAATTCGGGGTGCAAAGATTCAAATATTTTTAAGGTGATCTCACTGACAGTGGGCGTGGTAATGTCGACAAAATTAATTTGGCCAAAATGTTCATTGCCGGGGTGATTATCGATGTTAACAACTGGCACGCGATAAAACAAGTCAGTATTATTTTGGTAAATACCCTCGAGACTTTCAAGATCGGGGGTATTTAGAACGATAATGGAATCATAACGGAAGGTGGATTGTGCGGTGCGCAGTTCATTTTTGGTAATAATGCCTTCTTTGGGAGTCAGGTAAATGTAAAGCATCTTGTCTTTAATGTCATAACTCAAGGTATCTAACTTAACCCGTTCTAGATCAACTTTAACGATAAATTTTTGTAGATTGGTAATTGTCGGTTTGACTTCGTCTTTAGTGTTTAAAAAACGGAGCTTACCAGGTGTAGAATAATTGTCTATGACCAAATCTACTTGTTTGCCTTGTTTTTCGAGCCAATTTTTCCACGCTAAAGCTAGGGGCAAAGCCTCGTCATTTTGGTTAGGGCAAAAGGTCAGGAGAATATGCTGGCTTTCGTCCAGGATTTGTTTTAGTTGTTCTTGGTTTGAGAGAGTCATGTTTACTAGTATGTTACCAGCCCTGTAGCTTAAAAGCGAGCTAAATAACTGGCAATTTTACCAGTTTATCTAAAAACTGTCAAATATCCACCTGGGATAACCTCCGTGCGCAAGGCTAAAGACGGTAAAAGGGCCTAAGTTACTTGCGTTTTGGGTGTAAATACTGTAAAATCCTTAATAAGGATTGCTACCAATTTAAGCTATATTTAAGTTATGAAGGAATTACCCAAGGCCTACGACCCCAAGTTGTACGAGGACAAGATTTATGAGGAGTGGGAGAAAAGTGGGTTTTTTAACCCAGATAATTTAACTGGCGACCCCTATTCGATACTATTTCCACCTCCTAACGTGACCGGTGTTTTGCACCTTGGTCATGCTTTGGAAAACTCTCTCATGGATGTGATGACTCGTTACCAAAGAATGAAAGGGAAGAAGGTCTTATTACTTCCTGGTACTGACCACGCGGCCGTGGCTACTCAAGCCAAGGTGGAAAAAGAGCTCGCGAAAGAAGGGATAAAACATCCGCGAGAGGAACTAGGTCGTGAGAAATTATTAGAGAGAATCCGAGAATACTCGGAAAATTCGAAAGCGACGATTTTAAACCAAATCCGGAAAATGGGGACTAGTTGTGACTGGACTCGTTTAGCTTACACTTTTGACGAACCACGCAGTCGAGCGGTGAACGAAGTATTTAAAAAAATGTATGATGATGGTCTTATTTATCGTGGTTACCGTGTAGTAAATTGGTCGGTTAATGGTCAATCTACCTGTTCGGACGATGAATTAGTACATATTGAGCGGGCGGCCAAGTTATATACCTTTAAATATAGTAAAGATTTTCCAATAACGATTGCTACCACCCGGCCAGAGACAAAATTAGGAGATACCGCGGTGGCGGTGAACCCGAGTGATGAAAGATATAAGGAATATATTGGACAGACTTTTATTGTGGATGTTGGGGCGAAAGAACCGTTGAATATAAAAATCATTGCTGACGAAAATGTTGACCTAAATTTTGGTACGGGAGCTCTGGGTGTAACGCCGGCGCATAGTCAGGTAGATTTTGAGATGTATGAAAAACAAAAAGCCAGCGGTCAGCCGATTGGCTTTGTGGCGGTAATTGGTAAAGACGGAAAAATGTTGGAAGCCGCTGGTAAAGAATATGCCGGATTAATTATAGAAGAAGCGCGAGAAAAATTTATGAATTGGCTAAAAGAAAATGATTTGCTAGAAAAGGAAGAAGATATCGTACAGAATGTTGGTACTTCGGATCGTTTCCAGGATGTCGTCGAGGCTTTGCCGATGGTCCAATGGTTCGTAGATGTAAATAAAATAATTCCCGGACGAGGTAAAACCTTAAAGGATTTAATGCGCGAGGCAGTCACGGTTGGGCATAATGGAAATAAAGATAAAAAAATTAAGATTACACCGGAAAGATTTGAAAAAATATATCTAAATTGGATAGACAATCTTCGTGATTGGTGCATTTCCCGCCAGATTTGGTGGGGGCATCGCGTGCCGGTGTGGTACCGAGGCGAAGAAATAAAAGTGAGCGTAACTGAACCAGAAGGAGAAGGCTGGGAACAAGATCCTGATACACTAGATACTTGGTTTAGTTCTGGTTTATGGACTTTCTCCACCCTAGGTTGGCCAGAAGAGACGAAAGATTTAGAGGGGTTCCATCCAACGAGTTGGATGCAGATGGGGCATGAGATTTTGTTTTTTTGGATGGCCAGGATGATTCTCATGACTACATATACTTTAGACGAGATACCTTTTTACAATGTATATATTCATGGTATTTTACGGGATGAGAAAGGACAAAAATTTTCTAAGTCGTTAAATAACGGAGTGGATCCGCTCGACATGATTGAAAAATATGGCTGTGATGCTCTGCGCTTAAGTTTGTTATCTGGAATTACTCCTGGCAACGATGCTCGGTTTTACACGGAAAAGGTTGAGGGGGCGCGTAATTTTGTTAACAAGCTTTGGAATATATCGCGCTATGTTTTAGGACAGATCGGAGAAATCGAGAGTAACGTCGAATTACCAAAGGTAAAGAGTTTGAGCGACGAGTGGATTATTAATCGACTGCATACGGTAATTAAAGAAATTGAGGAGTTATTTGATCGTTATGATTTTTCACTGGCTAGTGAAAAACTTCGAGATTTTACCTGGAATGACTTTGCGGATTGGTATTTGGAAATTGCAAAAATCGAAGGAGACAAACAAGAAGTTTTACGATATGTACTAGTAAATATTTTGAAACTGTGGCATCCGTTTATCCCATTTGTTACCGAAGAGATTTGGCAAGAAGTTTTCGGCGGGAAGAAGCTATTGATGGTTGAAAGATGGCCGGAATTAAGAGAAACTGTTGTAAAAAGTAAAGACAATGATTTTGAATTGATTAAAAATGTCATTACCGGTATTCGATCTTTGCGGTCCGATTACAAAATTGAGCCAGCCAAGAAAATGAACGTGGTAATTCAATCTGGCGAAAGCAATAAGTTGTGGCAGGAAAATGCGGAAGCAATAAAAGGTTTAGCTAGGCTGGAAAGTATAGTTATCGGGGAAGATTCATCGAAACCAAAAAGCGCGATTACTTTTGTTGTGAAAGATGCTGTTGTACATGTAGATATCGCCGGTGTGGTTGATATAGAAAAAGAAAGGATGCGCTTATCTAAAGAGTTGGAAGAGACACAAAATTACTTTGTTGTTTTAGATAAAAAATTAGCTACGGGAGATTTTGTTAAGAACGCACCAGAAGAGGTGATTACAAAAGAGCGGATGAAAATGGTTGAGGCCGGAACAAAGTTAGAAAAACTTAAGGAACAATTAAAATCCCTAGAATTATGATAATGGCAGTAGCCGGAGAGGCGCTACAACACCCAGAGTCGTTGGAGACACAATCGGAAACTATATCCAATCCGGATTATTATTTTGGCAAGTTAGATGATTACCACGGTGTTTTAATGGGGATCAGCTCGGAAATTGAGGAACTGAATAGCCGTGATGATCAAGGAAGACTTGAGGTGGCCTCAGAGATTTTAAAATCGCTTAGTTTGTTGCAGGAGGCAACTAAGATGTTTGGTCTTCTACCGCCTAGCATTAAGCCGTATTTTGATCATGATGCTAAAACTCCGGTATCAACTTTTTTTGCTTGGATTAAATTATGTGAATCTAGCCTAAAACCAAAAAGAGGGCCTATTGTTTTAGAAGATGTGAAAGAAGCTTGTGGAAAAATGCGAGAATTTTGGTCAGTGTTTCGGTATATTTTTGAAGATATTATTTTGCGAATGGGTCAGGGCGGGGAAAGTTCTATTGATAAAAAATATTTAAATAAGGACCGCGGAGTTGACTTGAATACACTGTTACAATCTATTCAAGTAATGGTGCAAGGTTGCGCTGGGTCCAAAGGCAGATTAGCCTTGGAAATAGAGCCAGATTTTGAAACTGTCGCTTCTGCTAAAGTTGTTATCCCTCATGGGGCAATATTTAATTCTTTAAATAATTATGCCAAAAATGCTTTGCATCAAGATATTAAAGCGAGCAGAGCTAAAGTGAGGATAGTTTTAGAAGGTAGTCGGGTTATTTTTGAAGTGAAGGATGATGGTCGGGGGATGCCAGAAGAGATGTTTAAAGATCCTAGAGACCCTAGAAATATTTTTAGAAAAGGTGTGACGGTAAATAAATACAACGGAACGGGTTTGGGTTTAGCCTATGCGCCTGAACGGTTTAGGTCAGCGGATTGCGATTTGCAAGTGGAATCAAAAATTAACCCAACGCCAGGGAGTGGAGAATTTGTAACCATTTTTAGGTTAATTGTACCAGTTATAACTCATTAAATTTATGCGCAGAGAATCAATAGCGTATTCAACCGACGGCTCTTCGGGTGTGGAGGTGAATCTTGAGGGGGAGGCAAAAGGGGGGAGAGAGTTGACCCCAGCCGAAAAAAAAGTTTGTTGCGCTGAAATCAAAATTTTAAATGATAAACGCGAAGAGTTTGTTGGTTTTTTTGCTGACATAAGTGAGGGCATGGATATCGAGGCGTTTGCCGCAAAACACAATAGCGAGTTGGGGCAGATAAAAAATTATTTAATTAACCTAGATTCATTTTTTAATACAGTTGTGGATAGTTACGTGTTTAATCATTACAGACATGATTTAGCTGGGATGGTGAAAAGGTCAATAGAAAATTTGGGGAATTTAATAATGGATTTTGAAGACAACATCTACGATCCGAATACAAAAAAGAATTTAACTAATCTTAAAGAATCATGGGATTTCATGTTGCTTCGAATTTGGGATGCTTTCCTACGGGGGGTATCTAAAGACAAAGTGCCGCCTGAGCATCGTGGTGCGATAGACATTGGTTTTTTGGAAGGGGGTTTGTCTTATTTTGAACACTGGTTTAGAGCACAACATAGCGGGGAATTTTTAACAAAGAATGGTGAAGAAAGAAAGTGTACGATTAAGTTGCCCGATCCATCGGAATGGGAGGCTATCCGAATAAAACTTGATTCAGAGGGTAAATATGTTTATGGTAATACGGCTTCGTTGGGGAATTTGGAAATGAATAAGATTGGTAATTCTTTAAAGTCTAGGATTGATGCAACAGAAGTTAAATTTTCTTTGTCCATTGATAACAATGACGCTACTGGAGAGTATTTAGTTATGGTGGTAGAAGACGATGGACGAGGGATGGAGCGTGCGCATCTTAATCCAAAAGATCCAGACAATTTTATTCTTTTATATGGTCACTCTAGCATGGAAAGTACTGGGTTGGGATTGGCCGACGCTCATACTAGACTGGCCTCGTGTAAAAATTTACTACGCATAGCCTCAAAGAGAAGGTTGGAGAAATTGGGAGAAACAGCAGAGGTGGTGCGATATGAAAACGCTCCATTATCCCAGGCGCTAGAATTTCCGGTGGGTAAACCCTGTGGGACGAGAATCGAGGTTAGACTACCAATTTTACTTAAACAGGCTGCTTAAATAATAATTGTCATATGTCAGTTATAATTGACGATAAAAAAATAGAGGAACTTTTAACCCGCGGAGTGGAAAATATTTTTCCGACTAGAGAATTTTTAGAGAAAGAATTAAAATCAGGCCGCCAATTAAGTCTCTATACTGGTTATGATCCGACTGCTCCCACACTGCACATTGGCCACGGCATCACGCTTATGAAATTGCGTCAGTTTCAGGATCTGGGGCATAAAATAATAATGCTAATTGGTGATTTTACTGGTATGATTGGTGACCCCACAGATAAAACTGCTACTCGGAAACAGCTAACAAGGGACGAGGTGTTGGAAAATTGTCGTGAATATGAGAGACAGGCATCGCAAATTTTGAGTTTTTCTGGAGCGAACCCGGCGGAAATAAAATTTAATAGCGAGTGGTTGGGAAAAATGAATTTTGCCGATGTGTTAGAATTATCTTCAAAATTTACAGTCCAAAGGATGTTGGAAAGGGATATGTTTCAGGAGCGAATTAAAGAAGGCAAACCGATTTACATACATGAATTTATGTATCCTCTCATGCAAGGGTATGACTCCGTGGCCATGGATGTAGATGGTGAAGTTGGTGGAAACGATCAGACCTTTAATATGTTAGCGGGGAGAGATTTGATGAAAGAAATAAAAAATAAAGAGAAATTTGTATTAACTTTAAAATTATTGGTAGATAATTCTGGCAAAAAAATGGGGAAATCAGAGGGCAACATGATTGCCATGTCGGATAGCCCGGAAGATATGTTTGGTAAAGTTATGAGTTGGAGCGACGAAATGATATTGCGTGGTTTTGAATTATGTACGAAAGTCTCTATGGAAGAAATTAAAGTATTGGAGAAATCTATGGCTGAGGGTGAAAATCCACGCAATCTCAAACTCCGTCTTGCTTTTGAGGTGACAAAAAGTTTTCTAGGTGAATCAGCCTCCGAACAAGGCAAAGAGCATTTTTCAAAGGTGATTAGTGGCAAGGAGAAGCCAGAAGACATGCCAGAAGTGAAACCGTCGAGCTATGACGTTATCACGGTTTTAATCGAGTCAAAAATAACCAGTAGCAAATCTGAGGCACGACAAGTGATCCAACAGGGCGGGGTAAGGTTGAATGACCAAAAAGTTGAGGGATTCGAGACAATAGTAAAACCAGGGGATGTTTTACAAAAAGGAAGTCGTTTCTTTGTAAAAGTAATTTAATATTATGAGAAAGTATTTATTATTTTTGCTTGTCGGCGTAATAATTATAAGTGGTTGTAGTTTGGTTGACGTGACTGGGCCTAGAGATTTGAATCAATTAACAAATAGTACTGATAAGCAACCTTCGGTTATCTTAAAAGTAAGCGCCGGTTATACCGGTGGTCCAGGTGAAATGCCGGTAATTGATTCGGCGACTGGTGAGATAAAATTTATAAATGGTTTGCCGGTATATTTTGATGCTGGAGAGGTGAAAGATCTAAAGAAAAAATTACCTGATTGTTATTTGGGTAAACCAATTATAAAAATAATCGCCGACGTGGGATTGAGTAAAAAAGAGTATGTTAATACTGCTTTGTTAGAACCGGAACGGCAGGCCTATTATGAAGTTAAGGTCTTGAAATATATCGAACCAGCTAAAGTTTTAGAAGCTAGACTTTGCGAATAATACTATGTCTATCGAATACACTAACAATTTGAAGGAACATCTAAAAATTTTAGGTGTGTAAGGTGAGATAGAATTTAGTATTCCACCAAAACCAGAAATGGGGGATTTGGCGTTTGGTTGCTTTGGGATCGCCAAACAAGAGGGGGGAAATCCAGTAGAAGTAGCAAAAGATTTAGAAGAAAAGTTTAAAGCCGTTAGTGATCCACTTATAACGAAAGCACAAGCTTTTGGCCCTTATCTTAATTTTTATTTAAATACTAGCCGGTTGGCCGAAATAGTCTTGGAAGGATTAAAAAAAGAGGGGGATGCACTTGGTTTTTTTGAGGCTGGCCAAAGTCAAAAAGTGCTTATTGAATATCCTTCTAACAATACTCACAAAGAATTTCATATCGGACATTTACGCATTTCTTGTATCGGTAACGCTTTAGTGCAGATTTTTCGTAAGGCGAATTTTAACATTATCCCGATAAATTACATTAATGATTTTGGCGCCCATGTCGTAAAGTGTTTGTGGGGGATAAAGAGATTTCATCCGGATGAGATTCCGGGGGATAACCCGCAAAAATGGTTGGGCGAGGTTTATACCGAAGCCAGTAAATATATCAAAGAGCATGAGGAGGAAGTTCGACCAGAGCTCGACGAATTACAACAGAAATTGGAAGCCCGCGAACCGGACGTGATGACGTTGTTTGATAAAACACGCAACTGGAGCATGCAAGGTTTCTTAAAAATCAATGAGGAGCTTCGGACCAGACACGAAAAAATTATTTATGAAAGCGATATAAAAGATAAAGGCCAGGCCATCGTGGATGAATTGCTGGAGAAGAAGATCGCCGAAGTTGGTGAGCGGGGAGCTTTAATTATCGACTTAGAAAAGTATGGTCTAGATATTGCTTTGCTCCGTAAAGCAACTGGGGCCGGAGTATATCTAACTAGTGACTTGGCTTTGGCCCATGAGAAATTTGATAACTTTGATGTAGTTGAAAGTATCAACGTTACTGGTTCAGAACAAGAGTTTTATTTTAAACAGATGTTTAAAATTTTAGAACTATACGGGTTTAAGAATAAAATGACGCATATTGGTTGTGGATTGGTGACTTTACCAAGTGGCAAGATGTCTTCCCGTGAGGGTAATGTAGTTTTGTATGAAGATTTGCGAGATGAAGTGAAGAAGTATTTAAAAAAAGAGATCGAACCGCGACATGCTGATTGGTCTGAAGAAAAAGTGGAAAATACAGCCCTGACCATGGCTCTGGCAGTTTTAAAATTTACAATGCAAAAACATGAGGCTAAGAAGGTGATAGTTTTTGATTTAAAGGAGGCGGTTAGTTTTGAAGGATTTAGCGCGCCGTATATTTTATACGCTGTGGCCCGTATTAATAGTTTGGAGAGGAAGGCCAAAACAGAAGGGCTGGTTCAATTGGAGATTGATTATACGGCTTTAAAAGAAAACGAAGAAAAGAATTTATTATTGATGATTGCTTCTTACGAAGAAGTAACAAGAAAAGCTTGGCAGAATTATAATCCTTCGGTCGTCGCGAAATACGCCTTTGATTTAGCACAATGTTTTAATGATTTTTATAACAAACATAGTGTCTTAAACACCGACGATCCGGTATTGGGGCGCGCTCGTTTAGCACTTTCGCTCGCGGCCCGCGATACGATTAAAGACACTCTCAGCGTCTTGACCATCGAGACAGTCGATGAGATGTAGGTATAACATTTTATGATTTACGAAAAAATCATTCGACCCATTTTTTTTCGGTTTGATCCGGAAAAGGTTCATAATTTTGTTGTTCATTTAATGGGTTGGGCTGGTAGGAATAGATTAGTACGCCGAGCTCTGGCTTTATTTTTAGGTAAGTCATCGTCTGTTCTCGAAACAAAATTGGGTGGTTTAAAACTTAAAAATCCGGTTGGTTTAGCTGCTGGTTTTGATAAAAAAGTTGAAGCCTTGGAATTTTATCCCGCCTTGGGTTTCGGATTCGCCGAGATCGGGTCAATTACTAATCGGCCGGTTCCGGGGAATCCCAAACCAAGACTTTGGCGTATCACAGAAGATACGGGTCTGATTGTTTATTATGGATTATACAATTTGGGGGCGCAGGTTTCGAAACAGAAATTGTTAAAGGTGTCTCAACGGGATATTCCGTATGGCCTTAGCATTGCTCCAACCGTTGATGTTCCTTTGGAAGAAATGATAAACGATTACTTAAAAACATTTGAGACCTTAGCACCTGTTGCTGATTACATAACTTTTAACGTTAGTTGCCCGAATGTGGCCAGCTGTAATCATTTTACCCAAGTTACTTTTATTGTTGATCTAATCAAGGCGGTAGCCTTGAAGAAAAAAGAAATAGTTTGTGTTAAAGAGATATTTTTTAAGATCGGTCCAGATTTGTCGTTTACTGATTTGGATCCGATAATCGATGCTTGTTTACAAAATGGTATAACTGGAATTGTTGCTACTAATTTAGTTAAAAATCGCCAGGGAATTCAGTTTAAGTCTTCGACGGAAAAACTTAATCATCCGGGTGGCATCTCTGGCCTGATTGTCCAGAAAAAAAGTGATGAGATAATACGATATATTTACAAGAAGAGCGAAGGGAAATTAAAAATAATTGGTTTAGGGGGGATACTAAGTGCGGAAGATGCTTATCGAAAAATTAGATTAGGGGCGAGCGCGGTGCAAATTTTTACAGGATTTATATATAATGGTCCAGCTTTTGTTCGTACGATTAACCGTCAGTTAACTAGATTTTTAAAGCGAGACGGGTTTAAAAATATGAGTGAGGCGATCGGCGTCGATGTTTGTAGTGAATAATTAATCAGAAAGTGGTATAATGTATTTATAATATTTTATGAAGCCGATTTTATTTGATCTAAAAATAGATCGTAAAATAATACTCAAGACCATAAAATCGAGCGGGGTTGAAGTTTGTGATTTGATTAAAGATCAACTAGAAGAATTAGTTGCGGTCAGACACCCTTATTTAAGAGAAGATCGAGTGAAGATGGCGAAAGTAAAAGAAGCTTTTATAAAAGAGTTTGATTTTCAAGATGGTTATTTAAAAGTTGGAAAGTGGGTTTATTATCAAGAAAAAAAGAAATTAGTACATTTTTTAGATGAAAAGGAACACTTGGAATTACGAACCTCTCGGAACAGAAATTTAATTACTAGCAGCGAACAAAAAATATTTTATAATTTTCCAGTTGGAATTGCTGGGCTTTCGGTTGGTAGCCACGCGGCGTTATCAACGGTTTTGCAGGGTGGAGGTAAATACTTAAAGTTGGCAGATATGGACGTGGTTTCTGCTTCCAATATTAACCGTTTACGAATTTCTTTTGATAAAATTGGAAAATATAAGACAGATTGTGTCGCTCACGATATTTACGGATTAAATCCTTATGCGGAGCTTACTTTATATCGTGAAGGGCTAACGAAAGATACAATAAAAGGTTTTTTTGACAAAGGGAGGAAAATCAAGATTGTAGTTGACGCCATAGACAGTATAGAAATGAAAGTGGCGTTACGTTTAGAAGCTCGTCGGAGAAAGATACCAGTTTTGATGGCGACGGATAATGGCGACGGGGTAATTCTGGATGTCGAAAGGTATGATCTGAATCCCTCGGCAAAGATTTGGTCCGGACGAGTAAATGAAAGAAGCTTAAATAATATTGCTACTATGACGCAGGCAGAGAAAGCGATGTTAATAAACAAAATTCTTGGAGTAAAAAATATTGCCCCGCGCATGCTTAGTTCAACGAGGGAAATTGGTAAGACATTGTATACCTGGCCTCAAATTGGCGGAGCGGCTCAGTTGGCGGGAGTAGTTTTGGCCTATGCCATTCGAATAATCGCAAATAAATTACCTTTAAAAAATGGTCAGACGGTAATCTCTTTAGAAAGGATTTTGTCTTTTAATAAATTATAGTATGAAAGCACGAGCTGGAATTGTTTTAGAAGGGTTAGGTCTAACACCGGAGCAGTTGGTAGGTGTAGCTAGGGGTGGGGAAAAGGTTTTTTTGAACAAAGAGGTAGAAAGGCGCATTAGCGCTTCAAGAGAGATGCTCGAAAAGTGGATTAAAGAAGAGAAAATTGTTTACGGGGTAACAACTGGTTTTGGCCCTTTTGTTTCAGTTTTAATTCCGACAAAGTATCAGAGTCAGTTACAACATAATTTAATCCGCAGTCATTCGGCCAATGTTGGCCCGTTATTTAGTCGAGAAGAGGTACGGGCGGCGTTGACATTAAGAATCAATGCTTTTGCCAAGGGTTGCTCGGCGGTGCGTTTGACTACGGTAAACTTGTTGCTTGATTTATTAAACAAAGGAATACATCCTTGTATACCAGAGTGGGGATCGGTTGGGGCTAGTGGTGATTTAACACCCTCTGCGCATATAGCGTTAACTTTAATGGGAGAGGGCAAGGTAGAATACAAAGGGAAGATCATGGCTTCGGCGAAAGCTTTTAAAAACGAAGGCTTGAAACCAATTGAGCTCGATGCTAAGGAAGGCCTAGCTTTAATTAACGGAACCACCATGATGACGGGCGTGGGTGGATTGCAAATTCATGATGTCTGGAATTTGGAATTTCA
Source organism: uncultured Gammaproteobacteria bacterium (assembly GCA_964604585.1). Taxonomy (GTDB): domain Bacteria; phylum Patescibacteriota; class Patescibacteriia; order Magasanikbacterales; family GWA2-37-8; genus DATDYA01. The sequence goes on from CAZRZQ010000022.1 coordinate 14,902, forward strand.
GGCAGAAATTATTAGTGCTTTGAGCATCGAAGGGTTACTCGGTTCCTTAGAGCCATTCCATCCGGCCGGCCACAAGGTTAAGCCGCATCCTGGTCAAATTGCTGTAGCTAAAAATTTACTTAAACTTTTAAAAGGGAGTAAATTAGTGTGGGACGCGCGCAAGCTCGAAGAGGTACGGAGTAATTTGCAGAAAAAAATGAAAGATAACGGTGATGTACTAGAAACTAATATACCGATACAGAATACTTATTCCTTGCGAGCCACTCCTCAGATTTTA
>CAZRZQ010000023.1:0-13443 GCA_964604585.1 uncultured Gammaproteobacteria bacterium
CCCGGCCTTTTTATTCTGGAAACACGATTTTATCGTTGAAAAAGTGGTTCAAGAAACCCCCTCGACTGTTTCTGTTTACATTACGGGTAAGAGAATGGGGGAATACAATTTTGAAGCTGGCCAATTTGCTTTTTACCGTTTTTTCCAGCCAGGGTTTTGGTTGGAGAAACATCCCTTTTCTTACTCGGCCGCCCCGAACGGAAAATATATTCGGATTACGGTAAAAAATCTGGGAGATTTTTCCACTCGCCTTCGTGATCTTAAGGCTGGTACCAAAGTTACCATTGAAGGCCCGCACGGTGTCTTTACGGCTAATTTTGCCCAAAGTGGCAAGTTCCTACTAACGGCCGGTGGCGTCGGAATTACGCCCCTTCGTTCATTAATAGATGTCTTGGTTAAAAAACAACAAGATGTAATATTACTTTATGGCAACCGTACTGAGAACGAAATTATTTTTAAAGACGAATTAGAAGAATTAAAAATTAAATTTCCTAATTTAAAAGTTTTCCATGTCTTAAGCGGGGAAGAAAACTTTTCCGGAGAGAAGGGGAACATTGATCGAGAAAAGATTGCCCGTTTAGTGCCGGATTTAAAAGAGCGCGATGTATATCTCTGTGGACCAGCGGCCATGACTAAAAAACTTTTGAACGAGGTCAAAGCACTTGGTGTAAACAAAAGCCAATTACATTTTGAAAAATTTAATTTATGATTATTTATGCCATCATTCTCGGTATAGTTGAAGGTATTACCGAGTTTTTACCAATCTCTTCTACCGGCCATCTCATCCTGACGTCTGAACTACTAAAGATTCCTTCCAGCGAATTCTGGAAAAGTTTTGAGATCGCTATTCAGCTAGGCGCCATTTTATCTGTCGTTGTTTTGTATTGGAAAAAAATCTTTGCCAGCCGTACTTTGTACTTGAAAGTTTTAACTGCCTTTATCCCGACGGCCATTATTGGTTTGGCGCTATACAAAATAGTCAAGAGTTTTCTGCTGGGGAATGTTTTAGTTGTGTTAATAGCATTGTTAGCTGGTGGCATCCTAATGATTATTTTCGAAAATTGGTATGCGAAGAAGAAAAACATGAACGAAGATGATCTCGAAAACATTTCGTACAAACAAGCTGGGCTAATAGGAATTTTCCAAGCTTTGGCGGTCATACCAGGTGTTTCTCGTTCGGCTGCCACGGTGATAGGTGGATTACTCCTCGGATTAAATCGAAAAACTATAATAGAGTTTTCTTTTCTCTTAGCTGTACCGACTATGGCGGCTGCCACCGGTCTAGATTTAATGAAAAGTAGTTTAGCCTTTAGCCAAGATGAGTGGATCGCCCTTAGTATAGGATTTGTCGTTTCTTTCCTAGTCGCTCTCCTCGCTATTAAATTTCTTCTTAAATTCATTAAAAACCACACGTTTAAAGGATTCGGGTGGTACCGGATTATTTTAGCTACAGTTTGGTTGATTTTTATTTTACTTTAAACAAATTAAAATTATTTAGGATAACTAAAACACTCCCCAAAAGGGAGTGTTTTACTGCATCTTAAAAGTACATTTGTTCTTCGGCTCTCGAAAAAATATATAGAATTATATATCTTTTCGAGACTCGGAGCCGAAGAACGACCGACGCCGGGCCTCGTTGGGGGTCGGCCCGGAAATGGGCAGAGTGGGTTGAGGCCCTAGTGGACCTCGTAGGCGACTGGCGAACCGCTTTCCGTATCCCGGATGAAGAACATCCGGAAGACCGGACCGCTACCCGCAGGGAAGCGGTTGTTGATCGCTTCAGTTGCCCGGTAGAGATCCTCAGTGAGAACGTCTCTCTCTTCCTCGGGCGAGGAGAATGAGACGCGCCCGCCGTAGGCCAGACAGTCGTCGTGGGTGAAGATGAGGACCTCATCGGGGTGGTGTCCATCGATGACGGACACGATCTTGTCCAGCAGGGCAGCTCCGAATGCCTCTCGGTGGCTCTGGGCCAGGTCGCGAGCGATGCCCGGGAGGAGAACTCGATCCCTCACGAAGTGACGGTTTTCCCTGAGGACACCGTCCATGGGGATCTCAGTCCGGTAGTCCGTACAGCCGATCACGACCGCGTCACAGTGGTGGTGCTCCGCCACAGCCATAGCGGGGTACCCTTTCCGTCGTCTACTATTATAACCTCTCACACCTCGAACCCATTCCGAGGGGAGCTTTAAATTGGCCTATCACCTCAACTTAAAGCTCACCTCGGTGTACTTTTAAAAGAGCAGTCAAAAAGTGTAGCAGAAATTTTCTCTAATGTCAACAATTTTTTGTGTATAAAAATTGGCTTTCTCTTTTAGGTTTTTTGACTAATCCATCACTTTCTAGTATAATTTAGCCATGTTTTTAAACTTCTTTGTATGCGTTATTCCAAGCTTTTCGGAAAAACCAGTAAAACCATTTCTAGCGATGAAGATAGTATCAACGCCAAGTTTTTAATCCAGGCGGGGTATATTTCCAAACAAATGGCCGGGGTTTACAATTATTTACCACTCGGCCTGCGTGTGTTGGGTAAAATCCAAAACATTATCCGTGAAGAAATGAATGCTGTCGGTGGTAATGAAATTCTCATGCCAACCTTAACCCAAGAAGAAAATTACAAAATTACTGGACGTGACAACATGGATATTCTCTTTCGTACTACTGGCCCGGGTGAGGCGACATATTTTCTTAATCCCACCCACGAGGAGATTGTAACGCCGTTGGTTAAAAAATACGTCTTTTCTTACCAGGATTTGCCCCAAGCGGTTTACCAGATCCAAAACAAATTTAGGAATGAACCGCGAGCTAAAAGTGGTATTTTACGGGGCAGAGAATTCAACATGAAAGATTTGTATTCTTTTCACGTTGACGAAGCCGATCTTGATACTTATTACGAAAAAGTTAAACAAGCTTATTTTAAAGTATATGAACGGTTAGGTTTGGGTGAAAAAACTGTCCTAACTTTTGCTTCGGGTGGGGTTTTTAGTAAATATTCCCACGAATTCCAGACTCTCTGCGCTAGTGGTGAGGATACTGTTTATCTCTGTTCTAAATGCCGTGTAGCAATTAATAAGGAGATCATTGAAGAGCAGAAGGCTTGTCCCGAATGTGGCGATACGGATTTACAAGAAGAAAAGGGGATTGAGGTGGGTAATATTTTTAAACTGAGAACTCGTTTTAGCGAACCTTTCGGTTTTTCTTACACCGACAAAGAAGGAAAAGAACATTTAGCCGAAATGGGTTGTTACGGAATGGGCCCATCACGAATAATGGGTACATTAGTCGAAGTCGGCCATGATGACAAAGGTATAATCTGGCCGGAAAGCGTGGCACCATTTAAATACCATCTGGTTATCTTAGGCAATGATGAGACAGCTCGTTCGACTGCTGAGGAGCTATATAATTCTTTATTAGGCGAAGGAGCCGATGTCCTCTATGACGACCGCGAAGGTTCGACCGCTGGTGAGAAGTTCGCCGATGCTGATCTCATCGGTATACCTAATCGTTTAGTAATTTCGAAGAAAACCGTCGCGGAGGAATCCTTAGAATACAAAAAACGGGGTGAAGAAGGGGCGAAATTAATCAAAATATCTGAATTCTTATCCACTCTTGACAAGGTTTAAGTTATCTCATACCATATAGGTACATTATTATGGGCTACGAAGTAGTTTTTGACATTGAAACACAGAATTCTTTTGCCGAAGTCGACAATGACTTCAAAAAACTGCGGGTGTCCGTAGTTTCTTTGTATCGCTCAGATACCGGACTCTACCAGAGTTTTACTGAAAGCGAACTGGCGCAACTTTGGCCGATTTTTGAAAAATCCGATCGCGTCATCGGCTATAACAGCACGCATTTCGACCTCCCGGTCCTTAACAATTATTACCCCGGCGACCTTTTAACTTTCTCTCATTTAGATATCATGGCAGTGGTTAAAGAAAGTATCGGCATCCGTTTAAAACTAAACGACCTGGCGCTCGCCACCCTAGATGGTGTAGAGAAAAGTGCGGACGGACTGCAAGCCATTCGCTGGTGGAAGGAAGGTAAGATTGAAGAGATTAAAAAATACTGTGAACAGGATGTTAAAATTACCAAAGAAATTTATGACTTCGGTCTCACCAACAGCCAGCTTTTCTACAAAACTTTGGCTGGCGAAGTTACGCCCTTCGCGGTAAATTTCCAGCCGGTTGTGAAATCTAGTACCGAAAATAATAAAAATATTAATTTCACTTTGCCTATTTAACTAAAATCCCTATGCTCGTACTACGCAAGGAGACCGACCTCGCCGTTCAGCTCTTAAAACGTTTGACTAAGAGCCCTGGCAAATATTTAAGTTTACAAGACTTTGCCAAAGAAGCCGGAATTTCTTTTTTGTTCTTACAAAAAATTGCGCGTAAATTGCGTTTAGGAAAATTAATTGTCTCCGCCCACGGTATGAAGGGGGGATATAAACTAGCTATGCCGGCCAATAAAATAAATTTAAAGAAAATCATGGATGCGATGGACGACCATTGTCAACTTACTCCTTGTGCTGGTACTGATAGGAGATGTGAACATAATAATAAGTATTGCATCACCATTGCTATGACCAAACTAAATAAAGAATTAAATAGTGTTTTAGCCAAGGTTGGCCTGCCAAAAATGTAATCCATGGAAAAAACTAGCGCTAAAATTCGCTCTGTCTACCTTGATCATGCCGCAACAACCTACTTGCGGCCAGAGGTTTTGGCGTCCATGGAACCATACTTTGCTAAATACTTTGGTAATCCCTCGGCTATCTATGAGGCTGGCCGCATTGCCAACGGTGCCGTTAACGACGCTCGTCGAACAATTGCTGGCGTCTTACACGCCTTGCCAGAGAATATTATCTTCACCGGTGGTGGAACTGAGTCAGATAACTTGGCTATTTACGGTATTGCCCGCGCTCATGAAAAACAAGGAAAACACATTATTTCCCTTCCGATCGAGCATCATGCTGTTTTGCACCCCCTTGAAGACCTAGAGCGGCAAGGTTATGAAGTCACCTATGTTAAAACAGATAAAACCGGGCTAGTTAATGTTAAAGATGTAATTAAAGCGATTCGTGCGGATACAATTTTAATTACAATCATGTACGCCAATAACGAGATTGGCACGATTGAACCGATCGCGGAAATTGGCCGTGAATTATTGCGTTACCGCAAAGCCCACAATACTACTTATCCATTTTTCCATACTGACGCTTGCCAGGCCGCTGGGTATCTTGACCTCGATGTAGAAAAATTACACGTCGATCTTCTCACCCTAAACGGTAGCAAGCTCTACGGGCCCAAAGGTGTTGGTCTGTTATATGTCCGCCGCGGCGTCCAACTAAAGCCTCTAATTACAGGCGGTGCCCAAGAAAGACGTCTGCGCGCCGGCACTGAAAACGTGCCTAGTATAGTTGGACTGGCTGAAGCTTTGGAATTAGCGCAAAAAGAAAAGGAAAAAGAATCTGGGCGTGTTGCTGGTCTTCGAGATTATTTGTGGAAAAAACTACAGGAGAAGATTCCCAACCTTCACCTCAATGGGCCAGAACTAAATGACCAACGTTTACCAAATAACTTGAATGTTACTTTTCTGGACGTCGAGGGAGAAGCTTTATTATTATATTTAGATGAACACAAAATAATGTGTTCGACCGGTTCAGCTTGCACCTCAACATCCCTTGAGCCATCTCACGTTCTAACCAGCATTAGTTTGCCATATGAATATGCCCACGGCAGTTTACGTTTTACTTTTGGGCATTGCAATACCAAAGCCGACGTGGATTACGTTTTAAAATACTTACCTAAAATTGTTTCCCAGTTACGAGAAATTAGTCCGGTCCGTCTGTTGGAGAAACAACACGCCGAATACAAAAAAAGCCAGTATGCCAAAAAAAGTCACTAAAATAGACAACCTAAAAGAACAAGTAGACATCCGTGATCGTACCGGCGGGGGATGGTTGTATTCGGATTTGGTCCGCGATCATTTTTTCAACCCACGCAATTTTATGCGTTATGGCGAGGAGGACAAGTTTAAACACAACGCCATGGGCCGCGTTGGCTCACCAGCTTGTGGAGACGAAATGGTTATTTGGCTTAAAATAGACCCTAAAACGGATACAATCAAAGACTGCCGTTGGCGGACTTTCGGTTGTGGCAGTGCCATTGCTTCCACCTCGGTCTTGAGTGAAATGCTAATAGAAAATGGTGGCATGAAAGTTGATGAAGCTTTAAAAATTAAACCACAACATATCTTGGATCGTTTAGGTGGGCTTCCAGATCGCAAGGTCCATTGCTCAGTTCTGGGGGATAAGGCCTTGCAAGCGGCGATCAATGATTACTTCCGCCAAACCGGCCAACATAATCGGGTGGTGACAGCCGGAGCTAAAGTTATAGACAAAGATCTAAATATTACTGACCACGACATTGAAGAGGCGGTGTTAGAAGGATCACAAACTCTGGAAGATCTACAAAAAAAATTAAAGGTAGGCGTCTTTAATAAAGAGGCTATACCAGAAATTGAAGAATTATTAAGATTTTACCAAGAAAAATACTATGGCTAAAATACCAAAAATACTCCTAGAAAAATGTATTGGTTGTGGTACCTGTGCCGCGCTTTGTCCTAACACCTTTGAAATGACTGACGACGGCAAGGTCAAGGTAACAAACCCCACTGGTGACGATCCTGATTCGATTCAGATGGCGGTCGATGCCTGTCCAACCCAGGCCATTGTTATGGAATAATTAAGGTGTTTGAAAAAGAGCGCTGGCTTTTAGCTAGCGCTCTTTTAATTTGCTAATTAATAAGTATTTTGTTAAAATACAGTCCATTATGCTTGGCAAACTATATATCATAGCAACTCCAATTGGCAATCTCGAAGATATCACCCTTCGTGCTTTGTCAACTTTAAAATCCGTGGATATAATCCTCTGTGAAGATACCCGTGTCACCAAGAATATGCTTGATCGTTATGAGATAAGTAAACCGCTTTTAAGTTATCATCATCATAGTGATACCCGGAAAACCAACGAAATTAAATCTTTGCTTGAGGAAGGTAAAAATCTGGCCTTAGTCACCGACGCTGGTACACCCGGCATCTCTGACCCCGGTAACCAGTTGGTAAGCGACCTGGTGAAAAGTTTTGGCAACCTAGATATTTTTCCCATCCCTGGCCCCTCTGCTCTCGCGGCTATTTTATCTGTCTCCGGGTTTCCGACCGACCGCTTTACCTTTATGGGGTTTCCACCCCATAAAAACAAACGACAAAAATATTTTGAAGAAGTGGCTAAAACTGAACATACCGTCGTGTTCTTTGAATCTGGCCACCGGATTGAAAAATGCCTAACCGATTTAGAAAAAGTTTTAGAACCCAACCGACAATTGGTTATTGGCCGCGAACTAACAAAAAAGTTTGAAACTATCTACCGTGGTAATATATCCGAAATTAAAAAACAATCTATGAATACCAAAGGAGAATTTGTAATTGTTGTTGCTAATATTTAATATGCCTAAAGATAAATACTACTTAACCACCGCCATCCCTTACGCCAACGCTGACCCACACATTGGCTTCGCTCTAGAATTGCTCTATACCGACGTTATGGCCCGCTACCAGCGTCTTCTTGGCAAAGAGGTATATTTTCTTACCGGTACTGACGAACACGGCCAAAAGATGTTTAAAACAGCGAAGGAAAACAACCAGGAAGTTAGCGCCTATGCCGCCACGAAGTCGGCGGAATTTTCTCGGCTCGCTGATCTCTGGAACATCTCTAACAATGATTTCATCCGGACCACCGAAGAACGTCACATGAACCGAGCCCAGAAATTCTGGGAAGCCGCTTTAGAGAGCGAAGATATTTACAAAAAACAATATTCTGGCTTGTATTGTTACGGCTGTGAAGCTTTTAAAACTGGAAAAGACCTAGTCGACGGAAAATGTCCCGACCACGATCGCGTACCAGAACTTGTAACAGAAGAAAACTATTTTTTCCGTTTGTCTAAATACCAAGAGCCACTAGAGTTCTTGTTTGAGCAAAATCCCAATTTTGTTTATCCAAGTATCCGCTTTAACGAAATGAAAAACATTTTAAAAAGCGGTCTTGAGGATGTTAGCATCTCGCGGGCTTATGACAAGTTGCCTTGGGGCATTCCTGTCCCCGGAGACGACACCCAAGTCATGTATGTCTGGTTCGATGCTCTTACCAACTACATTACCGCTTTGGGCTGGGGGAGTGACGACACTAAATTATTTGAAGAATTTTGGCCGGCTGATGCCCATGTTATTGGCAAAGAAATTAACCGCTTCCATTCTTTGCTTTGGCCAGCAATGCTCATGAGCGCTGGAGTCGATTTACCCAAACAAATCTGTGTCCACGGCTGGCTTACTTTGAACGGTAAAAAGATTAGCAAATCCATCGGTAATGTTATTAACCCCTTAGAATTAATACAAACCTATCCACTTGAGCCGGTCAGATACTTCCTCATGCGCGAAATTCCTTTTGACAACGACGGAGACTTTAGCCATGAAAAGTTTAAAGAACGCTACACCGCGGAATTGGCGAACGGCATCGGTAACTTTACCAGCCGGGTTTTAACCATGGTTGAGAAATACAGCGATTCCAAAGCACCGGCAGTAACCGAAGTAAGACAAGATTTAATCGATTTTCTTACCAAAGAAATCTGGCCAACTTACACTGCCAGTATGGAAAAGTGGCGTTTTGACCTAGCTCTCGAAGCGGTTAACAAATTTATCTCTCACTGTGACCAGATCATTTCCGACGAAGAGCCTTGGGCCAAAGCCAAGGCTGGGAAACTGGAAGAAGTTCACAACTTGCTTTACCACCTAAGCGAAGCTTTACGACATATCGCCATAATGGTCTGGCCAATTATCCCAGAGACCGCGGAAAAGATTATTAGCCAACTTGGTTTAGATGTCGCAACCGAAATCGGGAAACCATTGGGTGAACTTCAACAATGGATGGAAATAGTCGTGGGTAATAAAATTAATAAAGGGGAGGCATTATTTCCTCGTTTAACTTAAAACCTATGTCATTCTTTGACATCGTCCTACTCATTATCATTGGCGCGTTTGGTCTTTTTGGTTTGTGGTTTGGCTTGGTCCATACTTTGGGATCACTCGTCGGCACAGTACTAGGTGCTTATCTTGCTTTTCGGTATTATGAACCAGTTGCGAACTGGCTCATGGGTGTCACACACTGGTCGCCAAACTTTTCCAAGGTTTTAATTTTTGTAATTGCTTTTTTCCTTATCAACCGGATTGTCGGTTTAGTTTTCTGGCTAATCGATAAGGTATTAAGTCTAATAACTCGTCTGCCGTTTATTAACTCGATCAATCGGCTACTCGGTCTAGTCTTCGGAATTCTGGAGGGAGCAATCGTTCTCGGCTTAATTTTCTACTTCATCGCCCGTTTCCCAGTCAGCGATCGTTTCATGGAAGCCCTTGCTCATTCTGTGGTCGCGCCTTACACCGTAAATATTGCCTCCATCTTATGGCCTTTAATTCCGGAAGCGATCCGCGCCCTCCAAAGTACGGTTAATGGTTTAATGTAATTATGTTAGATACCCACTGCCATATTCAGTTCCAGGCATACAAAGATGACTACAAAGAAGTCATAAAACGTTGTAAAGAAAAGGGGATTAGCCTAAACACCGTTGGCACGCAAAAAGATACTAGCCGCTTAGCGGTAGAATTTGCCGAGAAGTATGACAATATCTACGCCACGATCGGGTTGCACCCAATCCATGTTTCTTCTTGCGAGGTAGATGAAGAAGAGACAATTTTTAAATCTCGCGAAGAAGAATTTGACGAGAATTACTACGGTGAACTCGCAAAATCTAAAAAAGTAATTGGGGTCGGTGAATGCGGTTTAGATTTATACCATATTCCAGAAGATAAAAACCGAGAAGAAATTTTAGATAAACAAAAGCATATTTTCATCGCGCAATACCATTTTGCTAAAGAGCACGGCCTTCCTTTGGTTATCCATGTCCGTGACGCCCACGAACAAATGATCGACCTTCTAAAATCTTTAGCCCCCCGTCACCACGGCGTGGTTCATTGTTATACCAGCAATTGGCAGAATGCCAAGCAGTATCTCGATCTCGGCCTGTACCTTGGCTTTACTGGTATTGTCACTTTCCCACCAAAGAAGACCGATCCCAAACCACAATTGGAACTAATTGAAGTGATCGAAAAATGTCCGCCGGGCAGGATGTTAATCGAAACAGACGCCCCTTATCTCGCCCCCCAGGCCTACCGCGGGCAAAGGTGTGAGCCATGGATGGTAGAAGAGGTACCAAAAAAAATCGCGGAAATTAAAAAAATGACAGTTGAAAAGATTATAAACCAAGTAGAGGACAATAGTCATATATTGTTTAAAGTATAGCCAATTATTCCCATGCGGAAATTTTTTAGTCCCTTGACGTTCAAGGGATTTTGCTGTAGAATATGGGCGTTAAAACTATGGATAACAAAAACGAGAAAGACAAATCCCGCGAGTACTATTTATTCGCTTTCCGGATCATTGGAGACTTCGGTGCCTCCATTGCTGTCCCGGTCGTTTTGTTAGCGATGTTAGGCCAATATTTAGATGAAAAATACGGTACGACTCCTTGGCTGACCGCTCTCGGTTTTGCTCTCGCCGCCTACATTACTTACCGCTTAATCCGCCGTAAAGCAACTGACTACGGCGAACAATACAAGAAATTAAACGAGAAGTGGGACAAACCAACTAAAAAAGAATAATTATGGAGTTTCATATTCCAACCCTAGCGCCAGAAGTGCTGTTCCAAATCGGCAACCTACCTGTGACCAACACGATGGTCAATGCCTCTTTGGCCACACTAATTTTCTTAATTCTTGGGATAATTGTTAAAAGGAATATCCACCTTAAACCGCGCGGCACCCAGAATTTTATTGAATATTTCCTAGAAATTTTACTTGGCTACTTTGACCAAGTCACCGGTAACCGTAAGAAGACCTTGAGATTTTTACCCATCGTGGGCTCGGTTTTCTTTTTTATTTTACTCTCTAACTGGTTGGGATTACTTCCTGGCACTGGCAGTATTACCTGGGGCCACAATATGCTGTTACGCCCGGCTAATACTGACCTCAACCTAACTGTCGCCATGGCCCTAGTTGCCGTAGTTTCTTCCCACCTCTTCGGTTTTTTCACTGTCGGACTCTTTACCCACCTCAACAAGTTTATCCAGCTTGGTACTTTAGTTAAAAGCTTTAAAAAAGGTCCGATCGGCGTTTTTACCGCTGTCATTGAAGTCGCTGTTGGTCTGATCGAAATCGTTTCCGAACTTTCCAAAGTTTTGTCCCTTTCCCTTCGTCTTTTCGGCAACATCTTTGCTGGTGAAGTCCTAATTACCGTCATCAGTAGCCTGGTCGGTGTTCTCGTTCCTACCCCGTTCATGTTGCTCGAACTTTTGGTTGGTCTCATCCAAGCCGCGGTATTCACTATGTTAACTTTGGTCTATCTTACAACCATGTCGAGTGAGCCACATGGCGCGCATGAAGAAGCCCATTAAAAATTAGGGTCGAACCTGTTAGAAGGGAATTGGTTCAACTTTAACTTTTAATCGTGGTAACTGGGTGAGGTAAAATTTTTTCCAAAAACAAATCCTGCGCCTGGATTATCACAAGAAAGGTAAAAATATGGATCACGAATCCATCGTTACTATTGCCAAGGGTATGACCATGGCAATCGGCGGCTTTTTCCCCGCCTTGGCTATCGGCCGTTTGGTCGCTAAAGCCATGGAATCTATTGGAAGAAACCCAGAGTCAGCGGACAAGTTGTTTGTTCCGATGCTTTTGGGTGCGGCTTTTGCAGAAGCGATCGCCATTTACGCTTTGGTTGTCGTATTTACTTTGAAGTAAATTTTGCGGCTGGGGAGTATTTCTCCCCAGCCAACTAAGTTTATGTCAAAATATTTTAAAGATATGCAATTTATTGAAATCGTTAACGCCTCTCCGGCCCCAGAAGTTGCCGGGGAGACTACTGAAGCGGCCGCCGATACCGGCATCCTTGGATCCTTGGGAATTAATGGGACATTGTTTACTTTCCAACTCATTAACTTCGCGGTTGTCGCTGTCATCTTGTGGTACCTTATTCTGAAACCAATCACCAAGAAGATGGGGGAACGCGCCAAGTTAATCGACGACAGCATTGAAAATGCCAAAAAAGTCGAAGAAAATCTTGGTCGGAGCGAACAGAAATACCAAGAAAGAATCGACATGGCCAAAGTTGAAGCCAACCGTATTTTGGAAAAAGCCAATGCCGAAACCGAAATCATTACTGCTGAAATGAAAGAAAAAGCCAAGAAAGAGATTAATCTTTTAGTGGATCAGGCGAAGAAGAATATTAAACTAGACAAAGAAGAGATGGTTTTGGAAATTAAAAAAGAAACTGCCGCGTTAGTTGCCGAGGCTTTGCAAAAAGTCTTGGGAGATAAAATTGACGACAAAAAGGACGCGAAACTAATTGAGGAAAGCCTTGCTAAGATTGAAAAATAATTTATGCGTGTTTCTCGGAACAAAGAACTAGCGATTGCCCTGTACCAAGCCGCTACTGGACTCCACGGTAAGGATCTTAGTGCTGTCATTACTGTCTTTGTTAAAATCCTCGTTAAAGAAGGCCGTTTGAACCAAGTAGAAAATATTATTAATGAATTTACCAAGTACACCAAAAAACAAGAAGGAGTAGTTAGTTTAGAAGTTACTTCCGCCCGTCCTTTACCAAAAAAGATCATTACTGAAATTGAAAAAATCTGGAATGGTAAAAGTGAACTAACGGAAACAGTAGACGAAACCATCCTCGGCGGAATAATCTTGAAGACTGACGACAAAATCCTTGATGGTAGTATTATTAGACAAATTAAATCATTAAAAAAATCATTAGAGAAATAAATATAAACGTATGTCCATAAATCGCATTGTTGAAGAATTAAGAAAAAATATTGAATCCTTCGAGAAACAAGTCGAAGTCGAAGAAATTGGCCGCGTTGCTGACGTCGGCGATGGTATCGCCCGCTTGACCGGTCTAACCTCAGCCCAAGCCAGTGAAATGTTGGAATTCCCAGGTGGCGTCTTTGGTGTTGCTTTGAACCTCGAAGAAGAAACGGTTGGTGCTGTAATACTTGGCGAATACTCCCACATTAAAGAAGGGGACACTGTTAAACGTACCGGTCGTATTTTGTCTGTACCAGTTGGTGAGGAATTAATCGGCCGTGTTGTTAACCCCCTTGGTCAGCCAGTCGACGGGGGAGCTGAACTAAAAACCAAGAAATTCTACCCAATTGAAAAGATCGCCCCGGGTGTTATGACTCGCGAACCAGTTACCCAACCAGTGCAAACTGGTATTAAAGCGATCGATGCCATGATCCCAATTGGTCGCGGTCAACGTGAACTTATCA
>CAZRZQ010000023.1:13453-14310 GCA_964604585.1 uncultured Gammaproteobacteria bacterium
TGATCGTCAGACTGGTAAAACCGCGATCGCAATCGATGCTATTATCAACCAAAAAGGTAAAGACATGATCTGTGTCTACGTTGCGATCGGTCAAAAAGAATCTAAGGTGGCAAGAATCGTCGCGAAACTAAAGGAGACCGGCGCCATGGATTACACGATCGTGGTTATCGCTGGTGCTTCTGACCCAGCCGCTTTGTCATACATCGCCCCTTACGCCGGTGTCGCTATGGCTGAATACTTCATGGACCAAGGCAAAGACGTTTTGTGTGTCTATGATGACCTCTCCAAACAAGCCTGGGCTTACCGTGAAATTTCTTTGTTACTCCGCCGCCCACCAGGTCGTGAGGCTTATCCTGGTGATGTTTTCTATCTACACTCACGCCTACTCGAGCGCGCCTGCCGAAGAAACAAAGAAGCTGGTGGTGGTTCTATCACCGCAATGCCAATTATTGAAACTCAGGCCAGCGACGTGACCGCCTACATTCCTACCAACGTAATTTCCATTACCGATGGTCAAATCTTCCTTGAAACCGATTTATTCTACCGCGGTATCCGTCCCGCTTTGAACATCGGTATTTCCGTATCTCGTGTCGGTGGAGCGGCTCAAATAAAATCCATGAAAAAAGTCGCTGGTAAATTAAAACTTTCCATGGCGCAATTCCGTGAGCTGGAAGCTTTTGCCCAGTTTGCAAGCGACCTCGATCCAGATACCAAGAGACAAATTGACCTTGGTCAAAGATTGGTCGAGATTTTGAAACAACCACAGTTCCAACCAATGGAAGTAGCCAACCAAGTCGCGGTTATCTACGCTGTAACCAATGGTTTAGCCAATGACATTGAAGTATCTAGAATGGCCG
>CAZRZQ010000024.1:0-14014 GCA_964604585.1 uncultured Gammaproteobacteria bacterium
AGTATTTTCTAAATCATATCGTTTTACCTCCGGTGAAGCAATAAAATACTTTTGATAAGCGTCATAAACAGCGGGCCGATTTGTGGATGAAGCACCGCTTGCAGAACGTGGTACTGCCACACACTGTCTTTTCTGATTTGGCGGTAAATTTGGATTGTCCTTAATGCGCTCGGCTCTAATCCGCCGTGCCATTTCTATAATGTTCAAAAGCGAGTTTAAAACGAACCGATCGGCATCAATGCGTTCGATAAAAGATTGTTTCGGGTTGTTGGCGCGCACAACAAGTGTGGGGAGTTGGTCTTGAGCACGTTTCGTCTCTATAAGTAGCGTAGAGCCACGTAGCTCTTCATTGTTTTTTCCTCTATCGGTCACATATACAAGTGCGTGTAAACCAGGATATGCCCCTTTTGCCAACCCATCATGCTTCGAACTATAGCAGGCTGATCCAATGTCACCGGCATAAACTTTGAGTAAACCCTGCGCTGGTACCATGTGTACTTCAATTCCGTCCTGACTTTCCATTATGCCATCATCTTGTTGTTCAATAGAGACCAACTCTCTTCTTAAACTCTCTATGGGTCGAAGTCCGTTTTTTTCTGTCTTAAGATACCATCGTTGGGACAAATACTGCCGTAAATTCTTATCAAACGGCCTGTGATATGTGCGCTCCCCATCTTGGTCAACGTTTAAATAATGCTCAGATATCAAGTCAGTTACCATATCAGAACTCGTTTTAATGGCCAGGACTTTTTCTCTAGTTGTCTGGAGTGGGTTGTGAAAGACATCCTGTATTGTTCTTTTTTGACCATCAGACATGCACTGATATATCAATAAATGAGATGCTTGATCAATAATATCCGGCATTTTTTTAGAAATTTTAATCGTAACAAATAGCAATTCAAGAATGTTTTGTAGTTGTTCTTTTGTTTGTTTATCTTCGTCATCTTCTAATCTTATTTTAGTCAAAGCACTTTTTGTTTCGTCAAGCTGTTTCTTTCTATTATTAAGTGCTTTAGCGCTTGGGTTATCACCACCATCTGCGGATGTTTCTATGGTTTCCAACTTGATTTTAATATCTCTCTCTTGCCTTTCTATATCTTCAGTTAATAATCTAGCCGCTTCAGCCCACCATGATTTGATGTTATCACCAACTTCTGCCATAAACGCGAAAGATTCTAAACACATATCTCGCGCGGCACCAAATCGCTCGCTCTCAAGGACCGCTCGCAACTGTTCTTCAACATCTTTATGCTTTGTCTCTTCTTGTGTGTCGTCGTCCATACTTTTACGTTTTTTGACGACAAAAGATGCCTCATGTCTTGTTTCTTTTGTTTCTCCTTTTACACTTTCCTCAACTTTTATCTCTTCCCAAAGCGCAGGTGGAGCAGCCATCTTTTCTGGATGGCTTTTTTGTGTCATCTCTGCTAAATTTAGTAGCTGTGTAACTGAATCACGGCGTTCCCACTGATTTGTTCCTACAATATGTTTAAACAATTCATTACCGAGCGCGCTATCGAATGCACGCTTAGGCACTTCACCGCGTATCAAACCCGTCTGTAGACGAAAGCGCATTTGTTTTAATCGCATAACCAGAGCTTGGGGGTTATCAAATTTCCAGGATCCGTCCGGTTTTTTAATACTAATGCCTACTGCTTCTATTTCATCGAGGATGTGTTTAGGTAAATCATCAAAAGTAACAGCGCTCACACATGCTTGGTAAACTTTGAACATGGTGGGTAAATTTATCATACCCATCTCTTTTACAAACCCCACAAGCGCGTTAAGATCAGATTGTTTCCCCCAATCTAACACTTTATTGTTCTCTAATGTAAGTAAAAGAGGACCAAACTCCTTAACCCACGGACATGATTCTTGCTTTGAAGAAAATTCTTGAAGTTTTCTGACTCTTCGAAACATATTTACAACTGGATGCTGGTTGGTATATCGAGAAAACGCCTCCTTCAATCCTTTGCAATCTGACGAGTCTTCAAACCGCCTGATAAAATTAGGTTTAGATGGGGATAAAAGATCTGCTTCCACTAGATTTAAAAACTGCCTCGGATCTTTAATATAAATTCTGCCATATATATATGTAAATAATTCACTAAGGAAGTCGTTATTATCACGTACCTCCACTATTTCTTGTTCTGGCTCCCTCTTTATTAAACCTAAAAAGCCTGCTCGCAATAAAATTCCTTCTTCCGGCCTCCTTTGTTCCAGCATCTCACGCACATTTTCGGCCACACGTTCATATACTTTTTTGGCTTGACCAGATTCCATTTGGACGGAGTTATCTTTTTTGGTTGTACTGGAGGAGTATGAATATCGCGACTGATACGCTAAGGCTAGTCGCGAAAAGTTATATTTTTTTGTTTCTCTGGCGCTATCGCTTGCTTGCTCCGATTGTATAAACGAAATACCGGTTACTTCTTCGAATACTTTTGAGATATCCCATAAGATAGCCCTCGCATTATAAGGGAAATCTTTGTCTTGAACGCTCGTGTCTTCGAAAACGTCCAAAACACGCTCTGAGCTTTTCTCCGCTATTTTTTTGTCAAATACAGGAGATACTCCGCTAAGCTTTATCAAGTTATTAAACTCCCTTAAACTGGTAAGAAAATTTTTAAAGTAATCCGTTACTTGGTCTGACGTAGCCGGTTTTTCCAAATTAATGAATTTTTGTAGAGTTTCATTTAACTGATCAAGAGTCATGTATTCCTGTGAAGTCTGAGATAACCCTTGGTACCCCACACTTTCAAGCCCTGTGACAATGATAGTTAGTTCATCTTTACTCAACTTTAAACGCGAGAAACCTATACATAACTCAGCTATAAATTCGTGCGCTACTGGCAAAGAACTAATTTTAAGGCCACTATTATCCTTTAAGATTTTAACCGTCTTCACAATAAGCTGGACTCGACTCTCAAGCCTGCTCTTAGACGAACCAATCTGGTTTCTAAAAAGGAAATCGCATCTATGATATATCTTTTGCGCTATGTCAGGATTCGGATATATGCCTTTTCCTACCAACCATCTTAAGCTACCGTTTATCGTTTCAAGATTATGGCTTGAAGCAGCAATAGAACATAAAAATTCGGGATTATCATGTATTGCCCTATTGATTGAATCTTCTGTAAATCCATAGCTACGGATAGCACTAACTCTTTCTTCAAGGGCTTCAAAAACATCGCGACTTTCTTCACAAGTCGAGACCGTGCGGCCTATCGAATCTAAAAATTTGCTAGCCCAGTTGCCTCTTAATTCTAACTCAGAATCAACCCCAATTAACTGATTTAATCTTACTATTATTTTGCCTACGTCATCAAAAAAATCACGTGAATCTTCCTCGACCACAGGCTCTTTCTCAAACAAATACAAGGCATGTGAATAAATTTTTCGGGCCTGATCCGCAGTAAATGTTATCTGCTTTTCTTCGGTATAATTTCCTTCGCCGTCGATATGATCAAAATTATTTAGACGGGATAGGAGTATTTTGAATACATTACGGTCAGAAGCTTCAACCAGGCAGGACGGAAAAACTTCGTGGAACAGACTCCTGCTATTTTGTTTTGATTCAGTTAATCCCAGTACGGTTCCTAATGAATGTGTGCCCTGTACGATATTTTCTTCTGTGTAAGCATTATACGTGCGCCCATCGTCCTCCTCCTTTCTTTCTGTACAGCTACGAATAATAAAATCAGCAACGATCTTAATTTCATCTTTTTGGGAATCAGGCAATTGGATGAGTTCTTTATCAAGACTTGTAAAATAGGCTTGATATTTTTCACGATCCCATTGTTCGCGGTTGCAGGCATAAAATGGATCCGTCAATACAGCCTGGTGTTTTTCTCTAATAATTCTTTTTAAATCCTTCGAATCTACGGGCTGGCCAGTTTGTGGATCATTTATCCGTTCCACCAGAGCGAGTAATGAACTAAGGGTTTTTCCCATCCCGTCTAGTTTAAGTTTAGAAAACTCGAACTGTGCGTCAGTGTGATCTTCGTAATGTATAAAACGTTCAAGAATATTTGGTAAGTCATCGAGACAGGCAATAACTTTTTCCACTATACTTCTTATTTGTTCACTGTCCATTTCAAGAGTTATCTTATACATGTCGCATAGTTTTCCCAAGGAAACAATAGCAGCGCTATAATAGGAGAGAAAATATGGGGAGTTGCCGGAGTCTAACACTGCCTGTAGTGTTGCCTTGGTCGCATCGACAATATCCTCCTTATCATAACCCGCGCTAGACAATAAATCACGAACGTTATCTTCCTTGGTTCTATTCTTGTATTCATGAACGGATTCAATTGCTTTATCGATTGATTTGGCAGAGGCAAACGCTTGGCTAGACAGAAGTATTTCTGTGTTCTGTACAACCATAGAAAAAACACCACCAGTGGTATTTGTCATCCAAGTTTTCATATTTTCTTTGGCGGCACTATGCTTGGGTGTTATGTATATATTCGGAGCCACTGAAGTGAGTAAAAAAATTTCTTCTATTAAATTATAGATTTCCGCTTCCTTGCCACTGTTAACAAGCATGATCTGATCGTTGGCTAAACAGTGGTATGCGGCATTAGCGATGCTTCTTTTCTCAGCCAACGAGGGGTCTAGCCCCTGTTCTCTAAACTGACGCAGGGTATTTACTACCAAATTTTTTAAATTGTCTACCCGAAAAACAGGATCAGCATTGATCTCATCCCAAAAATCTTCGAGTATTCTTTCTCCCACCTCGGTTATCCTCATCTCTTCTTGAGCTTCTCGTTGTTCCTCTTGCGCTTCATTTAAGCCCTCCTGAATGTGAAATTTATTACCCAACTCGTTCCTAGGCATAATAATAAAATTAAGGCTATGGTCAACATCTAATATTGTATCATTAATTGATAGGTAGGCCTATACGTACAATTAACGAATGCTTTCATAACGATGGGTTGAGCCAACTTTAGAAAATACAATTTGCCAAAGTTGGTTTTTTCGTGATCGAAATGATCCGGCACAAGGTAAAACCGATCATCATATTTATCCTTTAATTCGTCCCAGTGCGCATTAAAATTTCCAAACCAGGCCAGGAGAGTGTTGTCGTAATACGGTCCAAAATTATGGCAGTCTTCGAGACGAAAAATCCCTTCGGCACTTTTAGTTATTTGTGAAGCAGAGGGCAGCATGCTATTTGGGAAAATATATTTAGCAATCCAGGGATCAGTACCGGTGACAGACTTGTTACCCCCGATAGTATGTAAAAGAAACAGCCCATTATCTTTTAAACAACGTTCAACCACTTTCATGTATTCGCGGTAATTCTTTTTTCCAACATGTTCAAACATACCGAGAGAAACGATACGGTCAAACTTATCTTGCACGTCTCGGTAATCTTGGAATTTTAATTCAACCGGTAACCCAGCGGCGCGAATATTTCCTAGTTCTACTTGTTCTTTAGAAATAGTAATACCAACCACTTCGACACCATATTTTTCGGCGGCAAAGATGGCAAAACTGCCCCAACCACAACCAATGTCCAATACTTTCATTCCAGGCTTCAGGCCTAACTTACGGCAAGTTAAATCTAACTTGGCTTCCTGGGCTTCATCTAAAGACTTGGCATCTTTCCAATAGCCACAGGTGTAGGTCATTCGTTTGTCGAGCATACGCTCATACAAATCGTTACCAATGTCATAGTGCTTTTCGCCGACAATCCGTGCTTTACGTTTGGTTTGTTCATTTAGAATTTTAGATTTTATAAAACCACCAACCAAAGGTAGAGATGGCCGAACCTTTTTGTCTAAGTTGGCGGATAAAATATGATTAAAAAATTCATCTAACTCTTTTACATCCCACCAACCGTCCATATAACTCTCACCAAAAGCAATGGAACCACCGGATAATACCCGACTGTATAATTTATCATTATGTACCTGGATATCCCACGGACGATCCCCGTTAATTTTAACATCCGCGAGATCCAATAAATTTTCAATAGCTTGTTTCATATGTTTGAAACGGTTATTATTTATCTCTCAAAATTTGTGCTTGGTAAGCAGTGGCAACGATCTGGATTGTGCCCATGACAACAAAGAGGATAGTAAAAGATACCCTACTTACTATAATACCCCCGATAAGCATGGCAGTACCAGTAATTATTTGTGCCTCTCCACTGGCCAAGCCCCATTGAAATCCATCGTGCCTTCTGTCTTCATGACGAGCGTAAAGTGCGCTCCAAGTCGGTGTTGCCAAAGCTGCGGCTACACCCAGGCCGGCTTGAACAACAAACAAATGCCAAGGAGCAGATACTAACAGATATGCAAAAGTAAACAAAGCGTTAAGGGCATAACCGATGACCATTATTTTTTCTTTATTATTTTTCTGATCAGTAATCTTACCAACTATAATTTGTAAAATCCCGGTCACAATTAAATACGTCGCCCAAGCCCAAGCAATGTCTAAAACATCTCCACCAACTCTTTCAGCAAAGACAGCAAACAACGGGCCGAGCATGCCTTCACCAAGATACCAAAGGTTGCCGCCGTATAGCAAGGTTTTCATGCGAAAATTTAGAGCCATAGAACTATAATTTTTTAGAAAGAATTAACCATTTTTCTTTTATTTTAAATTGGTGTCTTTGGAAAAATTCCAGTGAAGTCGTATTCTCTACGTAAGCATCTGTTATGAGTTCGGTTTTGCCTATGGATTTTAACTTTGAAGACGCAAGTTTTAATAAATCTGAACCAATATTCTGTTGACGGTATTTCTTGCTTACAAAAATATAATTTATCCAAGCCACCTTAGGTTTTTGTGAAGAATAGTTCTTTTGAATAAGTGCGAAACCTATCAGAGTCTTATCTCTAACACAAACTACCCCAAAACCAAAAGAGTGTTTTAAATATTGTTCAACCCTTTTTCGACTCCAATCCCAAGAATACTCTGTTTCTGAGCCAAAGTTATCTTTACCTAGGAGAAAAATAGGGGTGAT
Organism: uncultured Gammaproteobacteria bacterium; assembly: GCA_964604585.1. Taxonomy (GTDB): domain Bacteria; phylum Patescibacteriota; class Patescibacteriia; order Magasanikbacterales; family GWA2-37-8; genus DATDYA01. Next base: position 6,971 of record CAZRZQ010000024.1, read on the forward strand.
GTCACTTTTTTTAATGAATCGATATTCCATAATTATTCTGACTGCTCGGGTTTTACAAATCATTACCCAATGATTACAGGTTGCCTTTTCAATTAAAAAAAGCTAAAATGGTTTAACCTAAGACAATATCGCCTATTATATTCCCCACTTTGTCTCCGGTCAAGACATTTATGACTCAAACACTAACGACAATTCTCGCTAATGAAAAGCCTTTCCGATTGAAACAGGTATATTTAGCGTGGTTTGATCCGAAACTGAATTCTTATGCGGAATTAACGACTTTGAGCAAAGAATTACGTGAGGAATTAGCAGAAATTCCTTGGCTTACAGTTAAACAGACGGCTTTGGAGACAAGTCCGAGTGATGGAACCAAGAAAGTGTTATTAGAATTAGCCGACGGAGCCCTAATTGAGACAGTTCTCATGCCGCGGATAGATAAAAGTAAAAAAGAGGCCGAGCACCGCTACACGGTCTGCCTCTCTACCCAGGTTGGTTGTCCAATGCGTTGTGGGTTTTGTACCACCGGTAAATTGGGCTTTAAAAGAAATCTTTTAGTGGAAGAAATAGTTGACCAATTTCGCTTTTGGCAGAAAGAATTGTTTAAAACCGATCCCGCCGGACAAATCAACAATATTGTCCTTATGGGCCAAGGGGAACCGCTGTTAAACTATGACAATGTTAAAGAGGCCCTCAATCTATTTTTGAAATACGTTAACATCGGGCCGAGGAAAATCACTCTTTCGACAGTTGGCGTACCACAGGCCATGGATCGCCTGCTTGATGATCTAGATTTCCCAGCGGTTCGTTTCGCTTTGTCTTTACATACAGCAATTGAAGAAAGTAGAGAAAAAATAATATTATCCCACCAAAAAGGTTTTTTGGAATGGCTAATTACCTGGGCGAATAAATACCATCGCCGGTTCCCCAGTCGAACGCATTTTATTGGATTGGAATACACTTTTTTAGAAGGGGTGAATGATGACGACAAACATCTTAAGGCTTTGATAAAACTAGCTTCTAAGTTAGGTCGAGTGAGGATAAATCTTATCCCCTACAATACTGACCCCAATAATCCTGGACTATTCCGTGGTTCAAAAAAAGAAACTATTGAAACTTGGCAGCAAGCCTTACTTGCCAAAGGTTTTATTTCCACTATCCGCCACTCCCAGGGACAGGATATCTCGGCGGCTTGCGGGCAATTACAAAATCGTGTTAGGATATAATCTCTAAAATTATTACTAACTATTTAATATGTCTGGCGATCACCCTAATAAAAAAGGGCCGGATTTAACTGAATTAACCCCGCGTGATTTGCTCATCAAAATAATAACTGACGAGGTTGATCTGCGTGCTTGTGACATAACAACTCTTTTAACTTTGCGTGGCCAAATAAGTATAATTAGAACAGATAGATTATCCCCTCAACAATTACAAGCCGTGAAAATATTTAAGGAGAGTCTTAACGCGCGCATTGATGAACTTACTCACTCAAGTAAAGAAAAAACAGAAAGCCGACCGGAATTAGAAGCCTGGGTAACAGCAGAGATTGGCAAGATCCGTCAAGATATTTTTTTAAATCTACGAACGGCTTACAAAAGATACCAGCCAGCAGATTATTTAGCCATGCTAGATTATGCTAGTCAGGAAATTCGGGGTCTAACTATGGAAGATATTACTGAAGTAAAAAATCCTGACGAATATAAACAAAATTTACTATCCACTCTTAAGTCCTTGTTTGGTAAAATTACCAATGAAAATCAACTACGCGATCGTTGTCTTGCTTTGGCAAGAATAACTATAGATAAATTATTCCCTCAAATTTAGCATGTTACATATAACAATAATTTGTCTTGGTAAACTCAAAGAATCTTACTGGCGCGAAGCAGAAACAGAATATCTAAAGCGTCTACAAACTTTTGCAAAAGTTGAAATAATTGAATTAAAGGAAGAATCTTTTGGCGAAAAAGACCAGCCAGAAACGACTAAAGAAAAAGAAGCAAGAAAAATTAAAGACGCCTTGGCTAAGGCGCCTAAAGGACATGTTATTATTTTGGACGAAACCGGTAAATCTTTTTCTTCAAATAAATTTGCGGAAAAGGTTTCTACTCTGGAGAATCAAGGGGTTAGCAATATTACTTTTATCATCGGCGGACCACTGGGGTTAACCGATGAAATTCGGAAAAAGGCCAACTTATTACTTTCATTATCTTCTTTTACTTTTACCCATCAAATGGCGCGGGTATTCTTAATTGAACAACTCTACCGTACTTTTATGATAACCGCTGGTAAAAAATATCATTACTAAAATTCGAGGATAAAGTCTTCAATCAGCCGTGCTTTGTCCTCATCAGGAATTTCTTCAGCCAAACGACGATGCAACTCTAGCACACCAATCAACTTTGATCGAGCGTCACTAACAAAGGCTCGATTTTTTTCATCGTCATCTAAAGCATCTAAATTTAATTCGTCTTCCTCAGTTAAATAACCCTGGTCGGTAAACATTTTCTTAGCAAACTTTTTAAAAATGTCATATTGTTCACCTTGAGTATTTACAACGCGCCCAATATCCTCATGCAAAAGATAAATCCTTTTCCTTATCAAATCCGGATCTTCACTATCAGATAAAGAAGCAACGCTAAATAAACGGGCCTTGGTGTATTCAAGGGTGGCTTTGGCATATTCATCGTAGTGGCTTAGGGTATGACCGAGTTCGTAATCAGCCAATTTCGTAACACGATCAGCTGGAGAAATAACCAAACCATCCTTAACCGTCTTTGGTGGATCAAAACGACTCTCAAAAAATAGGGCGGCTTGTCCTTCGCGTTCGAATTCCGGGCCATCCGGAATGGTTTGGGCTGTCCCGGCTTTAACTTCCCATACTCGGCCGGAAACAGCGATGATTCGTACTGGCAATAGTGGCATTGATTCGGCCTGAACGCGTACCATTTCTGGCACCAAAGATTTTATTTTTTCATCTTTTTCCAACCAATTAAAAAATCTCTTTTGTTCCTCACGCAGAGCTTTAGTAAAGGGTAAGGCCTCGTCAACACAAACCACTTCTATGCTCAAACGGTTATAACCACTGCGTTCAGCTTCGTTTCTTTCCATTAAAGCCGAGACGACGACTCGCGGTGTTTGTTGCATTAGGGCGATCCAAGCACGATCTAATTCCAACCCGGCTAGTTGGTAATCATCTTGGTTTGAACTTTGCAAAATTTTTAATAGAGCTCCCGCATAACGTGCTTCAGCCAGTAAACCTTTACGGGCTAAATCACTTGCTTCAGCTAAAAGATAACTCTCAGTAGCCTGTTTATCTGGATCCTCTTCTGGTAAAGACTTCCATTCGTGGGGAAGATAATTCCAGGTATGACCGGTTTCACCTTTGCTCACGAACCCTTTATATCCCATGGCCTTTTGGTTTTGACGATCATAAATACGGCCAAAGTGGATGTTAACGTTTAAACCTAAACTTAGGAGAGATTGTTCGTTGGTGTTCAAATCATTGACCAGGTTAGACTCAATTAGTTTTAAGAGTACCCGGCTGGTCATTTCACTGTAAACCCGGGCAACATGGGCAACCTCTTTACTGGGGAAAAACTCTACTTTTCCAGCCACTTCTTCAGTACGCAAATATTTGCCAACTTCTGGATCTTTTGGACTCTTTATCATTTGGCTATAACGGCCAATCTCGGCATAACCCACAATTTTTTTCCAATCCAGGGCATCTCCACCCGCCAATTGACCACTCAGTTTCTCTAAAAGCTTTTCCTTAACCCGAGATCTAACCTCTTCCGCCCAAACCGCCAAATTCTGTGGCTCTTTTTCCAATTCACCAACCAATTCTTCACAAAGAACGTCAACATCTGTTTGGCTAAAACCATCCCAATTATTATTTTCTTGTTCTACACCCATATGTTAAAAATATTAAGTAAACATATTATACAATAATTAAATGTTTTGTCGAGCTTGCGCACCTGGGTTTATTCTGCTAAAATTAGGTTAATTAAGTTTACATCTAAAATCATATGAAACGAGTTTTTTCCGGCGTACAACCAACGAACAATTTACATATTGGGAACTATTTGGGAGCAATAAAAAACTGGATTGACTTACAAAAAGAATACGAGTGTATTTTTTGTGTTGTTGACCTACATGCTTTGACCGTCTACCAAAAACCAGAAGTACTGCGGGGAAACATTTTAAATGTTGTTAAAACTTATGTGGCTTTAGGTATTGACCCTCTGAAATCCACTATCTTCCAACAGTCAGATATTAAAGAACATGCTGAATTGGCTTGGGTTTTAAACACTATTACCAAAACGAGTGAGCTAGAGCGTATGACCCAGTTTAAAGACAAAGCCAAAGCTCATAAAGAGAATGTTAACATGGGTCTTTTTGACTACCCGGTGCTCATGGTGGCGGACATTGTGTTATACAATACAGACCTAGTACCAGTCGGTAAAGACCAAGAGCAACATCTGGAGTTGACAAGGGTGGTCACTCGAAGGTTTAATTCCTTGTATGGAGATACTTTTACCATTCCCGAACCGTTAATTAAAAAAGAAGGTGCTTTAATCCTCGGCTTAGATGACCCGAGTAAAAAAATGAGCAAAAGCGCCAGTTCAGTAAACAACTATGTCTCACTCTTAGACGAGCCCGAGGTGGCCAAGAAAAAAATTATGCGGGCGGTAACTGACTCCGGAACCGAAGTTACGTCTGGAGTAGATAAACCAGCCTTAACTAATTTGCTTACCATCTATTCTCTACTCTCTGGGCTTTCGATTAAAGAAATTGAAAAACAATATGCTGGCCAAGGTTACGGTGACTTTAAAAAAGGATTGGCTGACGTGGTTGGAAACTTCTTACAAGAATTCCAGAACAAATTTAATAAGATCTCGGACAAAGAAGCCAAAGAAATTTTAGCCGCCGGTGCAAACAAAGCCCAAAAGTTAGCGACTAAAAAAATGGAGGAAGTGAAAAAAATAATTGGTATCCAAATTTAATTATTAACTAACGTATTAATTTATGGAAAATACTACCAGCAACAAGATCGTAATCATTAAGAATATATATTTTTATCTCGTCTCGTTTGTCGCTCTCATGATGGTTGTTTTCTCAACAGCTAACCTGATCAACATAGTCCTTAAAACTTACATTTTCACTGACGCCGACCAATATACCTATTATCCAAGCCTTGAATGCGACATAACAGGTAATAGTGGTGAAAAAACTGGAATTCCCCCTGAACCATCTCAAGTAAAAAAACTAACTCCAGAAGAATGCGCAGCTCAAGAAGCAAAATTCCTAGAGAGAGAACGGCTCAACATGAAATCCCAAAGACAACGCAGTTTGGTTACGGATATCTCTTTCATTGTTGTAGGCGTGCCACTTTTTGCTTTCCACTGGTACTATGCCAGAAAGAAAATGGTCTAATATATTGACAGGGTACGATAAATACGCTAAAATACTTCTACTATGACAAAAGCTAACTGCAACAACAATAACAATAATAACCCACCAATTTGCGGGTAGGCTTTTAATTCTACGATTAAACCCTTCCCGAAACGGAAGGGTTTTTTATTCCGGGATAGTTGAGTGGTACAACGCCACGCTGTTAACGTGGATATCCCAGGTTCGAATCCTGGTCCCGGAGCTTTCACCCCCTTAACAACTTGTTCAGGGGGTGCTATTATTTACCGGGGAGGGTAACTACTAAAAAATTATGCACAACATCCCGCTGGCCCTTACTTATGACGACGTTTTAATTGTACCGAAACGGTCAACTCTTACTTCCCGGCGAGAGGCTAGTACTAAAACTAGGCTAACAAAAAAAATAAACTTGAATATCCCGATTGTGAGCGCTAACATGGATTCAGTTACTGGCGCTGAGATGGCGATAACCATGGCGCGTTTAGGTGGTATCGGTATTGTTCACCGCTTCATGACGATTGAAGAAAATGTCGAAGCAATTAAGAAAGTAAAGCGGGCACAGAATTATATCATTACCGACCCTTATACGATCGACCCTACTAAAACAGTTGGTGAGGCCAAAGAGTTTATTGACACCATTGGCGCCAGTGGCTTAATTGTCGCAAATGGTGACCACCGGCTCCGAGGAATATTGTCTAGCCGCGACCTTTTACTCGCAACCAGCGATTACCAGTTGGTCGGAGAAGTTATGACACCCCGAGCAAAACTAGTGGTAGGTAGTAAAGACACAACTTTTGCCGAAGCCAAGAAAAAAATGGCCGAGCACAAAGTGGAAAAACTTCCACTAGTCGACAATGACAATGTAGTGCTGGGTTTAATAACTCTAACTGACATTAAACACCTAAACGACTACCCGAATGCCAACATCGACAACGATGGTCAATTAATCATTGGTGGCTCAGTCGGCGTAACTGGAGACTATCTGGAGCGTGCCCAGGCTTTAACAGAGGCAGGTGTTGATGTATTAGTACTGGACATCGCTCATGGTCATTCTGACCTCATGTTTAATGCTATAAGTAAAGTTCGAGCAATTTGCGGCGACATTCAAATTATCGCTGGCAATATTGCCACAGCCGAGGCGGCACGTGAACTATGTGAAGCGGGCGTAGATGCCATTAAAATAGGTGTTGGTCCGGGGACAATCTGTATTACCCGGATGGTAACTGGTTGTGGCGTGCCACAGCTAACGGCGGTCATGCAATGCTCAGAAGTAGCGAAAAAATATGGTGTGCCGGTGATTGCCGACGGTGGCATCCAGCGCTCCGGTGATATTGTTAAAGCCATTGCTGCCGGGGCCGATACCATGATGGCCGGCAGCCTATTTACTGGTACGACAGAGAGTCCCGGCTCGGTTATGACGCGTGGTGGCAAGAAGTATAAAATGTATAACGGCAGTGCTTCGTACTTGGTAAGCCAACACCGAAAAAGCGCTAAATTAGAGAAAAAAGACCTATCCGAAGTTGTGCCAGAAGGAGTCGAATCGATCGTTCCTTTCCGGGGCACGGTGGTAGACATTGTTAACCAATTAGTTGGAGGCTTAAAAAGTGGAATGAG
>CAZRZQ010000025.1:0-14013 GCA_964604585.1 uncultured Gammaproteobacteria bacterium
GATTAAAATTAACCAATTATTAATTTTATTATGCCCCGAGAATTTACCTTAGATAAAACTCGTAATATCGGTATTGCCGCGCACATCGATGCCGGCAAGACCACTACGACCGAGCGTGTACTTTTTTACACTGGTCGCAAACATAAAATCGGCGAGGTGCACGAAGGTGCCGCCGAAATGGACTGGATGGAACAAGAAAAAGAACGCGGCATTACCATTACTTCGGCGGCCACCACTTGTTTTTGGAAAGATCATCGCATCAACATTATTGATACCCCAGGTCACGTAGACTTTACGGTAGAAGTAGAGCGTTCTCTGCGTGTTTTGGATGGCGCCGTAGCAGTTTTCGATGGCTCCCAAGGTGTGGAACCACAGTCAGAGACTGTTTGGCACCAGGCTGACAAGTATCATGTCCCACGTGTTTGTTTTATTAACAAAATGGACAAGATGGGTGCGGATTTTTACATGAGTTTAGATTCCATTCGTGAACGTTTGTCTCCAGATGCTTACGCTGTCCAACTTCCAATTGGTCAAGAAGGATCCTTTTCTGGTGTCATTGATCTCATCGAAGAAAAGGCTTACAAATTCGAAGGTACAAATGGTGAAAAAATGGTGGAGATTGCTATTCCTGAAGACATGAAAGCAAAAGTTGAAGACTACCGCCATAAGATGGTGGAAAAAGTTGCTGAATCTTCGGACGAACTTATGACTAAATATTTAAACGGTGAAGCCTTGACTGTTGAAGAAATTAAAAAAGGTATTCGGGTTTTGGTAATAAAAAATGCCATGCAGCCGGTTATCTGCGGTTCAGCTTTAGCGAACATTGGTGTTCAGCTCATGCTTGACTCTGTGGTTATGTATTTACCATCTCCGCTCGACGTACCTCCAGTTAAAGGTATTAACCCCAACACTGAAGAAGAGGAAGAGCGCAAAACGAGCGACGATGAACCGTTTGCCGCTTTGGCTTTCAAGATTGCGACTGATCCTTTCGTTGGTAAACTCGCTTTCTTCCGTGTTTACTCTGGTAAAATTTCCGCTGGTAGTTATCTGTATAACGCCACAACCGGTAACAAGGAACGTCTTGGCCGTATCGTGCGCATGCACGCTAACCACCGTGAAGACGTTACCGACGTTTACTCTGGAGAAATTGCCGCCGCCATTGTTTTAAAGGAAGCGACAACCGGTGACACTTTGTGTGATGAAAACAAACCAATCGTTTTAGAAAAAATTATTTTCCCTGAGCCAGTTATCTCAGTTGCGATCGAACCAAAGACCAAAGCTGACCAAGAAAGAATTGGTATGGCTTTACAGAAATTGGCTGAAGAAGATCCAACTTTCAAAGTGCATACTGACGAAGAAACTCTCCAGACCATTATTTCCGGTATGGGTGAATTGCATTTAGATATCATCGTCGATCGTATGAAACGTGAGTTTAAAGTGGAAGCCAATGTCGGTGCCCCACAGGTTGCTTACAAAGAAACGATCCGGATGAGTGCTGAAGGTGAAGGCAAATACATCAAACAGTCTGGTGGACGCGGTCAATACGGCCATTGTTGGTTGCGTGTTGAACCGGTTGAAACCGGTACCGCTTTTGAGTTCATTGACGAAGTCAAAGGTGGCGTCGTACCTCGTGAGTATCTTCCGGCTATTGAAAAGGGTGTCAAAGAATCCGTTACTCGTGGTATCCAAGCCGGCTATCCAGTTGTCGATGTCAAAGTCACTTGTTTCGATGGTTCTTACCACGAAGTTGACTCTTCCGAAATGGCTTTCAAAATGGCTGGCTCCATGGCTTTCCAAGACGCTTGTCATAAAGGTAAACCGGCGATTCTGGAACCAATCATGAAAGTTGAAGTTGTTACTCCGGAACAATACATGGGTGAAGTGATTGGCGACTTAAATGCCAAACGCGGACAGATTCAAGAAATGACTGACCGTGGACAGATGAAGGTTGTAAAGGCCATGGTTCCTTTGGCCAGCATGTTTGGTTATGCAACATCCTTGCGCAGTATGTCGCAAGGTCGCGCCAGCTACGCCATGGAATTCGACCATTACACTGATGTGCCGAACAATGTTGCTCAACAGATTATTGAAGGAAAGAAGAAGTAAACAAGAATATTTAAAGCCCCCGGTTATAACCGGGGGCTTTTTAAATTCAGAAAATAATTTATTTTGTAAACACATTTCGTATCACCTGATCAATCTCTACTTCGTTGATGAGGATATCATCCACCGGGAAATCGTTTAGAAGTTTTATCGCCACTTGTTTCGCTTCAGTTTTTGGTACCTCCATTACCACTCGGGTTGGGGTTTTCTCTTTAATCGTACCAAAGCCATTCAATTTGTTTTCGTCCACTGACTCAGTAAAAGTTACTTCGAGAATTTTGTGGTGGATGTGCTGGTCGATCAATTTCTTTAATCCGCCGTCATAAATGATACTACCGTGGTTAATAATTATCACTCGTTCGCACAAAGCCTCAACATCTGCCATGTAATGCGAAGTTAAAACAATGGTAATTTTTTTCTCCTTGTTATACTTCTTCAAAAATTCCCGAATGTTATTTTGCGACACTACGTCTAGTCCGATCGTTGGCTCATCTAAGAATAATACTTTAGGGGAATGGATAAGGGCTGCCACTAATTCGCATTTCATTCTTTGTCCCAAGGATAATTTACGGACTGGTATTTCCAAGATGTCTTTAATATCTAACAAAGCTGTTAGTTCTTCTAGGGTTTTTTCAAATTGTTCTTTCGGTATTTCGTAGATTTCTTTGTTTAGGATAAAACTCTCCATGGCTGGTAAATCCCACCACAGTTGGTTCTTTTGACCCATGACTAAGGCAAACTGTTTTTGCAATTCAGCCTGTCTTTTCCAGGGAGTATAGCCCAAGACTTTTGCGTCGCCAGCCGTTGGGTAGAGAATACCGGAAAGCATTTTTAGAGTTGTTGTTTTACCCGCCCCATTGGGGCCAAGAAAACCAACCAGTTCGCCCTCCTCAATCGTAAAATCAATATTTTTCACCGCCTGCGTAAAAAGTTTTTGCCGGTGGAACAAACTTTTTAGCGAGTTCCATAACCCAGCTTGTTTTTTGTAGTAGTCGTATGTTTTCGACAGCCCTTTAATTTCGATGGTTGGCATATTAAGTATTTATAGTAAATTTTAACTCGAAGCGCTCGAATAATTTTTAAGGGCTAAGTTCCAAAGAATAATGGAGCATAATAGCCAGAGGCTGGTAATACCAAAGGCCAGTAAAATATTTTGCCAGTTTAGTAGACCAAGAAGTGCTTTGACCGGAAAGGCGACAATGACAAAAATCGGTAAAATGTAGGTAAAGACAAACTGAAAACCAGAATTAAATATTTCTGGTGGAAAACTGCCTAAATATAGACCACGACGGTAAAGCCAAATGACGCTGTCGCTTTCCTCTGTCCAGATGGTAACCGCGACCGTCAATATATGTATGCCTAAAATAATTAGTAGGCCAAGAATGATTAGTAAAATATACCAGACCATTTCCATTAAACTCCAAGTAATGGGCAGGTGCCGAATGACTATGGCGGTTAAAATAATAAGGATGAAGCTAAAAATTATATCAAGTAGGTCAGTCAGGCGAGAAAGGATATAAAACAAAGGATTAACTGGTTTAGGTAAAAGATAATCTAATTGCCCGCGTTGGATATCTGGTTTAAATACATACACACCACGGAATAAAGCCTGGCTTAAAGAATCAACTAAATTAAAAGTTAAAAAGAATAGTAAAACATCGTATTTACCGTAGCCGGAAATATTATCAGTAAAGCGAAAGATGGAAAAAATCATGAGAGCAAAAAAACCAAAACGGACAATTTTGCCAATAAAATAGCTAACCGTATCAATCCGGTTGGTGGCGTAACTCATGAAAGCACAGTTTGTAAGTTGTAGCCAAACTCTAGCGTGTTTCATCATATCCCTTCACTAGAATATTTTTTAATTCCCAAATTAAACATTACTCTGTTTAGTATAAGTAAAATTAGTAACCAAATTACGCCACCATATAAAATGTCTAACGCACTGCTCTGGGGTCCTTTTTCCAAGAAGATCATGATCGGGTGGTAGATCATATAGATAAAAGGCAGCTGGTGTAAAATCGAAAAAAATATTCCACCTATTAAAATTGAAATTGGAAAGTAAGCACCAGAAGCAAATTCTAAAATCCATTCGAATAAAAAGCGCGGGCCCATGGCTTCCCGTGACCAAAAGGCTAAGTAGTTAAGTAAGGTGCTAAAGAAAAAGTAAATTAATTGAGCGAGGATAACGGCGAAAGCAAAATATATCCAGGTCAGGTAATTGGCTGGCATGACCCAGTGGATTTGAAGTAAAGAGGTTAAGATTAAGGTCTCGAGAATCGCCGTCAAGGTCGCCACGGTTCGTTCGGCTAGTTCGTGAAAGTAATAGTAAGCAACCGAACTAAAGGGCTTGATTAAATTTACGGAAAATGTCCCCTTATTAATGTCGCCAGCCATTTGTCTGGTTTGGTTGCCAAATACAAAAGAGCGCAAAATATTAACGAGAAGTACGTAGTTGGCAATTTCTTCTGGGGTAAAACCAGCAAACCGGCCGGTTTGGCGAGCAAGCGTTACCCAGAGGAAATATAAAAGAATAATTGTAATTAACCCCTGTAGCCGGCCAATAAAAAAATTAATTCTGTAGGCAAAAATGGAGCTAAGACGATTTTTAAAAACGATCCAGTATTTAGTCATACTATTAAGATAATAGGCCATCTTATCATTTTTGGCAAACCGGGCAATAGTGAGTCCCTCGACCAACCAGCCTAACCTTCTTAATTAAATATTTTTTACACTTTTTACAGTTTTTGTTGGCCCGACCATAAACATTTAAAAAATCATAATGACCACCTTTTTGGCCTTTCAGATCAAGGTAATCGCTAAAACTAGTGCCCCGGTTTTTAATACCTAATTCCAAAACTTTTTTACAGGCGGCATGCATTTTTTTAATCTCCGTTGGGTTTAATGATTCGGCAGGTCGATTAGGCAATATACCAGCAAGAAAACAGGCCTCATCGGCATAAATATTCCCTAGCCCAGCAATTAATGATTGGTCAAGGAGTAGGGCTTTCAGTTTAGTTTTTTTGTTTTTTAAAAGCGTGGCAAAATGGGCTAAAGAAAATTCTTTGTTTAAAGGTTCTAGCCCAAATTTTGTCTTCGCTTTTTCTAAACCTTCTTTGTTAACAAGCTGCATATAACCAAAACGGCGTAAGTCATTAAAATACAATGTGGCTCCGTTGGAAAAAGTAAAGATAACTCGGGTAAATTTATTTGGCAGTTCTGCCCCTAAATCCGTAAAAGGGTGACCGCCGGAAAAGCGTTTAGTTTTTTGTACAAAAATAAATTGGCCGGTCATCTTAAGATGGGTGAGGAGATAAATATTTTTTGGTAAATGAAAAATAAGCAGTTTACCAATTCGATCAACCTTAACAAAGTGATTATTTTTTATCATTCGTTGGAAGCTAACTGTAGCCCCTCGAATGGTTTTCGGCGCTAATACTTTTACACCAACAATTTTTTTATTCACTATGTGTTCTTCTAAATCGCGGCGAATTGTTTCGACTTCGGGAAGCTCCGGCATAGATTTAAAATTAAATGACCAGTTTCTAATTCTACTGTAAAGAAATAGAAAAAGCAACTGTAAATTTATAGACATAATATGGTCCACTACTGTTGACTAACTGTGCACTTGGGTTATTGTACTAAATAGGTATGGATTCGTGGCGTCCCGGGCTATGTGCCTGGGAGGAGGAGTACAACATGTGGCATGTCCTCGGAGCGTTTCTGCTGGTTCTCTCCAGCGAAAAGCTGGAAGAGGAATGCTGGTCCCCAGCGAAGGTGGCGTTGGAGGGGATCGGCACCATGTGGACCGGGATGCAGCTCGACGGGACTTACGTCGGGTGTGTCCGGGTCGAAGACAAATGGGGCATGATGCAAGCTGGAGAAGAGAGGCTGGCCCGCTCAGCTGAACGAGCCGGGTGTCCAGCGGCTGAACCCGCGAGAGACGAATACGTCAACGTGCGGGGCTGCGTCATTCTCTGTGCTCGCTTCACCTGCCACCCAGGCGAAAAAGATCCGCCGGATGTGGTGATTTCGGGCGAAGAGTTGCTCGCGACCCTGCTCGCAGGCACCAGGCGAAACCACGAACTCGTCGAGACGCACGACTTCACTGAGGTCAAGCACCTCGACGGTGAGGAGGTGAAGGCCGAGTGGGATTTCCCCACGAAGCTCGAGGAAGAGATCAGAGTGGCTTCCACCGGCGATGTCTATCTCCTCGACTGGCCTGAGGAGGAAACCGCCCCCACCGTGCCGCCGGTCCAAGAAGTCGCCGAGATTCCCCACGAGGCGGAATCTGTCTCGGTGGTCTCCCAGGTGGAGCCTGAAGCGGTCCCCACACCAGAACCAGCCGTGGCTTCACAGCCGGTGGCCGAGCCGACTCCGGTCGTAACCATTCCGGCCGCATCTCCCGAACTCGCCGCCTTCCAGCGCGAGGTCCGGGCGGCGATCGATGACCTCCGTCATTCGCGCGATGACCTGCGCGACCGGAGGGATGATCTGCGGGAGCGATCCCGCGAACTCCGCGATGACCTGCTCCGCAAGCGTAAAGGTTTGCGGGACCGATCTCGCGAAATTCAGGCCGCCAGCCCTTGAGTGGGCAGCGACCCCTGCTCCTCGCCCCGGAGCAATTCGGGGCGAGGACTGTGTCATAAGTTTCAAAATAGTTTTGGTATTTGTGACACAGATATTCGTACACAGTTAATACACATTATCTACGTTGACTCGGCGGTTGTTTCTGTTATAATGAACTCGTAACTAATGAATCTAGCTATGAACAATAACCAATTAGATCGAGTTTTACGCTTAGTCAAGAAAACTGGAGACAAGGTCGTGGTGGTAGACAGAGAAAGTGACGCGGTCGTTGTACTCATGGATTTGGATGATTATGAGTTTTTACTAGAAGAAAGTTTTACTAACGACGGGTTCACTCCTACTGGCGAAGACTCTCCGGTATCTCTAGATTGGGAGGCTGATGATTTGCCAGAGGAAGAGACTGAAGATGTTAGAAATGACGTAAACGAGCCTGTAATACTTTCCACACCCCTAAAAACCCTAGAAGAAGAGCTCCCTCTCGATGCTTTTGAGAAAGAAGCTACTCAGTTTGAAGAGGGTGATCAAGTGAATTTTATTTCCGAACCAACTGACGGTGAGCAAGTTGCCCAAACATCTAAAATTTCGCTAGACAAAGAGGAAAAAATTGACGACATCCCTGACGACGGTGAGGAGGAACGCTTCTATTTAGAACCAGTTTAGGCCTCTTCAAGAGTGTCTTGAATACAAAATGTGTTCAACCGGGCCAATAAAAACTGGAAATTATAGCCATTTGTCCACAGTTTTTCCTCTTGCCAAAATTTAAATACCTGCTATAATGTACACGCTGTAATTGGAAGTCCAATTACGCTATTATTTTGTCATTAATTAATCATTTTATAAACAAATTTTACGGCTGGACAACAAATCTGACTTCGACCACTCGAAGCAGTGCCGTGTAAGTATTAAGATGTATGGCTGATTTTTTACGAAACAAGCCACACGTTAATATCGGTACTATTGGTCACGTTGACCATGGTAAAACTACGTTAACTGCAGCAATTTTGCAGGTTTTGACGGCTCATGGTATGACCGCTCAAAAGAAGGGTGTTGATGATTTGGACAAAGCTCCAGAATCAAAAGCCCGTGGTATTACTATCTCTACCGCTCATGTAGAGTATGAGACCGAAAAACGTCACTATGCTCACGTGGACTGTCCAGGCCACGCTGACTACGTTAAGAACATGATTACTGGTGCAGCTCAGATGGATGGTGCTATCTTAGTAGTTTCTGCTGCTGATGGTCCTATGCCTCAGACTCGCGAACACATTTTGCTCGCTCGTCAGGTTGGTGTACCTTATATCGTTGTCTTCTTAAACAAGGTAGACCAAGTATCTGATCCAGAATTAATCGACCTGGTTGAGGCTGAAGTACGCGATTTGTTAAATAAATACAAATTCCCAGGCGATACCACCCCTATTATTCGTGGTTCAGCCTTAAAGGCTTTAGAAAACCCATCTGATCCTGCCGCCTCTCAACCAATTATGGATTTGATGGCTAAAGTTGACGAATATATCCCAGATCCAGTTCGTGCTACTGACAAGCCTTTCCTTATGCCGGTTGAAGACGTTTTCTCTATCGAAGGTCGTGGTACCGTTGTTACTGGTCGTATCGAACGCGGTATAATGCACTTGAACGATGAAGTAGAAATCGTTGGTTTACGCGATACCCAGAAGACCGTTGTTACTGGTATCGAAATGTTTAACAAGAGTTTGAAGGAAGGCCAAGCTGGTGACAATGCTGGTTTGTTACTTCGCGGTACTAAGAAAGAAGATGTCGAACGTGGTATGATTTTGGCTAAGCCAGGGTCAATCACTCCTCATACTGATTTCGAGGCCAATGTTTACATTTTGACCAAAGAAGAAGGTGGCCGCCACAAACCATTTTTCAAGGGTTATAAGCCACAATTCTACATCCGCACTACTGATGTAACTGGTGAAGTAGAGTTGGCTGAAGGCGTTGAAATGGTTATGCCAGGCGACACTGTCAACATCACTGTTAAGTTGATCGTTCCAGTTGGTATGGAAGAAAAGATGAACTTTGCTATCCGCGAAGGCGGTCGCACTGTTGGCGCTGGTGTAGTAGTTAAAATACTTAAATAAATTATGAAGGGGGCCGTTTAGACGCGGCCCCCTTTACTTTAGTTCTTTATCTTAAATAACATGACGACAGCCATGAACCAGACCACCCAGAAAAAAGAGGAGCAAGGTAGTAGAATCCGCGTCAAGATTCGTGCTTATGATAACCACATTCTTGACCAGGCCGTAAAAACTATCATTGAAACTGCTGAACGCAATGACGCCAAGGTAGTTGGACCCGTACCATTACCAACCGAAAAGACCAAGTTTACTGTTTTGCGCTCCACTTTTGTGCACAAAGACGCTCGTGAACAATACGAAATGAGCGTGCATAAGCGCCTGGTCGACATCATGAACGCTAGCCCAAAATGCATCGATGCTCTTATGAGTCTTTCTTTGCCAGCTGGTGTGGATGTTGAGATTAAAATGTAGTTTGGGGTTATTTGACAACATTAGTTATTTGCGTCTGTCTTGACAAAAAAACAGGTTTGTGTTATCATTTCGGCACACCAATTATCCTAATACCGAGGTAAATAAGATTTTCTTCTCTCTGGTTAACCAGAGAGGAAAAAAACATTTAGATCGGGTTGAGATAAGAAAGGGTTTTGACAATAGTTATAAGTAAAATTAAAGCCAATCTTAAATCGCCACGCCAGGTGGTACTCTCGACATATGTCGGGGAAGAAAGGCTAGAAGCCCGGATTAAAAATCGTATTTTTTGGTCAAGGCTTCTAGTTTTTTGTTAAGACCCTTATTACAGGTCAGGGTCCGCTAACACATTAATATATATGAAATTCATTTTAGGTAAGAAATTAGGCATGACTCAGGTCTTCCTTCCAAGTGGAGAGGTTGTACCAGTAACCAAGGTCCTTGCTGGCCCATGCTACATTACAGCTCTAAGGGAGGAAAAGGAAAAGTCCCAAAAAATGGTCCAGATTGGTTTTGGAGAAACAAAAGAATTTCGTTTAAAGAGACCTGAAGCCGGTCATTTGAAGGATTTATCACCGGTTCGCCATTTACGTGAAGTGGCTGTTGAATCTTTAGACAATTTAAAACGTGGTGACCAGTTAGATTTAGAAACTTTTGTGACTGGTGATCGCGTGGACGTTATTGGCGAATCCAAAGGTAAAGGTTTTGCCGGCGTCGTAAAAAGACACCATTTTGCCGGTGGCCCCGCTAGTCATGGTCATAAAGATAACCTACGTGCCCCAGGTAGTATTGGCGCGGGTGGTGTACAAAGAGTTTTCAAAGGTATGCGTATGGCTGGTCACATGGGCAGCGAACGCGTCACTGTAAAAAATTTGGAAGTTATTGAAGTTCATCCAGACACCAACGAGCTTTTGATCAAAGGTGCTGTTCCTGGTGCTCGTAATGGTCTTTTGTTCTTGATTGGTGAAGGTGAATTGAAAGTTAAAACTGAAGCTATTGCCGAAGAAGTAAAAGTTGAAGAAGCTCCGGTTGTTACTGAGACCACTAATGAAGAAACCGTTGTCGCCCCAGTAGATGAAGCAGTGGTTAGTGAGGCTCCAGCTGAGTCACCAGCTCCGGAAACTAAAAACGAATAATTTTTACCACTATGAAAGTAAAAGTTTACAATTTAGAAGGTAAAGAAAGTAAAGAGTTGGAACTGAACGAAGATATTTTTAATGTCAAAGTAAAACCAGCGGTTGTTCATGAGGTTTTCGTAATCCAAAGCGGCAATCAGCGCGAACCTTGGGCTGATACCAAGAATCGTGGTGAAGTCCGTGGTGGTGGTCGAAAGCCTTGGAAACAAAAAGGCACTGGTCGGGCTAGACATGGTTCAATCCGCTCACCGATTTGGAAAGGCGGCGGTGTCACATTTGGTCCATTAACAGTTGAGAATTATAGCCGTAAGATTAACAAAGCTACTCGACGCTTGGCTACAAAAATGTGCTTAAGCGACAAGGTGGCTAACAACTCTTTGGTTGTTTCTGAATCCTTTGACTTTTCGGAAAAGAAAACTAAATTATTTGCTGGTTGGTTAAAGAAGTTACCTGTTCAATTCAAACGCTTTTTAGTTTTAACTGGTGAAACTGAAAAAGAGTTATACAAACAAACCCGCAACTTGCCGAAGGTTATGACCATGCCAGCGACGGACGTTAATGTCATGGAATTGGTAGAAAATGAAGCGGTTATTGTCAGCTTAGACGGATTAAAGAGTTTAGAAAAAGTTTTGGCTAAAAAGTAACACCCCTAATTTTGAACTATATGGGTTTATTAGACAAATGGACAAAAAAGAAAAAGGAAGAGCAATTGAAAGAAGTTGTTGATACAGATAAAAACCAAACTGTTGCTCCAGTTGCTAAAAAGGCTACCGAGAAAACTGAAGAGGCCAAAGCCGTAGTTATAGCACCGGTTGCGCCAAAGAGTTTGGCTTACAAGATTTTGATTCGTCCTTTGGTAACGGAAAAAGCAACGATTGCTGAAAGTGGTAATAAATACAGCTTTTTGGTTACGAAGGAGGCAAACAAGACTGGTATTATTGAAGCGATTGAAAAAGTTTATGGTGTTAAACCTCGGAGTGTCCGCGTAATTAATGTTCAAGGTAAAACTGTTCGGTTTGGGAAGTCCTATGGCCGACGCAGTGATTTTAAAAAAGCCATTGTTACCTTGCCAAAGGGCAAGAGTTTGAACCTTCACGAAGGAGTGTAAGGAACTTAAAAACTTTTAGCAAAGGATTATGCCAATTAAAGTTTACAAACCAACTACTAGTGGACGTCGCGGCGCAAGCGTTGACGCTTTTAACGACCTTACTAAAACTGAGCCGGAAAAGTCATTGATTAAGATTTTACAACCAAAGTCCGGTCGTAATAACCAGGGTCACATTACTGTTCGCCATCAAGCTGGCGGCGCCAAGAAGTATTATCGCTTGGTAGATTTTAAAAGACAAAAATACGATATCGAAGCAACTGTCACCGCGATTGAATATGATCCGATTCGTGGTCCACGTATTGCTTTAATCCAATATACCGATGGTACAAAATCATATGTTCTTTGCCCAGCTGATTTAAAAGTCGGTAGCAAAGTTGTTTCGTCCAAGAATGCGGTTGAAGCGAAAGTCGGTAATCGGATGCCTTTAAAACATATCCCAACTGGTTTATTTATCTACAATGTTGAATTAACTGCTGGCAAGGGTGGACAATTAGTTCGTGGCGCTGGTTTAGCTGCCCAATTAGTTGGTCATGAAGGCGATTATGCCCAGGTCAAGTTGCCATCCGGCGAGATTCGTATGATTTCCAATAAGTGTTCTGCTAGTATTGGTATGATGGGCAACTCTGATCACCGCTTGGTACGTTTAGGAAAAGCCGGACGGATGAGACACAAAGGTGTTAAACCACGTGTTAAGGGTAAAAACATGAACCCAGTTGATCACCCGCATGGTGGTGGTGAGGGCCATTCTCCGATCGGTCAGAAACGTGGTCCACAGACTGTTTACGGAAAAACCGCGATGGGTGTCCGAACCAGAAAACCAGACAAATGGAGCGATAAATTTATCATTAAATCCCGAAGAAAGTAAATTCTATGTCCAGAAGTTTAAAAAAAGGACCTTACCTTGACCTAAAGTTAATGGAAAAGGTCGCGGCCGTTAAAGCCACTGGAAAACGCGAAAGTATTAAAACTTGGGCGCGCGCTTCTGTGATTACCCCTGAAATGGTTGGTTTAACTTTTTCCGTTCATAATGGTAAAAATTTTATTAGCGTTTTCGTTGATGAAAATATGGTCGGCCACAAGTTAGGGGAATTCTCCCTAACTCGTAAATTCATTGCCCATGGTGGTAAGATGGCTAAAGACCAAGCTACAGCTGCTACCGCTAAACCAGCGGCCGCCCCTGCTGCCCCCGCTGCTAAAAAGTAATATTTAATATATGTCCCAGGAAGTAACCGCTAAACTACGATTTCTACGTATCGGCCCCCGCAAGGTCAGACTAGTGGCTGATGCTATTCGTGGTCGCAAAGTAACATTTGCTATCGATGTCTTGGAAATGATGAACAAGCGTTCTGCTAAACCAATGATCAAATTAGTAAAGAGTGCTGTTGCTAACGCCAAACACAATTTCAATTTAGAAATTGATTCACTGCGTATTAAGAGTATTATGATCGATGGCGGCCCGGTTTTAAAACGCTGGATGCCGCGCGCCCACGGTCGGGCGACACCGGTCAGAGAGCGCACTTCCCACATCAATTTGGTTTTGTCCGAAATTGAAAAAAAAGATAACAAGCAGAAGTAAATTTTCTAAAATTTCTTTCTAATAAATTTATGGGTCACAAAGTCCATCCGAAAATTCATCGCATCCCTCTCATTTACGCTTGGGATTCTAAATGGTTTGCTAAAGATGCGCAGCTGCCGTTATTTTTAAAGCAAGAAATTTTAACCCGCGAATACTTGGCCAAAAAGTTAAAAGAGGCGGGTATTGATGCGATTAGTATCGAACGCACGCCGAAAGAGGCTATAGTGAATATTTTAGCCGCTAAACCTGGTGTAATTATCGGTCGTTCTGGTCAGGAATTAGAAGAGGTCCGTAAATATTTAGAAAAAAAGATTTTCCAATTTAAAAGCAAAGTTAAGATTAACGTTTTACCTTTACAACAACCAGCTTTATCCGCCGCCGTTGTCGCTCAAAATGCCGTGGCCGAAATTGAAAAACGTTTTCCTTTCCGCCGTGTCATGAAGCAGGCGATTGAACGAGTTATGTCCGCTGGTGCTTTGGGTGTGAAGATTAAAATGGCTGGTCGTTTGAATGGTGTGGAAATCGCTCGCCGCGAAGTATTGGGTGCGGGAAAAATGTCCTTGATCACGATTCGTAGTGATGTCGATTATGCCTTTGTGGAAGCCAACACTATTTATGGAAAAATTGGCGTCAAGGTTTGGATTTACAAAGGTGAATCTTTTGGCCGCCGTGACAAATTTGGTGTAAAGAACACTGAAGAAGCTGGTGCTCAAAAACAACATAAACAGAGATAATTTTCTACCTGTATGTTAATACCTAAGAAAGTACAACACCGCAAATGGCATAAAGGCCGCCGACGTGGCTTGGGCCTGGCTCAGCGCGCTAATGGCGTAGATTTCGGTGAGTTTGGATTAAAATGCGAAGACCATGGTTGGATTACCAGTCGTCAGATTGAATCCGCTCGTCGTGTTTTAACTAGATATGTTCGCCGTGGCGGTAAAATTTGGATCCGGATTTTTCCCGATCGTCCTGTTACCAAAAAAGGCAACGAAACGC
>CAZRZQ010000026.1:0-13886 GCA_964604585.1 uncultured Gammaproteobacteria bacterium
TAGCTGGTCAGAGTACAAAGTGCTAAGGGACTACTATGGTGATCGTCTAACGGTGGTAGCGGTCTATGCCCCACCAACTTTGCGCTACGAACGAATTTCTAGTCGCGTGTCTGGGCCAGAAGACAAAGATTTACGCAACCGATCTTTTACTAAAGAGGATGCGAAAAAACGTGATTATAACGAGATAGAAAACATTGAAAAGGGCGGACCGATTGCGATGGCGGATTATACAATTTTGAACACAGGTACTTTAGAAGAATATAAGACGGGAATTGAAAAATTTATTGCTGATTATGAAAATAAAAATTAAACGAATTAACAACAGTTTACCATTGCCTGAATACAAAACTTCTGGTGCAGCCGCTTTTGATATCTATTCTCGTGAAAACTGTACTATCCCGGCTCATGGCCAGTTTAAAATTCCTTCCAATCTGATCGTAGCTACCCCGCCAGGCTATGTTTTGTTAATATTTTCTCGCTCCAGTCTTGCCCCACGCAAAGGACTAATGCTCGCAAATAGTGTTGGGGTTATCGACAGCGACTTTTGCGGACCAACTGACGAGATACTCGTTTCCGTTTACAATTTAACCGATAAGGACGTTGCCGTAGAAAAAAGTGAAAGAATTGCCCAGGGTATTTTTGTAAAATATGAACAAAGTGAGTGGGAAGAAGTTAAAGAAGTAGAAAATCCCGATCGTGGTTCTTTTGGGAGTACCGGAGTATTTTAAAAATTATTAAATCTTAAAACTGTTACTATGACGGGCATCAAAGAAAAAGCAAAAAAAATAGTTAGCTTGCTTTTTGGATTTTTAAAAAAAGAAAAAGCAATTGAAGAGGAAAGTAAAAAATTAGTTCAAGACGCTGTAAAGGAAGCCGACCAGAAAAAAATTGATGAATTAAAAAATAAAATTAATAATCTCTAATTTTAAATATATGGTATTAGGCTATGGTGAAGATATGAGCGGCCAACAAATCAAACAAGTTGAAGGCTCGCTTAAAAAACAAAACGAGGCCATGGACCAAAAAATAGCAACGGAAAAAGCGGAGGATTCATCAAAAGGCCCGACTGGGGAAAAGCCCAACCTACTCCGCCGGATGTGGGCGAAGGTGGCGGGGGGAGGATCTGAAAAGTACCGCGCGGACATGGAAGCCTACTTTGATAAAAAGTGGGAGGAAAAAAACACCGAGGTAACTAAAGAAGTAGAGGCCCTGGTTGGAGATACTGAACGTCACACCGAACAATCGATTGTCGATTTAGAGTATGACATAATCACCTTAGTTAAAGCGGGTGAACTAGATCCGGCTGTTGGGGACAAACTAACAGTTAAATTAGAACAACTTCGAATTGAAGCACAAAAGGCAGCGGCCGAGACAACTAAAGAGGTTGAAAAAGAAACTGGTGGACAAGAACAATCTGACAAGGAAAGAAAAATTGCCGAATTTAAAGCTAAAAACCCAGGTGCAACCGATGTAATTGAGGGGAATAAAAGATATATTTCTAATGCTGATGGTTCTGCTGGTATGGTTTTAGATTTAGACCAAACTACAGAGGCGACCAAAAAAGTATCAGAAAGCGAAATGGCCCAACCAACTAATGAGGACTCTGCCGAACTTAAATCCGAACTGTCTGCGGAGGATGGCGAAATTTTAAATCAAATTATTCAACTCAAAAATCTTTCTGAGCGGCAGTCTTTTGTCAGAAAACTGTACGAAAAAAATGCCGTTAGTCAGGAGCTTAATGACTATTTGTCGTCAATAGAAGAATTACAGCCAATATTTGCCGAGTTACAAGGCGATGAATCAGTTAAAGAAGGACAGACAGACGCCGCTACTACTACGGATAGAAAAATAGAAAAGCCGACGAAAGAAACCTCTGACGCCAAACTTTTTAAAAAGCTTTCGCAATCTGACCGTGACTTATTCGATCTAATAAAAGAAGAGGGCGGCCTACCTAACATCCAAAAATTTCTTGCCACAAAGTATAAGGGTGGTGAGGTAAGTCCGGCTTTGAAAAACTACCTTGCGACTGAGGGAGCTTTTAGAAAGGTGTTCGAGACCATAGATAACGGGCAAGAATTCACAACTGAAAATACGTCAGAACCACAAATAGCTGAGGCTCCATCTGAAAAATCCAGTCCAGCAGTAGAAGCCAAGGCGGAAACTGGGATTGATGGCGAGGTTTTCTCAAAAGAATTTTCTCGATATATCGTGGGAATGAAATTACAATTGGTAGACAATGCCAACAAGCATTTGACAGCTGTCGATCGTTTTCGTGGGGAAGATCCGGACTTTATTCCAAACTTTAAACAAAATCGTGAAAAATTACTACAGAGCTCCGCTAGAGATGCTTGGACCCTGGCCTCTAAATTTCTTGACAACCTCTCACAACCAAATTCGGAATTCCGAAAGTTAATAAAAAGCTCTAAGGAATCAGCTACGGAATGGGTTGAAAAAAATATAGATTCGAATAAACAAGCCCGTCTTGATCTAGAAGCACGCATGCATCAACGAGACAATTCCAAAGCCGATCTATTAATAACCTCAGTAGGACGGCTACAGATTGAAGAAGCTATACTCCAACAATTAAAAGAGTCCATACAACATTATAAAACCGCTACGACTGAAGCTGCCCCCGCTACCGTTTCTCCTGAGGTAACCCCGGATACAACCGTACAAGACACAGAGACTGCGCCGGTTACTACTGCTGAGGAAGTACCGGCCACACCAACGGAGACTGTTCAGCCGCAGTCAACAACCGGAGAGCAAATCGCCGCCCTAGATGCTCTTTTGGCTAAACAATCGGGCTTAGTATCGAGTGAAAAATATAAATCAAACTATTTCAAAAAAACCGAAGGCGAACAGAATAAAATGGCCTGGTTTGAGGTTTATTCGGAATTACAAGATAATGACCCAATCAAAGTACAAGTTGATGCTAATCGTAAGGGTTGGGCCTTGGTCGATAAGCAAGCTGGTAAAACAACTGACCTAAATGATGCACAAGATGATTATCGTCCGGGGACCGACCAGTTTAAGTTCCAAACTGGTGAATCATTAAAACAAGTCGCTGAACATTTACGTAAAGAGGTTGAATCAAAATTAAACACACAAGAAAAAACGGAATCAGGAGACACAATTAGCAAGTTGATTGACAAGATAAGTAAAAAAATTGATGTTATTGAGAAAAAAATGGCCGCTGGTCAGAAAATAACGCCAGGGGAAGTGTACGATATGATGTACCAGATGGATGGTGATCTTTCTGACGAATATGGACGAGTGCAAGAGGAATGGAGAAACCAGCATCCGGAAATGAACGGGAAACCAGTACCAGAAGAGGCGCGGCGGCCAGAATATTTTAAATTATACAAGAAAAGAGAAGAAATTATCCATAAATTACCAGAGGAGGTCATGGCTCCGCTCAGGACCCTGTTAAAAGGTGAAAAATTAAACACACAAGATTCTGATGAAAACGAAGAACCAGAAGAAGGACCCTACGGGACATACCACCCCTTACACGAAGATAACATTGAAGGTACAACTGATGGACCGGATCTTAATCAAACAAACCAAGGCTCTAGCGTATCTAGAGCAGAGGCTGCCGGAAGCAAAAAAGCAGAGAGCGACGAACAACGAGATGCGGATACCGAGACTATTCAGAGGCTTTCTCGTCAAGAAGGAGAAAATTTTGAATCCTTTAAAAACAGAATTGATCTGGCCGTAAAGAAGGGTGAGATAAATAATAGCGTTGACCTCGGAAAATTATTTGATGGAATAGTAAGTAGTACTTTTGTGAAAACTGAAAAACCGCAGGCTCTCAAACATATCATTGACTCTCTAATTACTAATGGACACCGCTCTGTTGCCGAACAATTCGTCCGGCTGAACAAACACAAACAATTTGGCCTGGAAACAGCTGGAGCATTGGCTGATTCCGCTTCAACCGATGGGGGGAAAGAACAAAAATTGGATGATGCAGCTTAAAATTTAATCTTAATCTATGCCCAACTTCACACCGGAGGAAAAGGAGCTATTGGAAAAATATGTTACTAGCACAGAGCGAGAGGTCTATGCCATTACTGGCATGAGCGGGATCGTTGGAGCGGCGTACGCACGCTACTCCCGATCGAAACTCGGATTCCGCGAGATGTTACTCGAGGAATTCATGAAGGATGGGGAAAAAATCGATTACAAACACGCCGATGAGTTAATCGAACGCGTCTTGATCGCCTATGGCGACGATTCGGTCGGTGAATTAGAAGGGGCGCATGTCTCTTTTGAAAATATTTCGATTCTCGCGACCAAAGAAATCGAAGATCGTCGCATTGGCGGATCGCCTTTGGAAAAATCTACCCGCTACGTCTTCTTTGACGAAAAAGATGAGAGCGGTAAATACAAATACGTACGCGAACCAAAAATCATGGCCTCTCCTTTTGCCGCCGAGTATGAAGAAATAATGGACCATGTCTTTGATACCTACGCCGTGCTTATTGCCCCCATGCAAGAGTTTTACAAGAAGCGTCTCCCTCTTGAAGAAGCGTCATATGATATCTTGGGCACCGGCCAAAAACAAAAATATGGAGAACTGTCAGAAGAAAAAGACCAAAAAGCTTTCCGCATTACCCACAACATGGACATCCGAACCAAGGCCTGTGATTCATTACGCTGTTTACTGCCAGTCAGTACCAAAACAAACATGGGAGTATTCGGCAATGGACGTTTTTACCAATATCTAATCTCACACCTTCTCAGCTCAGAACTAGAGGAGGTAAAACAAATTGGCCAAGAAACCTTCGATGCTTTAACTGAGGTTATTAGGCAATACGTACGCCGAGCCAAGGTAAAAGAATACAACCAAAAAATAGATACGGAAATGAAATCGTTGGCCAAAAATCTTTTTGGATTTTTACCATTCGGTCCAACGGAAAAAGTACGACTAGTGCCAATCGAATTACGCAATAACGAAGACTACCTGATTGCCCACATGCTTTATCCGTTTACTAGACACTCCTTTTTTCAAGTTTACGAAGTAGTTAAGCATCTCCAACCAGAACAAAAGGAAAAGATAAAAACGACCTATGTTGGTGACCGACTAACTCGTCGCGATCGACCGGGCCGAGCGTTTGAATCTGGTTATACTTATACCTTTGACATGCTGACAGATTTCGGAAGCTACAAAGATATCATGCGCCATCGCATGAATACCCAACTTCGCCAACCGTTTAGCCCAATTCACGGCATGGAGCTACCAATCGACCTAGCCGAAGCCGGATTTTCCGAACAAGCCCTAGAATGTCATGAAAAAGTATTAAATTTCTATAACAAAGCCTACCCAGTAATCGGCGATGCGGCTTCGTACGTTGCTCTACACGGCTCACGCGTCCGCTGGCTCATTGGTTTCAACGAACGAGAAGCAATGCACCTGCTCGAACTGCGTACTGTCCCTCAGGGCCACCCACAATACCGTAAAATTTCTCAACTCATGCATAATGAAATTGCAAAAGTTAATCCTTGGGGAGCCAGCACAATGAAATTTGTTGACCACAACGATTATTCTAGCGCCCGAGGAGACAGCGAAGCGAAACAACGTATTAAAGAACAACAGCTTGATGAAAAATACGGTCATTCCACAACCACTACCGACAAGTAAAATAATTATTGTTGCCGCAGTTGCAAAAAACAATGTCATTGGCTCTAACAATGCCTTACCTTGGTATTATCCGGAGGAATTAAGGTGGTTTAAAGAAATCACCTGGGGCAAAACCATCCTCATAGGCCGCCGGACCTTCGAGAGTATTATATCCGGTCGTGGCAAACCACTGGATAACCGTAAACACATTGTCCTAACTAGACAATTAGATTACCAAGTCTCGGAAGGAGTGTTTGTTTACCATAATCTAGAAAAAGTTCTTAAGCATTTTAACGAGACTATCTATGTAATCGGCGGGGGCGTAGTCTATGCCGAGACCTTTAGTCTGGCGGAAGAGATGTATATTACCCATATTAATAAGGAGTACTCTGGCGATGTTTTTTTTCCCATGTTTAAGGTAGAAGAATGGAA
The DNA here is from genome assembly GCA_964604585.1 of uncultured Gammaproteobacteria bacterium. Lineage (GTDB taxonomy): Bacteria > Patescibacteriota > Patescibacteriia > Magasanikbacterales > GWA2-37-8 > DATDYA01. Next base: position 6,056 of record CAZRZQ010000026.1, read on the forward strand.
AAAAGAAGTAATCCGTGAGGCGGGAGAGCTAAGTCTAACAAAATATTTAAAAATTCACTTTTAATTCTATGTTCGTCATGATTGAGGGCACAGACGGATCAGGAAAATCCGTCCAAACCGAATTGCTTCGTAATCATTTAGTCACAGAGGGCCGGGCGGTGGAAGTGATAAGCTTCCCACGATACGGAGAAAAAAGCGCGATCATGGTCGAAGAATATTTAGCTGGTAATTTGGGTTCACTAAACGAAGTTACTTCTCGCCAGGCATCAATCTTTTACGCGGTCGACCGTTATGCTGCTAAAAAACAAATCTTGGGGTGGTTAGCGGAAGGAAAAATTGTCATCTCTAACCGCTATGTTGGATCAAACATGGGCCACCAGGGAGGGAAAATGTCTGACCCTGAAGAACGCAGAAAATTTTTTGAATGGAACTACGACTTGGAATATAACATATTCCAAATTCCCAAACCAGATGTTAACGTCATCTTGCATGTCCGGGCGGAAACAACCGAAAAGCTCATTAACCAGAGAGCGGAGGCGCAGCATCGCGTCAAAGATATACACGAAAAAGATCTAAACCATCTAAAAAATGCGGAGATGGCTTATCTACATATGGCTGAAATATTCCCGGAATTCAAGCTAATTGAATGTGAAGAAGGTGAACGGCTATTGTCCACAGAAGAAATTCATGCTAAAATTTGGAATATAATTCAAAGTAAATTTAACTAAGACTAGTATGTCAAAAAGAGAACTATACGTACTCTTGTACATCGCAAGTATCCTAGCGTCAGTGGGGATTGGCATCGGAATGAAGAGTATTCTGATGGGGTTACTTTTAATTTTTGTCCTGCGCTTTGCGGTTAACTTCTGGTATGCCCAAATTAACGGGGTAGGTACGGGACCAAAAGTTTTAGCCAGTATTTTCAGTGGTTGCGGCTTTATCTATCTTATGGGGTTGGACAAGAACATCCCCGGTGCTTTAGCGATCCTGGATGATACGATCAAAATATATGAAAAAAACTTCAAAGACTTAGTCCTCTATCCCCTTTTGCAATTTGCAAGCATTGTGGGGTTAGTTTTGCTCGGGGTCATCATCTGGATTCTTGCCTCATTTTTACCACAGATCGCCCAATATATTATTATTATACTTTTCAGTGTTGCAATCTTTGTTGCTATAGTAATTGCCAGCATCCTCTTCATGATCGGGCTATACCTGGCCATTAAAAGAGTCGCTGACGGTCTACCTAGATTAAACATAAAAGAAACGTTGAAATTATCCTGGGGGAAATTCGCGAGTTTCTTGGGCTCCAGTATCTTGGGTTATCTTTATGCTGTCTGGCCACTGATTATTGCCTTGCTTTTATTAGGAGCCTACGCCACAACTACCATGGCCTATTCCTTGGGAGGCATAAACACAAACGCCCTACTTCAAGGTAGTCGAGCTTTTGTGGTCGTCGTTACCTTAGCCATCATTTACAGTATTTTCCATTTTATCTATTTCTCGATTCGTTTAGTCTTTAATTATCTTTCGGTACTTTTCGCTGACCAAAAAGCCAAAGAGAGTTTAAATTACAGCAAAACCCTAACTAAAGGACATTGGTGGGCAGTGGCTTGGCGTATTTCCGCCCCGGCCTGGATTGTTGCTTTCCTCGTCATGATTCTCTCTTTTATAATTGAGATTTTCAGTTTCTTTGGACCAGTCGGGGTTGTAATCACCAATATTCTTTCCTTAGGTCTTCAAATAATGATCACCCCAATTGTCGCCATAATAATGGTCTTGGTCTACCAACACCTAGAAAGACAAAGGTCTACCACCCCAACTTCACTCTAAGTTCCTAAACCCCTCCAAAAGAGGGGTTTTTTTAACCTAAACTAGTGGCGCATATTGCCAAAATAACGGTTTAGAATTATAATGGCAGAAGTAGAAATAATCATTATTTATGCCGAATTATACCCCAATTATTGGTATGGAGGTCCACGTTGAACTAAAAACAGCGAGCAAGATGTTTTGTTCTTGTAAAAATGATCCGGATCGTGAGGCACCCAATACTAATGTCTGTGAAATCTGCTTGGCACACCCAGGCACCCTTCCTGTTCCTAACCAAAAAGCGATTGAATGGACAGTAAAAATTGCCAAAGCTTTAGGTTGTAAAATAAACGAGCAAAGCAAGTTTGATCGTAAACACTATTTCTATCCTGACCTACCAAAGGGTTACCAAATTTCCCAATACGATGAACCAATCGGTGAACATGGGGTAATTACCGTTGACTTAGTTGGTGGAAAAAATCCACGGACTGAGGCCACCATTGGTATTACTCGTGTTCATTTAGAAGAAGACACAGCTAAATTATCTCATGATAAAACCGGTAATACCCTAGTAGATTTTAATCGTGCTGGTGTACCATTGGTAGAGATCGTGACTGACCCCGACATCCAGACCGGCATTGAGGCCAAAGCCTACTGCCAAGAGCTACAGACCATCTTCCGCTACCTTGGGGTATCTGAAGCAGATATGGAAAAGGGACACATGCGCTGTGAAGCGAATATTTCCATACAAGAAACGGACAAATTTGAAATTAAAGACGGGTTAGTAATACCAAAAGATGGTTATACTTTAAATCACAAGGTAGAATTAAAAAATATTAACTCCTTTCGAGCCGTAGAAAAGGCCATCGACTATGAAATTAAAAGACAAACCGAGATGTTAGAAAAAGGAGAAACCTGGCAACAACAAACTCGAGGCTGGAATGAAGATAGGGGCGAAACAGTTTTACAACGTGTAAAAGAAACCGCGGCAGATTACCGGTATTTCCCAGAACCAGATATTCCACCTTTTAACCCTCTTCAGGTAGCCCGTGATACTTCCTTACCTGAGTTACCAAATGTAAAACGAGCGCGCTTTAATACAGAATATGGTTTTTCTTTGGCAGATAGCCAACTGCTAACCAACGACGAACACTGGGCAGATTATGCCGAGCACACCATGAACGAATTGGTTGAGTGGCTCCATAGTCTACCAGAGTCCAAAGAAGATACTGACGATTTACAAGAAACCAAAAAACAACAGATTGCCCGTTTGGCGGGTGGTTGGCTAACTAGCAAGCTAATGGGGGCGATGGCTGAAAGAAAAATAGATATCCGAGTGTTAAAAATTAAGCCAGAAAACTTTGCCGAACTTATTGCTCTTATTTACACTAACCGAGTTAATTCTACCAACGCTCAAAAAATATTGGTAGAAATGTTAGAAGCCGGCACAGATAAAGACCCAACCCATATTATGGAAGAAAAAGGTTATGGGCAGATAAATGATGAGGGGAAATTAAACCTAGTAATTGATGAGGTAATTAAAAACTACCCCGAACAGGTTGCCGCCTTCCGAGCTGGCAAAGAACCAATTTTACAATTCTTAAAAGGCATGGCCATGAAGGCCACTGAAGGCAGTGCTGATCCGGTGGTTGTAGAAAAATTATTAAGGGAAGCATTGAGTCAATAAATTTTATTAAAAAAATAACTACATTGCGTAGTTATTTTTTATTCTTTATTTACCGACTCAACATTCGCAAAGCCTCTTTCATAAGTTGCTGGCTAGTCTTACTACCGGGATCGAGTTTTTTTGCGACATCCCTGGCCTCGCTAGGTGAATAGCCGAGCGTAAGTAACCCATCTACCACATCTCCTAGAGACCCTTCTAAATTATCTGACTCTAAACCATGGCCGATTTGTTTGTTTACTTTGTTTTTTAATTCAACCACGATTCGTTCGGCGGTCTTCTTCCCTACTCCACTAACCTTAGTTAGATATTCTACATCTCCTTTGCCAATGGCACCGGTTATTTCTTCAACAGTACCCAAAGATAAAAGATGGAGAGCGCTACGTGGACCAATACCAGAAACATCTAGAAACTTTAGAAAGAGATCCTTCTCGCCGGGAGTTAGAAAACCGAACAATTCCATGGCGTTCTCGCGTACTGCCAGATAAGTAAGTATTTCCACTTCTTCGTCCTCTTTCAACTTTTCGCGCGTGGCGGGATTAATAAAAACACTGTACCCCACTCCAGCGGAAGTCATTATTATCATTTCTCCCTCGTAGAGAGAAACGATTTTACCTTTGAGCAGAGAGATCATAAATTATTTCTCGGTACTTTTTTTACCACGAGAAACTCGGATCAAACCACCGCATGGAACGATTTCGATTCCTTTTTTCTCGAGCTCGTCTAAGTAAAGATTCATTCCCAAAGAATCCGAAGAAATATGACCAGCAATTACCACGTTCAAATTAAACTCGTTGGCTTTTTCGGTTGATGATTCATTTATATGCATTCCAACAATCGTACTGATGCCAGCTCGTGATAACTCTTGGTACACCCGATGTGATGGACTAGTACCGCCAGTCATATCGACAATGAATTTACCAACTCGGCGATTGTTTGAACCTGTAAAGAGCCGGGGGCCAGAGCCGCGACGTTTTGCCTCCTGGTATTCGGGAATTTTTAAAAGTAATTTTAACAGTTCACCAATATTTTCTGGTTTTTCTTTAGCAATAGCTTCATGGATGTACTTTTCAACTAAATTATCTGTAAAAGTATGAGTGTTGATTAGATTCGCTTTCAATAAGTTGGCTGTATCAATAATTTGAAAGTGATTAATCGGGTGCACCCCTCGACCGACTTCTTTAATCCTATCTTCAAAGACTTTTTCAGCAACATGAACCGGTACACCGTGGCCGACGTAAATATCTATTAGCATTTCCATGACCGAGTGGAGATCGGCCAGGCTCTGGCCAATCGGATGGTGGGCAATGATTAAGTCGATATCCTTGCCACGTTCGTTTAATTGGGAAGCCAGGAGGATCTCTTCACTACCAATGTCAATACCCGCCATCACCCGTTTTACGGATGTTTTCGGATCTCCAGCGTGGATACGGCTATCCGAATATGGGTTGATAAGACGTTCTTTGTCAAAATACTCTTTTTCGTCGCTCTTTAATTCCTCGTATTCTTTTTTTGCCCGCTCCAGGGTTTTCTTGGCAATTTTTTCACCTCTTGGGTCAGCCACCATGCCCATCTTTAAACCCAGATCAAACACTTGTTGGACAGTCAACATAGTAATCTTAAATTAAGTAAGTTAGTCATTTAATCTTAACGCAAAGAACTAGATTCGTCAAATTTTAGCCTAAAAAACACGCTTTATTAGGCGTGTTTTTGGTTAGTTGGTTAGAATGTTATAACAGCTCCAGTTTTTTACCATTAAAATCTTTAAAGCCCCCTCGGTCGAACTTCCAGAAGTTTAGAGGAACCGGGACTTTACCGTTGCCGTTGGGCGAATCAATGATATAGAGGGGCATCGCCAATCCACTAAGCCGTTTCCGTAAGTTAGTCATCATTTCAATTTCTTTGTCAAAATCCACGATAAAGTGCTCGGCTCCTTTTACCGGATCACAGCGATAATGGTAATACGGCTTCACCCCGATCTCAATAAGGCTGGTAAATAGCTTGTAAAGGATCTCTTCATCATCATTAACGCCCTTTAAAGAAACCGACTGTGAGAACAACATGGTCGACACACTTTGTAACCGTTTAATCGCGGTCATAACTGGCTTAGTCAACTCAGCAGGATGCTCGAAGTGAACCATTAAATAAAGGGGTTTATTTTTTACTTGTTTTAAGGCATCTATAACACCTTTGTTAACAGCGGATGGGTTAGAGAGGTGCAAACGAGTTCCCACCCGGACAATTTTGATTTGGGGCAAGGTCGCTAACTTCTTAATCGCTTTTTTTAACAGTGGTGGGACAGTTAAAGGATCACCGCCAGAAAAAATTAGTTCTTTAATCTGTTTATTTTTTAATAAATACTTCCGGATATTTTCCAAATCCTTTTCTGTAATAATCCCCTTTTCAATATCTGATACTTTTCTCCGGCGCGTACAAAAACGACAATAGGCAGCACAATTCATTGTCAATAATACTAAAGCCCGATTGCCATATTTATATACCAAACCACGAGTAACGGTATGTTCCTCTTCCATGAGCGGATCATCAAAAACATTTTCTTCGTCAACCGTTTCTAATTCCGAAGGAACGAACTGCCGGGCGATAAACGGACAATTAGAAGATAACTTTTTTAAATTAGGCGACAAGCGTGTAGCAAGCATGGAATATAAAATCTATTTTGTATAGGCAATATTATACCTCTTACAAGCAGAAATTAAAATAGTTTCTAACATCTGGGGATAACTTATACCGGCCTTACGAGCAGCCAAAGGAAAACGAGAATTTTGTTTCGGGTCTGGCATAATTCCTGGTGGACAATTGATCTCAATAATACTCGGTTCGTTATTGGCGTCGAGACGAACATCAATGCGCGCCCAATCTTCCATGCCAAGAGCCTGGAAAGCACGAAGACAAATATTTTTAATTTTTTCTCCAAGCGGTGTTCCTTCTTCAGCGGGGCAAACTAGAGGTGATGGGCGATCGGGATTCTCGTAAACCCACTTGGCTTCGTAATGGTCGAACCTCGGCATGCCTTCAGGGAGATCGTTAAATTTAAGCTCAATAACCGGCAACACCCTAACTGGATTACCGAGCATGGCAACGGTAAATTCTCGACCAGGTAAATATTCCTCAATTAAGACAGACTGTTTATGCTCTTCCAAAAGTTCCTTGGTCAATTTAACGAGGGAATTTTTATCCTCGACTAAATTCTTAGCACAAATACCCTTGCTAGACCCTTCGCCTACTGGTTTAGCGATTACCGGAAAGGACAAATTAACACCAGTGATCTCATTAACAGAATTTACCAACAACCATTTTGGCGTGGCCACACCATTAGCCTGAAAAACCTCTTTGGCTTTGGCTTTATTCAAACCCAGGGCATAACCCAATGGCTTTGGTCCGGTGTAAGGAATGCCAAGCATTTCCAAAATAGCGGGGACATGGGCTTCACGATCGGCACCATTAATTCCCTCGGCGATATTAAAAACCAAATCAATTTCTCCGCGCCTTTTTCTAAACTTCTCAAAACAATCTTCGTCAGCTTCAATCTGAATTACTTCATGACCAAGTTCACACAAAGCGTTAGCGATACCGTCAATCGTCTCTTGGGTATCAAACTCCGCCTCCTTTACATACTGGGGGTTGTTAATATCTGGTATTTCAACGTGGCGGACATTGTAAGTAAATCCAATACGCATATTGTAATAATTAAAATATTCAGGCAGCAACTGCTACTGTTTCCGTATTAACACGGGTAACATTTTGAGTTAAGCGTCGAACAATTTCGTCAAAGTCGACCCCATATAATCGCAAGACATGACTAACCGCACAATCACTTTCCAGCGGACCGAAGGCAGGATTGGCATTGCAGTCAATAAAATAATACCGGCCAGATTCGTCGAGACGGACATCGAACTTGGCATAGTCGTCCATCTTCAAAACTTCAAAAGCCGTCCTGGTGTATTGCTCTAAGAGTCCATGCCCTTCAGCTTTAATTTCATCATAGCTATCGACATTACCCCAAACTGCTTCAAATGTTGCCATCTTGTATTTATCTTCGCTTGGCTTAAAAGCCTTCTCTGCCACATACACTTTTTTAACAACACCTTCAAGTAAAAAAACGGTTAATTCCCGACCAACGATAAATTCTTCTACGACGACCGGCTGATGGTAAACAGACATGAGAGATTTTAAACGAGCGCGCAGATGCGCTTCGTTTTCGCTTACCGCTTCGCGGGTAATTTCAACGCTACCATGAATCTCGTTTAATTTTGAAATTAAAGGAAACTTGAGGTGGGGATCGATCGGATCGGTTGAGTTACTAAACATCTGGAAACGGGG
>CAZRZQ010000027.1:0-13138 GCA_964604585.1 uncultured Gammaproteobacteria bacterium
TTACACCAAAAAATTTCTGCCCTAGTTGATAAATATCCAGACAAACTACAACTAATTTGGAAAGATCTTCCAAAAACTAATCTGTTTTCAAGCCGGAATATTGAAGAACATAAAGCAGCATACTGTGCTAAAGTACAAAAAAAATTCTGGCCTTTTGCCAACCAAATTATTGAGGCTAGGCTAAAAAAAGATAAGCCTAACCTTTCCGAATTGGCCGGACAAAATAAACTTAATTTACCGGCTTTTGAAACATGTCTACTCGCTGAGAGCACTGCCGAACACCTTAAAAATAGTATTGCCGTTGCTCAAGCTGAAAATATTGTTTCCACGCCGGCAATTTTTGTGAATTACAAGAGAATTAATCTGTTAGAAGATATTAAAATCGAGGAGCTCTTGCAAGAAATAATCAAAGAATAATATGACCAGAGTGAATAAATCCCTTTTTCTGACTTTTGCTATTCTGGTCTTTTTTTTATTTTTACCCATAGTAGCCAGAACGGCGGGGCGGCCTTACGATCCCTGTGTCTTTGACCGGTCGACGACTCCGCCCCAAGTTCTGTGCGGAGCCACTAGTACGTGTAGCGCTCCAAGTCTCGCGGAAATAAAGTGCGAAGAAACGACTTTCACTAAAGTATCTAAAGATTGCGCTAAACAAATAGATTGTAGTGGATATAGTGGCGTAACAGGTGGGCAATGTTTGGAAGGATCCTGTTACCTTGACGAGATCGGCTTTCAAAAATTTCAAGCCCAACAAACCTTACCAATACCTCTGATAGAGGTAAAATCTGATTTGGAAATATTTCCCCCAAAAACTAATATAAAATTCCCCTCCCTGTCCGATGGTTTTAGCGATGTCAGCAAAAATATCGTCGAGGATGGTGATGGCACCTACCTTTTAATCCCCTGGATCGGTGAATACCTGGGAGCGGCATTCAATTTTGCCCTTGGCGTGGTCAGCATTGTGGCGGTGGTTATGATTATTGTCCAAGGCGCCAAGGTGGTAGTTTCGGCCGGAGGTTCAGCTAAAGGTGAGGCCTACAAACGTATCACTCAAGCGGTGATCGGTCTGATCATAATGTGGGGGTCATATGTTATACTTTATACCGTTAACCCTAATTTAGTTAAATTTAAAAGCTTAAAAATACAATATATTCAGCCAATTCCACTATCAACAGAAGAACTGGCTGGATCTATTTTTGGTTTTGAATACGATGGCGATGACACTATCGGGGCCATCGATACACCAGTTACCGATGGAGGATATTATAAAACATTAATGTCAGCATGCGGAGCAAAGGACGGTTGGAGATTACCGACTTACGCCGAGAGACAAGATAGACTAGTACAGATAGTAAAGGTATTAAAGCAACTGGGGGTGGATCAAAGAGGGGCTACATATGTAAGGGGCGGTACTCTCAATTGCGGCCGGGGTAACGTAGATTGGAGCTGGGGGGTAGACGTCTTCAATGGTATTTTTAAAGACAGACCAGATTTTATGAATAATTTGTCTTCGGCCTGTAAAGATGCTATTTTACAAAAAAATTATTCTTACTCGGGAGCAGGTTCTTGTCGGTCAGACATGAACAAAATATATAAGGAATACTATTTTAAAAAAGCCGCCGGGTCGGGCATGATCTGTGGCGATTGTGGCAGCACCGTACGCCATGTAATGTTCACCTGTTTTGGCACAAAATCTAACGATGCATATAAAGATTTTCTAGGCATGGGAACCAAAATAACAGAGGGCGGCGACTGCGCACCAAAAAATACTTCCGACATGGGTAATTATGTTTTTAGATTTCCCCAACCCCCAACCCCCGAAGAATTGTCAGCGGCCGTAGCTAAATTACAATTTGGTGACGTACTATTAGAAAAAAGGATGGACGGCAGTTTCGGCCATGTTATGTTATACACCGGAGGAAAGGGGCTGGGATTTGATGTATTAGAGATGGGTGGTGGAGGATCTAAAGACGTGAGCGGTCAGAAAAAAGAAATTGCCGAACGCTTAGGACTAGGAGAAAACTGGAGCCCCTCCACAATGCAGGCACACAGCAACGTACTAGAATTTTTAATGAAAAAAGTAAGTGGTAGAAAGAAATCCTGTCTCTCCGCCTTCCGTCCTCTAGACAAGGCGGCCTACTTAGAGTAAAAAAATAACATGGTAAAACGAACAGAAAAGCTATTCACTTGTAACAACTGTGGCGCCCAATTCCAGAAATGGACGGGAAAATGTTTGGAATGTGGCAAGTGGGGCACGCTGGTAGAAGAACAACCTATAGAATCAATCAGATTTTCTGGTAGTGGTGATGTTAAAACTCATACCCCACTTATAGTTACAGAATTAAACGCCGTTAAAGCGGAAAACTTTAAGAGATTCGCCACTAACAATAGTGAGCTAGATCGAGTATTAGGTGGTGGAATTGTCCCGGGGTCTTTGATCTTATTAGGTGGTGAACCTGGCATTGGCAAATCCACTTTGGCCCTCCAAATCGCTATTACCTCACCCAATTGCTTATACTTTTCAGGCGAAGAATCCGCCGAACAAATCAAACTTCGATCCGAAAGGTTAAAATTAAAAAATGTTGGTTTGCGCCTAGCTAGCGCGACTAATATTGATAGTATTATCGCGACCATAAATTCTTTAATTAAAGAAAAAAACCGACCAGGGTTAGTAATCGTTGATTCCATCCAAACTGTTTACACGGCAGACGTTGAGGGCTCACCCGGAAACGTCAACCAGGTACGGGCCTGCACAACAAAACTCATGGATCTGGCGAAAACTAGTGGTGTGACTGTTGTGATTATCGGCCAAGTGACTAAAGAAGGCACAGTGGCTGGACCTAAGACCCTAGAGCATCTGGTAGATACTGTCCTTTACCTTGAGGGTGATCGTTTCCACGAACACCGTATATTACGGGCGGCTAAAAACCGGTTTGGTTCAATCGATGAAGTCGGCGTATTCGCGATGGAAGAAACCGGATTAAAAGAGGTAAAAAGTCCCTCAGCGGTCTTCTTAGCCGAACGCGGTGAAAATGTCCCAGGCAGTGTTATCACTTGTCTTTTAGAAGGTACAAGACCAATTTTGGTGGAGGTTCAGGCGCTCGTTACCAAAACCAATTTTGGCTATCCCCAACGCCGGGCGTCTGGTTTTGATTTAAACCGTTTACAAGTTTTAATTGGAGTTTTATCTCGGCGAGCCGGGTTACCACTTGATTCTTATGATGTCTTTCTAAATGTCGTCGGCGGCCTGCAAGCCGAAGAGCCGGCGGCTGACCTGGCAGTGGTACTCGCGATTGCCTCAGGTATCCAAAACAAGACCTTGCCAAAAAACTTGGCGGCATTTGGTGAAGTAGGACTAGGCGGCGAAGTTAGAAGTGTTAATCAAAGCGAAAAACGTCTGATGGAAATAAAAAACATGGGATTTGAATTTGCGGTAATCCCAGCCGGGTAAAAATATGGGAAAACCGCCGGTCTAAAGTTAGCCCCAATTAAAAATGTCCAGGAAATACTAGAGAAAGTATTAAACAAATAATTAAAGATCTTTTAAAAATCCTCCCGGTTGGAGGATTTTTTATTCCAAGTGAACTTTTTGTTCCCATTCCTTTAGTTCTTTTTTAAGCGACGGATATTTGTCCCATTCTTTCGCTACAGTTTTGGCTGCTTCCCGAGCGATTTTTATTATCTCTCGGTCGGTGAGTTTGGCTAAACGCAAATTCATTAATCCGCTTTGAACTGTACCATAGACTTCGCCAGGACCACGAATCTCTAAATCGTGCTCAGCCAATTTAAAGCCATCGGTTGTTCCTTCAAAAAACTTTAGGCGATCCAGTACTTTTTGGCCGGTGTTGCTAGTAAAAATAAAGCAATACGATTGGTACACTGAACGTCCAACCCGACCGCGAAACTGATGCAATTGAGCGAGACCAAATTTTTCGGCATCCTCAATCATCATGACTGTGGCATTGGGCACATCGACACCGACTTCGACTACTGAGGTGGAAACCAAGATGTCGAAAACATGATTTTTAAAATCTTGCATGATTTTTTCTTTTTCTTCACTTTTCATTTTACCGTGCAAAAAATTGACTTTAAGGTCGGGGAATATTTTGTGGGACAACTTCTCGTATTCAGTCATGACAGTTTTTTTATCATTGGTTAAAGAGTACAACGATAAAATATCTGTTACTTCTCCCCCATTTTTTTCCTTTTCCTCTATCAAGGGGCAGATAACAAAAACTTGACGGCCATTTTTTACCTGCTCACGAATAAATTCATAGGCCTTGTTGCGGTTATGTGGCTCAACCAGCCTGGTTAGAATCTTTTTCCGCCCAACTGGCATTTCATTTAGAATTGAAATATCTAAGTCGCCATAAAGCATCAGAGCCAGTGAGCGAGGAATGGGGGTAGCGGTCATGCTTAAAAAATGTATGCCCTCTCCTTTAGCTTTTATAATTCGTCTTTGGTTAACACCAAAACGGTGTTGTTCATCAACAATAACTAGCCCTAAATTAGAATAAGTAATATCTTCATTCAAAAGCGCGTGCGTGCCAATAATAATTTTAACTTCCCCACCGTTGATCTTAGATAATAGCTCTTCTTTCCGACCTTTTTTAGTGGATGATGTAAAATCAAAGCCATGAAGATTAGCTTGACTGCCGGTTAAAAGCGCAATTTTTATTTTATCACCTAAAAGTTTTACTAAGGAATCGAAGTGTTGTCTCGCAAGTATCTCCGTTGGTGCCATTATCGCTGTTTGAAATCCGTTTAGGCTGGCGTTGAAGGCGGAGATGGCTGCGACAATAGTCTTACCAGATCCGACATCACCAGAAAGTAGGCGGTTCATTGGCGTTAACCGACCAGTATCTTGTATAATCTCCCAAGCCGCGATCTTTTGCGCTTTAGTCAAGGAAAAAAGCAGCCCTTGGACGAATTCTTTGATTTCTGCTTCTTTAAAAAATATTTGCGGCGCTGTAATTAAATTTTTTTCTAAACGAGCTAGCTCAGCTTGGAGTTGTAGGATAAATAACTCATCGAATTTTAGACGACGGGTAGCCAGGTCCAAATGTTTTTGATCATCCGGGAAATGGATTCCCGGAATTGCCTCGCTTAATTTTATCAAGTTAAAATCCCGACGAATTTTATCTGGCAACCACTCTGGGACACGTTCGGCCAAACCAATAACCTGGGTAATTAAAAAGCGTAGTTGTTTTTGGGTAATCCCTTCGGTTAAAGGATACACTGGAACGAGTCGGGCAGTATTAGCTGTTTCTTTTATAGTTACTTTCTCATAAGTGGGGCTAATAAGTTCCGGCCCAATCATGTCGGCTTGTACCTTGCCAGAGAGATAGACTAAGTCGTTTGATTTTAAGTTCTTAATTAGAAACGGCTGGTTAAACCAAACCACGCGAAGACTGCCGGTATCATCTGACACTAGGGCTTCGGTAATAATTTTCCGCCAGCGTGGCGTACGTTTGTTGGAAATTAGTTCAATTTTTACTTTGACGGTTACCATCTCCCCTTCCTTCAACTGCTTAATTTTTAAAAGATGACTATAGTCTTCATAACGGAAAGGAAAATAATATAAAAGCTCCTGGGCATTTTTAACACCCAAGCGCGCCAGATATTTTTGGGTTGCTTCACCCACTCTTGTAAGCGCACTGACCGGAGTATTCAATTGCATAATTATCTGTAAATACAACTTAATCTTAACAAAAAAACAGCTTGTGGTAAAGCTGTTTTTTCTTAAAATTTACTCAGTGGTTTGACCGTCAAAATCCGCTTCATTGGCCATTGCTTCGTCACGTGTGGCACGAACGATTCCATCTTTGTGGTGAGCGGGAGAATAAATGGTATAAAGCTTAAGCGATTCGGAGGCAGACACATTTATGACATTGTGTTCGGCTCCAGCCGGGACTACAACTGCGTCACCATCCCCGACCTCATACTCATTTCCATCAATTATAACTTTCCCTTCCCCGGCTTCGAAACGGAAAAACTGATCGTTCTCAGTGTGTACTTCCATCCCAATCTCCTCGTTCGGACCAAGACTCATTAAAACCAATTGGCTGTGTGGCCCGCTGTATAATACTTTACGAAAATTTCCATTTTCTAAAGTAAGTTTCTCAATGTTGTCTTTGTAGCCATGCATACAAAATAATTAAACTTTAATTAACTACTTTTATTCTAACACATGCTAATTAGCTTTACCAGTAGTAGTAACTGCCCCTGGTTCGGGAGGGTTAATTTTAAATATTTCTGTTTTATCGGTAAAATAAATGATTTTTGATCCGCCGTCATCAATTTTCAATACCAAATTATTTTCTTCTAATTTTAAAATCTCACCAGAGAGGCGAGCTAAAGCACCCATATTCCCTCGATTGGCTCCGCCGCCATTTTGTCGCCCTAACGGTCTTCCTGGTTGCTCCGGACTATTCGTGCTAGTAGGAATACCGGTTCGGAATCCAAAACGATTTTCCAGACCACCTAAAATTATTTGGCTTGCAGTAATTGACCCGTCGCTATTCTCTGCCCCCATAGCCATGATTTTTTCTCCTATCTTTAGATCTTCTTTCTTAACAACTACTCGGCTAGTGCTTGAAGCAAAAAGTGCTTCGCCCTGTCTCCCGCGGTTCTGATTTAGACTTACTGTATCCTGGGGCGATTCACTGCTCTTTCCGCAGCCAACTAAAGGCAATAAAAATAATAATAATGTACCGATGAATGTTAGATGCTTAATCATAAAAAAATTATTGATAACGCAAGGCCTCGATTGGATCGAGCTTGGCCGCCCGGCGGGCGGGATAATAACCAAAAATTATACCAATTAAAGCGGAAATACCAAAAGCCAAGAAGATAGAGGACGAGGAAACGACAGTAGTCATACCGCTTAACTTGTTAATTAAAATTGACGCTAGCCATCCAATAATTATACCGACTACACCGCCTAAAAACGTCAAGGCGACGGACTCAGCTAAAAACTGCCAACTAATATCTTTCTTAGTCGCGCCTAATGATTTCCGTAAACCAATTTCTCTAGTCCGCTCGGTTACGGTTGTCAGCATCATATTCATAATTCCAATACCACCAACCACCAAGGAAATTCCAGCAATCGCTCCTAAAAGCATAGTCATAGTCGCTGAAACTTCAGACATTGATTCCAAAAGATCGGCCTGGTTAACAATGCTAAAATCAGCACTTAGCGGATCAGCGATGCGATGGCGCTCTAAAAGTTTATTTTGTACTGCCTGTTGAACATAATTCATTGATTCGGCATCCGCAACTTGAATATTAATATTACTTACCGATTGATTGCCGGTTAAATATTGTTGAGCGGTCGTAATCGGGACATAGATTAAATCATCGGAACTTCCCAGGCCCGTTCCTCCTTTGGCAACCGTTTTCCCTATTATAGTAAATTCCTGGCCATCGATCTTAATTTTTTGCCCAATAATATTGGTACCTTCAACAAACAAATTTTCAACTGTAGTTGGCCCGATTACCGCTACCTTGGAGCGAGCTTTAATTTGCCCTTCAACAATGGAAGTGCCCTCGGCTATCTCTAAGCTTTTTACGCTAAAATAATTTTCATCTATGCCATAGATACTGGTGTTGGTATTTTTTCCTTTCGTGGTCACTTGCTTCCTAGCGCTAATAGTCGGAGCAACGATTTCCACATCCTCCAGGTTCTTCAATGAATCGGCGTCGTCCATAGTCAAACTTTGGGAAGAACCCATGCCACCTCGGACAATATTGCCAGCTTGGCGTTGTGAACCCGGCGTTACCACTAACAAATTAGTGCCAAGCGATTGGATACGGCTCGCGACATCTTGGGTCGCTCCCTGACCGACAGAAATCATGGCGATAACCGAACCGATCCCAATAACAATACCTAAAATTGTTAAAGCCGAACGCGACTTATTGGAAACTAAGGAAAAAAAAGTTTCTTCAATTAGATCGGAGACTATCATAGGGTCGTGGCTTGATCAGAAATAATTTCGCCATCCTTTATTTCGATTACTCTTCGCGCGTGCGAGGCAACGTTTCGATCGTGAGTAATCAAAATAATTGTATGGCCAAATTCTTGATTTAATTTTTTAAAAGTCTCAAGAACAACTTGCCCCGTTTTGGTGTCTAGGTTGCCAGTTGGTTCATCGGCTAATAGTATTCCCGGGTCATTCACAAGAGCTCGGGCGATAGCGACTCTTTGCATTTGTCCACCGGACAACTGGTTGGACAAATGTTCCCAACGTTCTTCTTCTAACCCCACAGATTTTAAAACTTTGGCGGCCTTAATTCGACGCTCACTTTTTTTAGTGTGGTTGTCATAGATCAAAGGCAAGGTAACATTACGCATCACGGTTGAACGAGGCAAAAGATTAAAAGATTGGAAAACAAAACCAATCTTTTCTGAACGAATTTGCGCTATCTCTTCATCGCTTAATGTAAAGACTTCTTTGTTATCCAGGAAATAACTTCCGGCAGTCGGCCGATCAAGGGCCCCCAAAATATTCATGAGCGTAGTTTTACCAGAACCCGACGGTCCAATAATCGCGACAAATTCGCCCTTTTGAATTTGGAAACTAATATCTTTAAGGATGCGAAGCTCCCCTGCCTCGCTGTTGTAAGTTTTACAAACGGAAACACATTTAATCATAGCACAGCCTAACGAATAGCACGGTAGATACCCGCCTCTCCTCCACCGCCCAAGCCGCCCTGTGGTCGAGCGTTAGTATTATTCGTCGTCGGATTAGGCGTACCGGCTTGAGTTGTTTTGATGGTTTGGGTAATCACCATATCTCCTTCATTCAAACCAGTGGTGATTTCAGTCATCGTATCATTGCTCTCGCCAACTTCCACGGTTTTTCTCTCTGGCAAGTTATTTACTAAAACTTCAACATAGCTAGCGCCAGCCTGACTTTTTATAGCCGAGCTCGATACTAACAGAACATCGGCTTTAGAAGATAAAATTATGTTCGCGCTTGTACTCATGCCCGACTTAACCCGATCATCTTGAACATCAAAAACAATTTTTACTCCATAACTTACAACGCCTTGGCTAACTGTGCCGAGAGCATCAATTTCTACTACCTCACCCGTTAAAGACAAGCTCTCAACAGCATCAAAAGTTAAAATGGCTTTCTGCCCAATCTTAACTTTAGCCGCATCCACTTCATTTAAAGTTATGGTAGCAATTTTTTGTTTAGTAATTAAAGTTATTGCTGTACTGCCAGAACTGGCTTGGTCGCCTTTTTTCGCGGCGACTACTGCCACCTGTCCGTCAAACGGTGCAACCACTAGGTTATTGTTATATTCATTATAAGCGGACGAAAGTTGAGCCCGAGACGAATCTAGTTGGGCACGGGCGGTTTTAATATCGCTTTTTGATTGTTCTAACGCGAGCTCTTTACTGCGAATGGTATTCGCGGTGCTTACTTTTGTTACCTCTAGATCACGCGTTGCTTTGTCGTAGGCCATTTTGTAAGTAGTATAACTATCGTGGGCTTCCTGCAAGGATCTTTTTTGGCTAAGCAAGCTTGCGTACTGTGTGCTAACGCTAGTACGAACGGAAACCATTGATGATTTTAAGCTATCCAAACTTGTTACAGTTAAGTCACCAACCATCGGCGTACTGTCCAACATGTCGGACATGTTGGTGGCTAGAATATTCATTTTGGAAATCGTGTCTTCAATTTTAACAAAGCCCTCATCAACCGAAGAGTGATCACTTTTAGTATTTAATTTAACAATTAAATCTCTGGCGTCTTGCTTAGAAGCTTTAGATAAATTGTAATTGATAATTGCATAATTTAAATGGCTTTGATTTAGAAGTGATAGATAATCTTCATACACGTCGTTAGAGAAGCGATTATCAATTCCCAAAATTTTGTCGACTTGTAACAAAGCATCATCTAGTTTAATAACTAGACCCTGTAAATAAACCACCGCATCTTCGTATGCTTCGTTCACTATTTGGCTATTTTCACCACCCTCGGCTTTTTTTAAATTAATACTAGCCGTTTCCACAGCTGCTTCTGCCGTGGCAATGGAATTAGTCGCGTCAATCTTAGCTTTTTCCAAATCTAACTGAGCAGTTTTTGATCCTTCATTAGGATTAAGATCGACTACTAATTTGTTATAGCTGGCCTCAGTTGAGGCGTAACTAGATTTAGCCTGGAGAACACTAACACTGGCATCTCGCTGATCAAGAGCTACTAAGACCTTTCCTTTTTTAACAACATCGCCTGGTTTTACATTCACAGCTGTAATTTGTCCAGAAGAAAGTGGCTTGAGATCTACTTGGTTCAGAGCGGATACCTGGCCAGTAGCGCTAATCGAGCTAGTTAAAACACCACGCTCAACTCCGGCAGTAATATACCGTGTATTTTCTTCTTTGGCAAAAAGTTTGTCCCAAGCAAAATACCCACTGACGGAGATAATTAAACCAAATAAAATAATCTTCCCCTTATGTCGAGAGATGAAAGCAAAAATTTTCTTCATAAATGTCTAAAAAATTTTAAGGCTCCGTTCCAAGATGAAACGGAGCTCCTAAAACTTCTTAATGGTTAGTGGTTAAAAATTCATCATACCCATTCCACCGCCATGACGGCCGCCCATCATTTTACCTTTTCCATTCAATTCACGACTCTGCATGAACTTTAGTCTGGCGTCAGCTTGGGCTTGAGTTAACTTACCCTGACCGACTAAATTTTGCAATTGTTCCTTCATTTCAGCCTCACGCGCTACTTTCATTTTGGCTTGCAAATCAGTTACGGAAAGACCTTTTTCCGTTGCGATCTCTTTTAAGGTTTTACCTTCCGCCCACTTAGTTTTCATCTCCTCGCCTGAGATCCCAAGGAGACTGGCCTGCTCGGAAATCATACTTTCCCAATGACTGGCCGCAGCCACTGGATCAGATTTCCACATCCCTCCAAATCCGCCATGAGCGAAGACTGTGGAGGCGCCAAAGAGCGCAAATAAAGCAATGGCAGGAACGATAATTAAAGCTTTTTTCTTCATACACAAATTATGTTAATAAATTAAATGGCTAGCCAGTCACCAATAATTCTCTCGATTATTTGGTTACCTACTATTAATACAAGGCCTGGGGCTAATTTATTTCACCTGATAATACCTTGATTTTAATTAAAAAAAGTATATACTAGAAATAACTTAAAATTATATAATATGCCTGTTAAAATTCCAGAAGCTCGTCCGGGCTCTCCAGTTAAAGAGAGGATAAAAGCAAAGCCAGAACAAGAACGAGAAAATAAATCAACCTATAAGGAAACAAGAGCCAAACTAGAAGGAGGCATAAGCTCGGTCAAAAAATTAGATGCCGCAATTAAAAAATTACGGATGCCTGAAAATCCTAACAATCAAGAAACCTTAAAAATGGCTAAGTTGGTTTTGGCTGCTCTAGAGGAAAAACAAAGAGTCGGGGCGCTACAAGGGATAGAATTATCTGGCGATCAAAGAAATAATCTTAAAATACAAAGAGAGACAAGGGAACTAGAGGAACAAAGACAAACTATCGCAAAGACTGTAAGCCCAGAAGATATAAGAGTTTTGCAAGAATTTGTTGGTTCATTCCCCGAACTATTAAACCAAGAACAAATTGATACCCAACGAAAAAGAATCAGCGTCATGGAAAAATATCCAGAAGCAGAATTTGATGTACGTGTCGAAGACGATCCTAAAAGACGTAGGATTAAAGAAGTGGCCCAAGGGAAAATTATGCTTGATCGGTTGCTAGACCACCATTATAAAGAAAAAAAGAAAGGTACTGGTTTACTCAGGCGAATTTTCAGAAGTTATGATAAAGTACAAACCGATCGTGTCGGTTTACAATATGTTGAAAAGTTGAGGCAAATGTCTAAAGAATTAGACCAAATCGTTGTTGATGACCTCAAAGGATTGGGAAATTTTTTAAAAAAAGAACGCCACTCTTTAGGCTCCGTTAAAGAACACGGCAACAAATATGTGAGCCCAGATTTTAAATTTATCATGGATTTTTTTAATCTACTTGAAAGAACGGCTAAGAACCTAGAACCTACGCCCGTGGTAGACAAAAACAAAACACCAACAGCCGAAGAACAAATACAAGAGGCGAAAAAAATGGCGTTAAGGGTCACCTCCAATTACCAAACAGATCTTATCTACGGGGTAAGAAGTCAAGAGAGACCACCAGACAAATTTAAAACAGCTGCCTAAACAGCTGTTTTAAATTTAAAACTAAAAATGATTACTTTACTAATTCGCCAATCTTTAAATTTACCAAAACCGCCTCTGGTTTTTCTTGCCCGTCATGTTGACCAACAAACTTTTCCGTACCGTCTTTGCCGCATAATCCGATGATAGTGATCGGGCCACCGGGGTGAGAAGGAACTGCCGAAGTTAGATTATATACTGAACCATTAACAATGGTATAACAATCTTCCTTAACATTATGTTTGGCAACCTCTTCTAAAGTAAAAAATCCTGAACCGGATTGTGACGCGACTTCGCTCGTTACCGTTATGTCGTTTATGATTTTATCGCCAGCGACAATCGGTCTGGGTTCTTCACCACCGCATCCAAAACCTAATAAAACCAGCAACGACAAAATCCCTAATAAACTCAACCTCTTCATAAATAGAAACAACTTAATAATTATTTACCTTATTTAACTAAAATTCTAAATTCCTTTGGCGAGCTGCCGCACGGCAAAAGTGGACGGCGCTCATTCCCCGGGCCAAACTCACGGTGTATACCTCGCCGAATCATCGGTAGGTCTCTTTCGCCCAACACCCGCATGTCGAGAGCGACGAATACTTCTCCGGTATGACCACCGACAGCGATTACAAACATACCGGGCTCTAGATCCAGATCCAATGGCCGTACTAACTTGGTTAAATCGATTCGCTTTCGGCAATCCGGAGTTTGGATATCAATAAAACCATCGCCCACCTCAACGATCTTGCCGGCGGCTCCGCGCTCCCGTTGGCTTAAACCACGGGACAGGAATAAACGGAAGAATCCAGCTGGTCGTTGATTGTTAAAAGTGTCGTCTTCAATTTTTTCAGATAAACTAGTAAACGCCAAGCAGGTTCCGACAAAAAATATTAGGCAAAGCAAACCAATGGCCAAATAGGTAAATGGC
>CAZRZQ010000027.1:13148-13687 GCA_964604585.1 uncultured Gammaproteobacteria bacterium
AAAACCCCACTCTTTTTCAAAATCCAATCAGACAAAAGTATTAGAATAACCAAAGCGACAACGAGAAAATACGGGAAAGATTCAAGAAAAGCATAAATACCGCGACTGCCAAAACTTAAATACCAAAGATTATCCGTGGCCTGAAGGTAAAAAAGAACTAGGCTAAAAAATAGGACGGCTAATAAAATTGTCAAAACCAAAGCACTACCCAGGCCTAATTTTTCGGCTAGAAAAAGATACCGGGAACGCAGCTTCACGTTACCACCTTTGATACTCTCCATCACCTTATCTTCAAGGTTGTGGTTTTTATTTGGCTCCATAAATTTCTTTGGCTAAATATTCTTTTAACATTTTTTTACCGCGCATTATTAGCGTTCCGACAGTATTCCTTGGTAAGCGTAAGATGTCAGAAATTTCTTCGTAGGATTTTTGTTCAAAATAATATAAGATGATTGGTTCGCGGTACTTTTCTTTAATCTTGTCTAACGCTTGCTCCATCTTTTCTTTTAAGAGACTAGCATCAACTTCCTTTTTTAAAT
>CAZRZQ010000028.1:0-11982 GCA_964604585.1 uncultured Gammaproteobacteria bacterium
TGTGGCACGGATTTTTCTCTCCTGTATTTTTATAGATTGTTCTCTTAGTCCAGCTTGCTCACATAACCAGACAAAATCTTTTGATGCCGGTTCCGCGATTCTTTTTGATATATTATATTGAATCATGAAGTCGTTTATTAAATTATCTCGGTTTATTTCATCATATGGATTCCCATTTGCGAATGATTCGAATAATTTAGAGTATGCAGATTTTATTATTTCCTCCATACCCTTTTTCCCCTGTTCGCCCACTAATTGAAATTTACGAAATGAATCGGTGGTATTATTGTTTTCGTCTACTAGGCCAAGGAAACGTAGTGAGTTTATTGCAACATAAGCATCTGCCTGACTAAACCCTTGGGTAATAAAATGGGTAGGATTAACCTGGACTATGTTTCTTGATTTTACGATTTCAACTAATTTAGCAAGTTTTGACATGCTCAAATATGGCGGGGTCGTTTGTTTTTTTTCTTGATTCATAAGAAAAATTAATTAATTTAAGCGAGAAATCCTATTTGTGTAGGAACAATGATATTTTAAATGATTTTTTTAGTTATGTCAAGTATTAAAAAAATGGCTTAAATTAGGCCACTTTCATACTGTGAATTAAAAGTTATCAACAATCACTTCAATTTAAATTCAAGCTAACAGAGTTATGTTTTATAGATTTGGGTTAGTTTAGTTATGAATAAAATCGGTTTTTTACTTGTTTGCACAGGCGAAAAACACCTAATACTCCTGTAAAATCGTATGGAAAAATTTTGTTTCGCCTCCTTTAGTCGTCAGTTACTCATCAATCATCACGGGAAAATATAAAAAAGGATAAAAAATTTATATCGTACAACTCACTTTTAAACCAACCTGTGCCTAAAACATCTCTGTTGAGACAAAATGTATCTGGTAATATGGTTATACCCTCCTGGGGCATTTTCAATACTTCCTCATTCTACCTCCGTTAGGGTAGAAAATCAATAATAAAAAATCACCTCTAGTTTGAGGTGATTTTGTCTCTTTCAATTCTTATTCAAATCCGTATGGTAGTATTCATCGTACATCTGCCAGAAGGCAAGGAAGAGGGAAGCGATGATTGGACCAATAATGAACCCGGAAGGTCCAAAAAGGAAGATGCCGCCTAAGGTGGAGAAGAGAATAAGGAGGGGGTGCATCTGGATGTCTTTACCAACCAGATATGGACGAAGGACGTTGTCGATTGTGCCAATAAGTAATGATCCAACGAGGACAATGGTAATTGCTTGCCAGTAGTTTCCTAAAACAAACATTATAAAAGCGGCGGGGAACCAGATAATAAAAGAACCAAGGCCAGGGATCATGGAAGCCACCACCATAATAATACCCCAGATTAAAGCTCCGGGGATGCCGGTAAGGTAAAAGAGTAACCCGCCTAGTGTACCTTGGATCACTCCAATAATTATACTGCCTTTAATAGTGGCTTTAGTGGTGGAAACAAATTTGTCGTAAAGAATTTTTTCGTATTTGTCACCTAAGGGGCAGAGGTGCATTAGTTTTTTTAAGAATTTTTTACCATCACGGATAAAGAAGAACAGGGTATAAAACATGATGATAAACATCACGACAAAAGTCAGGGAGTTCTGAGTTAGAGCCTTTAAACTAGTGAAAATGTAGTTAGTGACAGTTAGACCAATTTCGGATAAGCGGTCAACCAGGTATTGTTCGTTAATATTAAATTTTTGGGCCCAAGGATTATTTGTAATCCAACTGGCGATGCTTTGGATGGTATTGTTAATTTGACCACTGTCCGGGTTGAAGGATAGGTATAATTCAATTGATTGGCGAACCATGAGTGTCCCAATAACCAGTAATGGTATGACAATGATTAATAACACGAGAAGAAGGGTAATGGCCGTACTTAAATTCTCGTGGTTAATCTTCTTGTTAATCCATTTAAAAACTGGGTAAGAAAGTCCGGCAATAACCGCCGCCCAGAAGATTGGGTAGGCGAATGGTCTCATGAGTGAGATAAAAACAATCGTCACGGCGAGTTGGAGGCCGAGAAAAAGATAATTACGTACTTTGGAAAAGTCCATATAATTTAGATAAAGTAATATGTCGGTATTTTACCAAAGATACCGTTTTTAAGCAATTTTTTCAGGAGTTGGTTTAAGAATGTCTCGAATAGTATCTTTGGAAACTATTTTAAACACGAGAACGAGTAACCCGTAGATAATTACCCCGAGCGGAATAAGTAATATTACCGAGTAGTTTCGTAAAAGATACAAGACGGTGCTCATTATTAAACTCGCTAAAAGAATTTTAGCAAAGGTAAAAAGTCGGGGAGAGAATTTAGAATAATAAATTGCGAGTATGGTGAGAGCAACACCAGCCACTAGCTCCGAGGAGATGGTGACGCCAATTGCGCCCCAGACGCCATAGCGAGGGATAAAGATAAAGTAGCCGATAACACTAAAAACCGCAATCCAAAAATATATCCAGAGCGCCTGGCGTTGGTGATTAACTGACAAAGCGATGTGGCCAAAGGTCATACCAAAGACAATACCAAAAACCGCAAAAGACAAAGCGCGTAGTATTGGACCGGCGGCAGCAAATTCGCTTCCTCCCACAAAGGTTATTAAAGGAGTAGCGATGGCGATCGAGGCCAAAGTCATGGGTAGTAGAATTAGGGCTAAAAGATCGAGACTGGTTTGCGCCCGTGAAGCAAATTCTTTCTTATCTCCTCTAGACCAAGCGTAGGTTAAAAGAGGTAGCATTATCCCCATGGCGAGCGCTGCGAGTTGGGTAATAATGTCGAGGACGCGGTAAGCGGCAGCATAGAGACCAACAGTAGATTGGTCAACAAAAAGCGGGAGAATAACCCGGTCGCCTTGCAGGTAAAAGGAATTGAAAATAACCGCGAGAGCAGTTGGCCACATAGTTTGGAAAAGCTTTTTTGATGTCGATCGGTCTAATTGTAATTTTATTCCGCCACTTTTAATCCAAAGGTAGGTGGTAAAAATTAAAGAGGCAAAAGTGATCGCCGCAATCATGTAATAAAAGCCGGCATCGTAGAAACTGGCTAGACCTACTCCTAAAACCAGAATGATTCTTCCTAAAACTTCACCAATCATATGAATGTATGATTGCAACCGGGATTGGTAAAGGGCCACGAACACTTGGTTCAGACCAATGAGGAAGAAAGATAGGGACATGATGACCACCGCTAGCTTAATTTCTGCTGGATAGGGGAAAAGGAATATAATTAAAGCGGCCAAGCCATTAAAAAGGAAAGAAGTAATAAGTCGCCAGGTGAAAGAGGTGTAAAGAATTTTTTCTTTATCTGCGCCAGCTTGGCTTAAGAGGTGGGTGGTAATAAGAGTAAAACCAAAGTCGGAAAAAAGGCCAGCAAATTGTAAGAAACCAGCGGCGGTTGCATACCAACCAAATTTTTCTGGCCCCAAGGCCCGGGTCATAATAAACACCGCAATCAATCCTAAAACCGTGCTTAAGGTTTTACCAATAAGTTGAGAGCCGGTGTTAGCAGCTATTTTACGGGCTAAAGACATATATTTTTAACATAAGTATAGCGTAGAGAAGCGAAAATGGCAATTTTTCGCTTAGTTTAGGTGTAACGTTGGGGGTGAAAGTGAAGTATGGTATAATACCAGTTCTGATTTATTATCCTCTCAATACTAATTATGAAGTTATTTAAAATTATTCCGTTTCTACTCATTGCTTTAGTCTTTTGGCCAAATTTGTCTTTAAATGCGGCTAGTTTTACGCCGCCGTTTAGGGATAAGAATTATGCGGGTAAGTATTATAGCCAAAGCATTGCTGACCCCGTAAAAATTGAAGCCGGTAGTACTAAAGACGTAACAGTGAAAATTAAAAATACGGGTAAGAATACCTGGTATAACACGGGAAACTATGTTTCTGTTTACACCGTTGATCCAAATTACCGGAAGAGCGTTTTTACTAATTCTAGTTGGTTAAATTCGGGACAGGCGACCAAAGTAGTAAAAACGACCAAGCCAGGGGAAATCGGAGAATTTAAAATTAAATTAAAAGCCCCGGAAAAAACTGGTACCTATACTGAAAAATTTTATTTAGCGGCGGAAAATAAGAGCTGGATCCAAGGTTCTTATTTTTATTTTAAAATTCAAGTGACGCCAAAGTCATCAGTAACACCAACCACCGACATTGTTCCGAGCGAAGACGCGGCAAATACCCAGGGTAATTCCGCGGTCATCGAGGACGACGCCGGCGAAGAACAAAAAGAATATGTCGCCGACCTATTTGTTGTTTCAGCGCGTAGTGTTGAGGGGGTTGGCGGTAGCCAGGTAAATTTTGTTGCCCTGTATCGCAATAGCGGGACAAAAACTTGGGATTCGTATAGCTTCCAGGAAAGTGGTAGCCGACGCGAAAGTGGTGAAGGTGAAGCGGGGGTAGTAAACATTGCCGACAGTTCGTGGTTAAGTGTGAAGGAAGTAAAAAAAGTTTCGCAAACGGTAAAGCCAGTTGAGGGGTTACAAGTCGGTTTTGTTTTCAGGATGCCGGCTAAAAAAGGCAAGTACGTGGCGCGTTTTCAATTAACGGTAAATAACCACACTTCGAATAATAGCAGTTTGGAGATCCCACTAACTGTAACCGAAGACGCTCCAGCCGGGTATGTGGCACCAAGTTTTACCACTAACCGGGCTTTAGTTAGCGAACCGAATATTCGAGTTGGTTTGTATAAAACAGACAAAGATGTTTTGGTAAAATCTCCTTTTGCTTACAATATATATTTTGGCGATGAGCTGAAAGGAACTTTACCAGCCGAAGAAATTGCTCGCTTGAGTTATAAAAGTGGGACATATTATCTTCTTAGCGACAGCCTAGATCTAACTGGTACAAAACAGGTACGTCTTGTTCCAGAAGATATTAATCATTATTTTACTTTAACTAATTACGATCGCAAGGTGACTTGGAAGGGGAATAAGAATTTTAATATGTATCGGGGAACTATGGAATTAAAATATTCTCCGAAAAGTAATATTCCCTATGTTGTGAATGAGCTACCATTAGATTTGTATGTAGCGGGAATCGCCGAAACATCCAATGGTGCGGCCATGGAATATATTAAGGCTTTGTTAGTGGCGGCCCGTTCTTACGCCTATTATCATATTAACAATGGAGTGCCGGCTGACCAAAGTACTTATGACGTGGTTGCTACCACAGCTGATCAATTGTATTTAGGATACAATTCCGAGGTTTTAATGCCTCGCGTTGTGCAGGCTGAACAAGCGACTTATGGTGAAATGGTAACGTATAATGGTAACCCGGTCATAACACCATACTTCGGCCATTCCGATGGACGCACTCGTACCTGGAAAGAGGTTTGGGGTGGGACAGATAAACCGTGGCTCCAACCAGTAGAAGCTCTCTATGACAAAGGCGAGAGCATGTTTGGCCATGGTGTGGGTATGAGCGCTGGAGATGCCTCACAGAGGGCACAGAAGGACGGTTGGACGTATGACCAGCTTTTAAAACACTATTATACCGGTGTAGCAGTAGAGAGAATATATTAATTTTAAGTAAAAAAAAGCTCCCGATTTCCGGGAGCCTTTTTTTGTGTTTTACTTTTGTCCAGCGTGGTATTTTTTGTCTTCGGAAGCAAGAGCGAGAATTTCTTCGCGCAGTTTGTGGGGGCGGGGGATGTTGTAGAAGATAAATTTAGGGATCGTACCAGCGGTTTGTAAAGATAAAGTTCCGTAGTTAAAAAAACTAGGGAAGAAACCACGGACATCGGAGGTGACATCTTGTATTTGGTACAGATCAACTTCGGCGATGGTGCGAGCGAATAAGCCAGTTTGTTCAATGTCGATCAGCCGATCGTTTGTAATAATCCACATGTCCAGATAGAAATCGACAAAGTAAGAATAAAAGAAAAGACAAATAGAGAGATAATAAACACTGGCAAGCAGAACTAACATTGGGTAGCTAATTGGCCCATATAACCAATCCGGAAACATATTAATAATCATGATATACAAAGCTAGAGGGACGAGGATGAGAGCAAGAAATAAAAGTATGGTCGGCAAAAATGTTATGGGGTGACGACGGAGGGCATGAATAATTTTTTCGTATGGTTTGATGTGTATGAGAGAAGATAGGGGCATAAATTTAGTAGCTATAAGGGCTAAAAGGTCCAGTAACCCATTCGTTGTTCCAAATTGTGAAGCGCTCGGTCCAGACAGTGTCTTGAAGCAATATCCAGGTGGCATAAAATACTAGGACGGTTGCTATACCAACCACTAGGGTAATTATAAAACTAGTAAAAGTTAGGTTGCCTGTCGAATAAACATGCCACAAGTTTATACAAGAGAAAATAGTAAAGACAGCTAGGAAAAGGAAATAAAGAAAAAGTAAAACGTAGAGTGGGACAGTAATCATAGTGTTAGATTAAAGTTTGGCTTTGTGGTGGCAAGTCAAAGCCCAGATGTTCATAGGCTTTGGGGGTAGCTTTGCGTCCGCGGGGTGTTCTTTCTAAGAAACCAATTTGTAGTAAGAATGGTTCGTAAATGGTTTCAATGGTATCCATTTCTTCGGCAATAGCAGCGGCTAAGGTATTTAATCCAGCTGGACCACCGCCAAATTTTTCAATCAAAGCCGATAATAAATGCCGGTCAACATCGTCTAACCCGTATTCGTCGATCGAGAGAAGCGCCAGGGCTTCGTTCGCGGTTTTGGTGTCAATCGGGGCACCGGTTTTTACTTCGGCGTAATCGCGAACTCGTTTTAAAAGGCGGTTGGCAATACGGGGAGTACGGCGGGAGCGGGTAGAAATAAGAGCAATGGCTTCGGGATGAATTTCTGTAGATAATAAACTAGAATTGCGTCGAATAATTTTTTCAATGTCTTCATTTTCGTAAAAGTTCAAATGGTAGACATGACCAAAGCGATCACGGAGCGGTCCGGGTAATAAACTTAATTTGGTGGTAGCACCGATTAAAGTAAAGCGAGACAGAGGCATCCGGATACTACGGGCCGCTGGGCCCTGCCCGATTATGATGTCCAATGCGTAATCTTCGAGGGCGGGGTAAAGAACTTCGGCGATGGTTTTGTTTAAACGATGAATCTCATCGATGAATAGTATGTCGCCATCTTCAAGATTCGAGAGTATAGCGGCGAGATCGCCGACCTTTTCGAGAGTTGGTCCAGAAGTTACTTTAATATTACTCCCCATTTCTTTGGCAATGATGTGGGCAAGGGTAGTTTTACCAAGGCCGGGGTTACCATAAAGCATGATATGCTCCAGGACGTCACTACGTTTTTTAGCTGCTTCGATAGCAATACCTAAGTTCTGTTTAATTTGGTTTTGACCGACAAAATCTGTTAAATTCGAAGGTCGAAGACTTTGCTCCAGAGAGACTTCTTCAGGCTCAGCGTTCTCGTCGAAGACACGGTTGTCATTTTCAATATTTTCTGGCATAATGCCTTCATTGTATTACAAATACTATTTATAGTAAAGCAATATGTCTTTTGAAAAGGAGCAAGAAAATGAATTAAGGCGTCGTAACTATTCCGAAGGTCGCGAGGTAAACCAAGAGGCGAAAGAAAAGGCCGTTGAAGAACAAGAGAAAAAAATGGCGGCGCGGGAACGAGCCGAACAAATGTTGCGTGAGGTCAAAAGTGCCAAGCAACAGATGCAAAAGATTGTCGCGAACATGCAACAAGTAGTTAAAGCTGTCCAGGCTATCCGGAGCCAGTTGCAATTAGTTGGAAATGATATCCCATCTGTCGATCGGGATGCGGTAGCTTTGAAAGGTTTGCAGAAAAAGATGATGGATTTGAAAAGCCAACTGACAGATTTAAGACAGGCGTTGATCGCTGAAGAGGAAAAAGGTCTGCGGGAGAATTTTCCCGATTGGACAGATGAGGCGATAGAGAGTGAAGCAGTAAAAAGGGCTGACCAGATAATAATGACTTTGGGCTTGGATGAGGTGTAGAGAGTAAAATTTAGTTATGATTTACAAGGCGTGGTCGGGCTTATGCCGCAACCAAGCCTTGTGGATAACTTACCGGGAGGTGGTTATTTTTTTGTCTTTTTTCTCTTAACATAAGGGGAATTAAGAGAAATTTGGAGGGTCCTCACCCTTGTGTTATAATGACTTGGCTGGGAAAGAAAATACTATATTTAGTAGTAGAAAAACTTTTTAAACACTATTTATAGTGAACCCGGCAGGAGAGAGAATTGAATTTTTTAAAATATATTAATTGTTTAATAATTTTATGCAGACCCAAACGGCGACCAAGACTTATGAGGTTGATTCCAGCTTTCTTTATAGTGAAAATGGCTTAAAATTTGAACGACGCTATACCAAAGAGGGGGTTAGCCCGTTTGATATGTTCGAGTACGAGCTCCGTTCTTCGGTAATTCGAGAGACGAGCGGTAAAGTCATTTTTGAAATGGATGACGTCGAGGTGCCGAAACAGTGGTCGCAGGTGGCGACTGATATTTTGGCCCAGAAGTACTTCCGTAAGGCTGGTGTACCACAGTATAAGGAAGACGGGTCGCCAAAACTAAAAGAAGATGGATCCCCAGAGTTGGGTCCAGAAAAGAGTATGAAGCAAGTCGCCCACCGTTTGGCTGGTACCTGGCGTTATTGGGGTGAGAAGTATGGATATTTTGCTGGTGCTGAGGACGCAAAGATATTCTACGAAGAATTAGTTTACATGCTCATTAACCAAATGGTGGCACCGAATTCACCACAATGGTTTAACACTGGTTTATATTGGGCCTACGGAATAAACGGCCCAGCCCAAGGCCATCATTATGTCGATCCCGACACAGGAGTGCTAACTCGATCCGAAGATTCGTATACTCACCCGCAACCGCATGCTTGTTTTATCCAATCGGTGAAAGATGATTTGGTAAATGAAGGTGGTATTATGGATTTGTGGGTAAGAGAAGCAAGGCTTTTTAAATATGGAAGTGGGACTGGCACCAACTTTTCCAGTTTACGTGGTAAAAATGAAAAGCTTTCCGGCGGAGGACGATCATCTGGGCTCATGAGTTGGCTAAAGATCGGTGATCGAGCCGCGGGGGCAATTAAATCTGGTGGGACAACTCGCCGCGCTGCGAAAATGGTAATTTTGAACATCGATCACCCTGACATTGAAGAATTTATTGATTGGAAAGTGGGCGAAGAAAAAAAAGTAGCGGCTTTACTCGCGGCTGGTTATGATTCGGCTTACGAGAGCGAGGCCTACCAAACGGTCTCTGGCCAAAACTCTAATAATTCCGTACGTGTTTCTCAGGCCTATCTGGAATCAATGGAAAATGATAACGGTTGGTCTTTGGTTTCTCGTACTAACGGAGAAGAAATTAAAAAATTAAAAGCTAGATATTTGTGGGACAAAATAACAAGCGCGGCTTGGACTTGTGCTGATCCGGGTGTGCAATTTGATACCACTATCAACGAGTGGCACACCTGTCCTAATTCAGGGCGGATAAACGGGTCAAACCCATGTTCAGAATACATGTTCCTCGATGACACGGCGTGTAATCTGGCTTCGATTAACTTGGCCCATTATTACGATTCAGAAACTGCTACTTTTGATATCGAAGGTTTTAAACAGACCGCTCGAGTTTGGACTTTAGTTTTAGAAATTAGCGTTTTAATGGCGCAATATCCAAGCGCGGAAATTGCCCAAAATAGTTATGATTTCCGTACCTTAGGTTTGGGTTATGCTAATATTGGTAGCGTTTTAATGACGGCGGGTATCCCTTATGATTCTCCGGAAGCCTTGGCTTTTGCGGGAAGTGTCACAGCTCTCATGACTGCTGAGTCATATGAGACGTCGGCGGAAATGGCGCGGGCCCTTAGTCCGTTCCCTAAATATGATTTGAATCGCGAAGCTATGCTCCGGGTAATTAGAAACCATCGTCGAGCGGCCTTTAGTGCGCCAGACGATGAATATGAAGACCTGGATGTAAAGCCAATGCCGATCAGCCCAGAATACGCTCCAGCCTATCTTTTGGCGGCGGTGCGCGAGGCTTGGAACGACGCCTTGGAAATGGGTGAAAAATATGGGTACCGTAATGCCCAGACAACCTTACTTGCTCCGACTGGTACAATTGGTCTACTCATGGATTGTGCGACGACTGGTGTCGAACCAGATTTCGCTCTGGTTAAATTTAAGAAATTAGCTGGTGGCGGTTACTTTAAAATTGTGAATGAGGCAGTGCCAACTGCTCTTCGGACTTTGGGATACGGAATTAAAGAAGTCGACGATGTGGTTAAGTATTTAAAAGGGCATGGCACTTTAAAAGGTTCGCCGAGCTTGCACCACGATGCTTTAAAAGCCAAAGGGTTTACTGAAGAAGATATTACTAAATTGGAAAAAGGATTAGTATCTGTCTTTGAGTTACAGTTTGCCTTTAATGTTTGGACCTTTGGTGAGGATGCTCTTAAGAGACTCGGGTTTACTGGCGAACAATATAACGATCCAAACTTTAATCTTTTGACTGCGCTTGGATTTACCAATGAGGAAATAAATTTGGCCAATGAATATGTCTGCGGTGCGATGACAATCGAAGGTGCGCCTCACCTAAAGAAGGAACATTACGCTGTTTTCGATACGGCTAACAAAAACGGTAAAAAGGGACAAAGATATATTCATTATCTTGGTCATATCCGCATGATGGCTGCGGTCCAACCATTTTTGTCTGGTGCAATTTCGAAAACTATTAACATGGCTAACGAGGCGACCATCGAAGATGTTAAGATCGCCTATGTCGCTTCATGGAAGCTGGGTTTAAAAGCGATCGCTATTTACCGCGATGGTTGCAAGTTGTCTCAACCTCTTTCTTCGAAGAGCAAGGATAGTGGTGAAGAAAAGGCTGAAGCTAAAGAGGTAGAGAAAGAAGCGCTTGAAGAAAAGACGCTGGTAAAAGTACCAGAAGCGAAAGCTCTGGTCGGACAGAACTTTGTTTTGTTTAGTGGTGAAGAAGGCGGTATACAACAAGCCGTTTCTGGAAAAGAAGCCCAGATTAAATATGCACACGATGGTACAAATCAGGGTACTAAAATATATATCCATGGCGAACAACGAAAGATGCCGTATAAACGTAGTGGGCTAACGATTAAAGCAAAAGTTGGTGGACAAAAAATATTCCTTCGTACTGGTGAGTATCCAGATGGACGCTTGGGTGAAGTGTTTATCGACATGTATAAAGAAGGTGCCTCGTTCCGAAGCCTGTTGAACCTCTTCGCAATCTCTATCTCGACTGGTTTGCAGTATGGTGTACCGCTTGAGGAATATGTTGAGAAGTTTACTTTCACTCGTTTTGAACCTAGCGGTATGGCCGATCATCCGAATATTAAATTCTCTACCTCGATTGTAGATTTTATCTTCCGCGTTCTCGGCATGGAATATCTGGGACGGACAGATTTTGTCCAGGTTAAACCAACCGGTATTCAAAAGAATCGGGCCGAACACATGGCGGCTTTGGCGAATGTTGAACAAAAAGCAATGCCGCTGGGAGATCTGGTCAATCCAGTGGGAGATAACACCCACAAAGCCACTGATGAGCAAACGGCTTTGCCGATTACTTCTAATGAAGAAATGGGTGGCGATGCTATCGACAAACAGTTGTCCGGCATGATGGGCGATGCTCCGCCTTGCTCGACCTGTGGGCATATCACGATTCGTAATGGAAGTTGTTACAAATGTCTTAACTGTGGTAGTACAACTGGTTGTAGCTAAAATGATCTTAGTTTAATGCTTGACGCCTGGTAAGACCAGGCGTTTTTGTATACAATTAGTTGACAAT
This sequence comes from uncultured Gammaproteobacteria bacterium, assembly GCA_964604585.1. Lineage (GTDB taxonomy): Bacteria > Patescibacteriota > Patescibacteriia > Magasanikbacterales > GWA2-37-8 > DATDYA01. The sequence continues at coordinate 11,795 of CAZRZQ010000028.1, forward strand.
TAATAGTCTGCCACTCGATGTGTTAATTGTAAACAGATTGTATACAAAGATACAAAAAATCCCTGTTTTCACGGAAGATTTTTTGTATTGCTTCTTGCGCGCAACAAGGATTGCGCCGTTCTATTCTGACCCGAACGGCGAAGGTAATGGTAGTTTGCCTTGTTTAGTTTAAAAGTTGCTATGGAATA
>CAZRZQ010000028.1:11992-12912 GCA_964604585.1 uncultured Gammaproteobacteria bacterium
CTATCTATACCAAAACCGGCGATGAAGGCAAAACCTCGCTCTTAAGCGGGGAGAGGGTAACAAAAGATTGCATTAGCCTTCAGACTGTCGGCGATGTTGATGAGCTTAACGCTGTGTTGGGGGTAGCGGTGGCTCATTTACAGAGTCTAGAAAAAGAACAGAATTTTTTGTACGACCTACGACTGTTTGTGCAAAGTATTCAGCACGACTTGTTTAAAGTTGGGGCGGAGTTAGTTTCTTTGCAAAGTCCATTGTTGGAAACAGGAAAAATTAAGGTGGTTGGTGTTTTACAGGTTGAGACTTTAGAAAAAAGAATCGATGCGATGTGGAATGAAATGCCCCCCTTAAAGAATTTCATTTTACCGGGCGGTAGTTTTCTTGGCGCTTATCTGCACGAAGCGCGAACTATCTGTCGAAAGTCGGAAAGAGAGTTGGTGGCCCTTGGGAAAGAAAAAGATGTCCGGGCGGAGTTGTACCAGTACATGAATCGCCTAAGTGACTTCTTGTTTGCGACGGCACGGTGGGTGAATTTTAAATTAGGAGTAGAGGAAATAATTGTAGATAATTAATGTAATTTTATGTTTAGAGAACAACCAAAAATAGCAGACGAAGAGGCAAGGAGTGGAAAAACAGAATCTACAAAGGAACCGATCCCTTTAAATATCGATCACGAAAGAGTGGGGCTGATTGAGGTCGGTGACTTGATGGTACCACACGCCCTTGATGATTGGAGAAAGCTTTACAATACTTTTGCCGCCAGTGATTCTTTGCGCAGTATTAGTACGCAGGAGATGAAGCGTTATGGAAATACTTTGGTAGATTTTGAAACTTTCGAAAGATGTCTGTCCGCGTCCACGATGAGTGGGTTAAACATACAGAAATTTAAAGAATTTAAGGCCATAGTGAGGCGGGTTAATGGT
>CAZRZQ010000029.1:0-7693 GCA_964604585.1 uncultured Gammaproteobacteria bacterium
CGAACCCCTGACCCTCTCGGTGTAAACGAGATGCTCTAACCAACTGAGCTAGGCGTGCGGTAAAGTGGTATAAGTATAAATAAATGTTGTTAAATTGTCAAGCTAAATGGCTATTCCTTCCGCAAGGTTTTAATTAATTCGCTAAACTCTTTAACCCCCTTTTCTTCCAGCCACACCCACCATTCTGCCCCCCACAGATAGGCTCTCTTCATACCCAAGCGAGCGGTAAAATCCAGATTTTTATTTAACTGCTTAACACTCATTGATTTATACTGTTCATCTAATGGTGTCTCTACCAGGTGAGTATTCGGTATCCATGGCTCGGCCTGAAGCTCCATAACATACGCTTCGCTAGACGCACGGCCGTTCAAAAGAAAACGCAAATGAAAATATGTTGGCGGTAACCAGTTGTAAGTAGTGTAACCCAACCATTTACTCCACACTGCACGGTAAACAGTCGTACCAAAAAGATTACCCGCCTTAGCGGTTTTACGCCAGGTACTTAGCTCACCACTATCTGTTATGATGATCGGTCGAACGGGATCTAGATTTTTTACAATCGTTATTTCTTCTTGTAAATTTTCCCTAGTAATATTTCCGCATTTATGTCCAAACGGCAAAAACGGCTCATTTTCTACTTGCCAATACTCTACAACCTTACTATCTTTGTATCTCTTCACAACCGTCTGTAAATAGTTCTCCAATCTGGCTCGGTAGGCCGTCTCTTCTAACCCACTCGCCCACTCTGGCACATGACACTCTGGCCAGCGAGGAGTTTTTTGCCCCAAAGCTAAAACCACTTTGGCTTGACGTTTTTCTGCTTCTTTGACTAGCCAATCCAATTCGCTAAAATTAAATTTGTCTTTTTCCTCCTCTACCTCGCTCCAATGGGCAGACAACCGTAAATAACGGAAACCCCATTCATCCAAAATCTTAGTATAGGTTTTTTGCCAGTCCAGACCCAAATAACCAGCGAATTCACGATCAAAAGATACACCGTAGATAACATCGGTCTTTTTATACGGCCAGAAAAAAAATAACCCGGCCAAAACGGCTAGAATGAGTAAAATAATTAAGGACATTTTACGCATGCGGAGATTTAAAAGTTCGAGTATATTTTAACACAAAAACCTCCCGAGGTAAATCGGGAGGTTTAAAATTTTAAACTGCTTACCATCTTTCCTCTCTTTTATCTGTACTACTCAACTACTCACTGTCTTCTTCAAATTTCTTTATACCTTCTGACAACTCCGTATCCATCACCTTAATTTCAAGACGATCTAACTCGGCTTGGACTTTATCAAGATTTTTCTGTATGGCACCAACAATTTTATCTTTAACCGCATTTTTATCACCATTATTTAAATTTCCTGTTGTTTCTTTAAAATCGGATGATTCAAAATATTGAAAATCTTCTTCTAATTTATTAATATTTTTCTCTAAATCTACCAGGTCTAAACTAGTCTCGGGTCCGAGTTTTCGTGTTCCAACAGTACGATTTACCATTTCTGCCTGCAAAGCTACCAACCTATCTTTTAACTCTTGGATTGTACTCCCCCATAATTCTGTCGACGTTTCTACTACTGCTTCCCCTGATTTGGGGGAATCTACTTGGCCACCCCCCTTTGGGGTGCTTACAAATTTTTCTGGATCATCCATCATATCTTTCTGCTCTTTATCATTGGCTCTGTGAATGCCCAAACGTCCCAAAAATCCTTCTTTAAACCCCATATAAATTTAGTCTTAAATAAATTAAATGTTTCGGGACAAGGTTGACGCTTGCCTGTCCCGGTTACGAAGCTCACCCACCATGGTCAGCCTACCGCTGTCGTTGCGTCCATAGCAACAGCGTGCCGCGCGACCGGGCCATGCGTCTGCCCCCTTCTCCAAGGGCTACGCAATTTTAAGGGCTTGCTTGTAAATATTTTGCACTGATTACAAACTTTTGTCAAAATAGTTGTCCACTTTAGACAAGAAAGCCAAGTCCAATGCTAATCAAGATTACAGCCGCCATTTCCTGCCACAGCTCTCCTCGTTCATATTTCTCTTTAAACACTTTCGGAAAAAACCAACTTAAAAGCGCAACCAAAATGATGAGAAGCCCATACTGAAAACCATTTAAAGCATTAACCACAGTTACGCTCCCGATCGCAATCGCGAATTGCACGGCTAATACCCCCAACAAACCCAGCACCTTATCTACCGCAACCAACGTTAGGTTTCCATAATTATATTTCTCTCGCCAAGGAATAAGTTTCCGGAAAGAAAACCTTGGCTTCAGCCCTGCGCGAACAGCAGGGAGCAGAAGCATCAAAGCACCAAAAAAACCAATCGCCGCCCGACTCCATACCAGACCGCTGTAAAATCCCATTCCGTCGTACAAGTATTTAGATGTAAGATGCGAAACTGCGAATAAGAAGCTAGAAACAATAGCCAACCCTGCACCTCGAGACAACGAATGATGGTGCCTAACTGGTTGGAAAGAAATGAGGAGAGACCCAAAGATGAGTAAAGAAATACCGAGTAATATGGTTGGGCTCAGTTGTTCGTTTAAAAATATCCGACTAAGTAAAAGGACAAACAACGGGGTGACACCGCCGATCAAGGGACCGATGTGGCTGATTTCGCTTTGACGAAACGCAACATACATTGTCCAAAGAGCCAAAAGAAAAGTTAAACCAGAAAGGCCGATCACAAAATATACCAAGATGCTGGAAGGGAAAACGACTCCAAAAGGTAAAAGAAAAAATAACGGAAGTAAAAACACCGTAGAATAAAAAGTAAACAACGCTGGTTTGATGTTGGTCTTACTAACGATGAATTTATCCAAGATCGCGACTATGGCGAGTAACCCATAGCCTACGAGAGAAAATAATAGCCACATAGATAAGAATATTTTACCACAAAAAAACAACCCTGGACAGTTGTGGGTTGTTTCTTCTCCTTTACAGAAAAATCTTTCTCTGCAAAGGAGAACGGAACGACGTCGCGCCTCCGCCCCAACTACTAGGGCGTGACGCCGTTCCAATCAGCGGAGCCAGGGTTGCGCGGAGCTGTGTTTGCCCCGGGAACCAAACCGACTGCGCTGTGGTACCGGCGGAACCGCCGGCACCCGGTTGCCCCTACGGCTCACGAGCCGTAGCTCGTGACAGGGGCAATAAAGCCTTGACCCGTCCTTCACAGCGTTCGCCTTCTGGACGGGGCGATGGGAAACCGGGCAAAAGAATGGCATGCCGGTTCCCTTTCCATTAACATTGGACGATCACCGGCCGGGTATTTCCCGATCAGTGATAAACGTCCACGCGAAAAAGTCATTTTGCCTCTTTCGTTTAGACGCTTATACCCCTCTCATAAAAAGAAAAAATCCGCTTTTGGCGGAGTGTTTAGGTGTGTTTTTAGCTTTATTACACACCTATTTTCACTCCGTAAGTTCTTGACAAAAAAGATACGTAAATGGCTACGTTCTTCAAAGCCTTAACTTTGGAGTGAATGTTTGACATAAATTTACTTTTTTATACTACCACAAACAACGAAGCTTGGTCAACCATAGTTATCCCCAGATTTTAGCTGAGGAAAGGTCAAATTTGACAGCTGGTCCAGTAGCCCCTAAGGTACCTAATGACAGGTTGCGAAGCTATTGACAAAACCGCTAAAACCTGGTATAATGATCTGTTTAGTATCTACTTAATAAATAAGCGTTAATTAGCCAAAACCTGAACCATTTCAGTATGAAAATTGCCATGATTGGACAAAAAGGAATGCCAGCGATTTACGGCGGCGTGGAAACGCACGTCGAGAGTTTGGCGACCAATTTGGTAAAACAGGGTCACGAGGTTTTGGTATACACGCGAAAGTGGTATTCTCCCATGCGTCCTCGCAAAATTAATGGGGTTAAAGTCATCTACACCCCTACCATCCATACCAAACACCTGGACGCTATTATACACACCTTTACTTCAACTATCCACGCGGTCTTAGAAAAAGCTGATGTAATTCACTACCATGGTGTTGGCCCAGCTCTTTTAAGCTGGTTACCAAAATTGCTACGTCCGAAAACTAAGATTATCGCGACTTTCCACTGCATCGATCGTTACCACCAAAAGTGGGGTCCTTTCTCCCGCCTAATGTTAGCCTTGGGGGAACGAGCGATCTGTCATTTCCCTGACGAAACGATTGCAGTTTCGAAAACCATTCAGGATTATTGTATTAAAGAATTTGGAAAAGTCTTAACTTACGTGCCGAACGGTGTATCCGTCGAGACCACGCCGACTAATCCAGAGCTACTTCGCGAATGGGATCTTCAACCAAACAAGTATTTTCTCATGGTCTCTCGCTTGGTTCGTCACAAAGGCGCACACTATCTTATTGAAGCTTGGCAATTCGCCCGCCGACAAAATCCAGAATTATTCAAAGACTTTAAATTAGTCTTAGTTGGTGGTAGTGCTTTTACGGAAAAATATATTGAAGAACTAAAACATGTCGCTGGCGGCGATAAAACCATTGTTTTTACTGGTTGGCAAAATGGTAAGAGTCTGGAGGCTTTGTATGACAATACTTTAATGCTTGTTCACCCGTCGGAAAACGAAGGTTTGCCAATGTCGGTTTTACAAGCAATGAGCTATTCTAAACCGGTTCTAGTCTCCGATATCCCCGAACACAAGGAAGTCGTAATTGATAGCGGTTTCTGGTTTGAAAATACCCGCGTCTATTCTTTGGCTAATAAAATTATTGAACTCACTCAGAACCCAGATTTATTAAAGGAGGCGGGCCTGAAAAACCAAGTTCGAGCTAAACAATTTTACAACTGGAAAGATATTGTGGAAGAAACGATAAAAGTATATGAACGCAAGAAGAATGAACACTTAGAGTGGCAAACTGCCGAGATCTAAAATCCGCCGTCTGGCGGATTTTTTATAACTGATTTAACTTTTCTCTCGTCCCCGGCCCAACCCAGCCGGGAAAAGGTTCTAGGCCGTTAGCGCGCTGGAATTTAATTACCGCCTCTTTGGTGACCGCACCAAAAAATCCCGTAATAGTTGGGTAATTAAAATATCCCAGATTTTTAAGAACGGTTTGTAGCTTCTTAACATCTTCACCGCTCGAGCCAGTATTCAAGAGACGGCTAAAAACATCTCCGTCGGGTTTACTGGTGATCGCTTCCGCATTATTTTTTGCAGCGCCAACCATTTGGTTTATCCTTTCCAAAGTTTTTTGATCTAAATTACCAGTTACTTTCAAACCACTTTTCTTCTGGAAATTTTTTAGAGCACTAACTGTAACTGGTCCAAAATATTTGGTAATGGAGGGGTATTTAAAGAAACCTTGTTCTTTTAAAAATTTTTGTAATTCACTGACATCGCTATTAGTTACCCCCGACTTTAACTCTTTTTTGAATTTCGGATTGGTTATTACAGGAGTAGTTTGTTCGGGGGTCGCTGGGACAGCCGGAACAGTCGGAGCGACTGTAACAGATGGAAAAATCATACCTCCGCCACCACAACCTGCAGTCGTAAAAGTATCACCGGAGGATACCCCTTCATTTTCTACTGCATCAGTACTTCTGACACGATAATGATATGTAGTACAGCTGTTTAGATTACTTAGATTAACGCTGTGGGTTGTTACGCGACTTGCGACATCACTTTCCGTAGTTAAAGAGCCATAAGAATTAGTTGTGCCATATTCGACTTGAGTAGAACCGGCTTCACTAGTATCCCAGGTAATTGTGGCGCTACTGTTACCACCGACCGTTGTGGCAACTACTGTCGGCACCGGAGCGGTTTCGTCAATTGTAATAGATTTATCAAAATGGACTAACCAATTGTAGAGGTTGTTACTATACAACGAAACAGTGGCATCGCTATCACGAATGTTGCCTTTAGCCGAACCACTTTCGAATCGACCGGGAGTAGCATCTGGTGTGCCAGTATAGGCATAACGTAATCTTTGATCACTGCCTGTTGGAGCGCTAGCCAGAGTAATTTTTAAAGTTGTGCTTCCGGTTACCTCAACAGTTGATATGTCTGGCACCGAACCACTGTCGTCATAAAATTCGAAACCGTAATCGGTGGCGGCGGTAACATTGGTTGTGTCGATCACTATTGGTTCGACCGGAACATTCAAAGTCACATAGATAATCGCCCCACTTCTTACTACTGTGCTTGGACTAAGCGGTACCCAAGGATCCTCGTCCACAGAAACAGTTTTTAAAACTTTGCCATAATATTCACCAAGCCAACGATAACTTTCATTTGTTAAATGGTACTGATCGGTATAATCTAGAAAATATTTTGGTCCCACCAGATAAATATTCTCATGGTTTACCGCGGCCGCTAATTGCGCGATCGGAATAGTAGAGGTAGCCTCGCCATAACCAGTAAAGGAACTCATCTGATCAGTAAATAAAGGAACGTCTTCGGTCTGGCCAGTAATAGCCTTAACGTCCGTGTCGTAATCTGTTTGCCATTCTACCAAATCAGCCTCGTAAACAGAGGCAGTAGTGCCGGCATTATGGTCAGATTCACCATGGATCGTTGTTACGGCCAAAACCCGTAAATCTTTTCCTTGGGCCGTCGCGGCCGAAAGGGCACTGGTTACTTGGGCTAAACCCAAATTATATTGGGTTGTCCCCTGTTTTAAAGACACATATGGGGAAGAATTTTTTCCATGCATAGACACGATGCTCTGGAAAGCGTTGTCGGTTACTAACGCAGTAAGCGTATTGGCCATTGGACTACTGATTGTTTCAACACTTGATTCAATCAACGGTACAAAGTTACTACCACTTAACATCCGGTTGAAATATGGCTGGGTATCTGACAGTGCCGGACTACCATTGTATCCCACTGATAAACTTTGACCAGTTGAAAGAATTTGGTAAATAGTTGGCGTCAAGCTTTCGGTGGCATAAATTTCTGTAAGCGCAGAAGAAGCCTCAGTGCCGTTTTCTGCATAAACTTGTACTTCGTAAATCTGGTTAGCAGTTAAACCAGTTAAACTAGTACTGGTCGCGTTAACTGCCAAACTAGAGGTGGTAAAGGTACTATCGCTGTTATAAATACGATACCCAACCACATATTCATCCTCAATTAAGGTGCTATCCGTCCAACTAATATTTAAACTCGTTGCCGAACGAGAACCCAAAGTAATCAGTGTTGGGGTATTTGGTGCTTGACCAGTACTGGAAGTCAAATATAAGTGGATTGTATTGCCAGTTTGGTTGACGACTGCCGCGTCCCAATACGAATCATTATTAAAATACCCAGTCGCGAGGCCAAGCCCACGGTTGGCGCCAGCATAACTTAAAGCACTATCGAATAATCGAGTAGTAAAACTCTCCGCACCATCGTTTTCAAAAAACGTAAGCGTACCATCGTTTACACCAGCGGCAATAATATCCACATCACTGTCACCATCGAAATCTAAAGCCGACAAAGCAGAATAACCAGTAACACTCGCCGTACTAACATAGGCACTAGTAAAGGCGGAACCATTGCCATTATTCTCCAAATAAACAACTCGATTTTCCCCAGCGGCTGTTCCATAAATTATATCCAAATCGCCATCACCATTCAGATCTACTACTTCAATATCGTTGGCGCGATAAGTCGAAGTGACAGTTGTTGAAGCGGTAAAACTACCAGAGCCGTTGTTGGCATACCATTTAATTTCGCCTGACGACCAAGTTACATTG
>CAZRZQ010000029.1:7703-8868 GCA_964604585.1 uncultured Gammaproteobacteria bacterium
AAAGAATAATCTAAGTTACCATCAATGGTCGAAGTAACAAACGAAGCAAACGGCGTCGCCCCGCCATTACTCATCCAAGCAAGACCAATACCGACTGTGCTCGAATATTGAGTGTAAACTAAATCGTCTTCACCATCACCATCTAAATCATCAAAAAAGAGATTTTGTACATTAGACACGCCGGTCAAAATTGTCGAGGCCGTAAAAGTACCACTACCATTATTCAAATACATTCTAATGTTTGCACCCGACCCACCCGCAACAAAAATATCCTGGTCGCCATCGTTATCAATGTCGTTTATCTGCACCCCATAAGCATTGTTAACCGTGTCGTCAATTAAGTAACGGGTAAAAGAACCATCGCCATCGTTTTGGAACCACACCAGTTCATCCGTCGTACCGAGCGAAGCAACTAGATCATAAATTCCATCACCGTCTAAATCAGCCGCTTGCAAATCTGTGGCATTGGTATTAGTACCTGGTAAAGTTGAACTAACAAAACTCATTTCTGTGAAAGAAAACTCCGCCGCGCTTCCTGAACCAACCACCATTGATGTCGAAACTATACTGCTTGTGCCAGCCGTGTTGTCATTGTAAACCCGGACAACATAAGTATGACCACTGGTAAGGCCAGAGATCACTGTGGAAGTAGTGTTCGCAGCAAGGGTGGTGGTGGTAAAAGAAGAAGTACCAGATTCAGCGTAAGCAACGTAAAAATTAGATTCGATTGAAGAGTTATCAGTCCAACTGACTGTCAAACTATTTGAAGTGTAAGCACTCTTAGTTAAACCACTCGGTGCCGCTGGTACGTCCATTAAGGTAAACGTGCTTGTTGATGACCAGTCACCAGCTTGGCCAGCGTCATCCCAAAACTTGATGCGCCAATAATAAAGCACATCAGTCTGGCCTTCAGCGTTATCACCGAGCGCGAGCGAAGTACTAGCGGCAGTACCAAAATTATTGTAATAAATATCTTGCGACCGAGCACCTGAAATAACGTTGGTAATAGTATTACCGCTTTCACCAGAATCCCACAACACATTACCCATATCACTCGAGGTTGAGACCTGTATTTCGGCTTTATTTGAAATATCCCCAGTACTAAGATCGTTATAAATCGCAGAAAAATATGGTGAGGTGGTGGTAATTTGGGTGGGAGCAGATT
>CAZRZQ010000029.1:8878-12900 GCA_964604585.1 uncultured Gammaproteobacteria bacterium
AACCAATAGACAGCTCCAGCATTGTACATGCCAAGGGCAATATCCAGAGTACCATCGTCATCAACATCTACGAAACCAGTCGCCGCCGCTCCGTCATAGGTGGCGCCAGTCGCAATCGTTACGGTTGTAAAGGTCCCACTACCACCATTAACATACAAACGCAAAGTATCATTACTTAAACCAGCCGCCAAAATATCCTGATCACCGTCTTCGTCAAAATCCTCCGTATCAATCTGGTTGACTGTTATGGCAGCGTCAATGGTCGAGGTTGAAAAATTTTCACTGCCATCATTGGTAAATAAAACCAGGCGGTTTACAGACGACACCTCTCCCGCCACAATATCTAGTTCATTATCACCGGTGACATCCGCCAGATCTAAATAGTAACCACCATTAAAATCTCCGACTGTCGACGAGGTAAAAGACCCGTTGCCGTCATTTTTAAAAAGTTTCAAAAAATTAACCGCCGAGGAAGCTTTGGCCAAAACAAAATCTTGGTCACCATCGCCATCAACATCACCTGTAACAGTCCGATTGAATGAATTGTTGTCGTCGTTAATAATAATATTTTCCGTGGTGGAAGAAAAAGCCGCTGAGCTGGCGTTGGTCTGATCGTTTTCAAACCAAGATAAACCGCGGGTGGCACTGGCATTGCGCATGACCACCAAAACATCGTTATCACCATCACCGTCGAAGTCGGCGGCCCGACCATCCACCACACCTAAAAGAGAGGAATCCGAGATGTTCCGTTTTGTAAAGTTTCCACTACAGGTATTTTCAAACCAAAACAAATCAATATCTGGTGTATTGGCAATACCCGCTCCGACTAAAATATCTGGCTTCCCGTCGGGGATAGTGCTGGTAGCATTACCTAAGTCCGCCACTCGGACGAAGGAAGGTCTTTGGACATCGTTGTCGGTCGCTGTACCCGCGATGGTTGAGGTGGTAAAAGTTCCATCGCCGTTACTTAAAAATATCACAACACTATCATTATCGTAACCAGTAACCACGAAATCATCACTATTGCCACCACAATCTAAATCCCCCCCCCCCATAAACCGAGCCTCTTGCCCAGCCGCTCCATCAGCTGAAGTCGGCATGGTTGCGATGTAGTTACCGCTTGACCAGGTGGTGGAGGCAACGGATTTTCTTAAAAACAAAAAAGAAAGGCCAACACCTAATACCACTGCTAACAACAAAAAATATTTTAGATATCGGACTTTCTTCATAAGAAATTTGTGCTCTCACTATAGCACAAATTCATCACTAATGATATCAATTTAAATTAACTTTTTGGGGATAACTTCGAAAAGTTAAGCATAAGCTCTTCTCCGTTCGAGTGTAGTGCCCCGGACCGAGTAAAAAAATTAGCCTTTAGTCTTTTTAAACCTGATAACTTAGCCAGGTTAATTAATTCTTTCTGGTTGAACAAATGTAAATAACGACTAAATATCTGACCGCCGGTGGCTTTCCAAGGCACAAGGACGTCACCGCTCTTAGATAAACCTTGCTCTTTTAATTGTTGTTGAATTTTAAAACGTTTATTTGACCAATCGTTCAAAAGGTTCCAAACAATAACCACACCCTGACCGCCAGGTTTTAAAACTCTAGCTAATTCAATAAAAAATTTTTGTCGTAATTCAGGACTGGGGATGTGGTGCAAAACAGCAAAACTTATTATGACATCGAACGAACTACCTGGGTAGGGCAGTTTTGTCACCTCTCCGACTTGAAATTTAGCCTGGCCGGATTTAATTTCATTTCGGTAAGTCTGGCGGGCAATATTAATCAAATTCTTTGATATATCCAGCCCCTCATAAACCCCACCACGTTCTAAAACCAGCGGGGTCATAAACCCATTGCCACAACCCAAATCTAAAACACGGTAACCGGGCTTTACAAGTTTCAAGACTTTCATTTTTACCCCGCTCGGCCTTTCGCGCGAAATGTCCCACTCTTTGGCAATACTATTGTAAATATCTCGGGTTTCTCGTATAATGCGAGAAGCTTTTGACTTATCCATACATGGAATTATTAGCAGAAAAAATTATACAGGCGGCTCTAAAAACCAGGCCAAAAAACGCTGAAGAATTAAACGCGATCAAGCGAAATTTTTTGCGTGAAAGTAAAAATAAAACATCGCCAACTTCAGCCGATCTCCTTAGAGTTTACCACAAATTAGTTAAGGGCGGCAAATTAAAAGCTGAGCCTGTACTAGAAAGGGTTTTGGTAAAGCGCGGCGTTAGAACAATGTCTGGTGTTACGGTTATAACTGTTTTAACTAAACCATTTCCCTGTCCAGGGCAGTGCATCTATTGCCCACTAGACGAGCGCATGCCGAAGAGTTATCTCTCAGATGAACCAGCGGCCGCACGGGCACTAGCCTTACGTTTTGATCCCCACGAACAGGTAAAACGAAGAATCGAAGCTTTGGAAGCCAACGGCCATCCAACCGAAAAGATTGAACTAATTGTCAAAGGCGGTACTTGGAATGTCTACCCATTGGATTACCAGTATGCTTTTATTTTAAAATGTTTTGAAGCGTGCAACAGAAAAATCCAGAAAAAAAATGGTAAGGCTGGGCTAGTAACGATTAAAAAAGAACTTGAAATAGCCCAGGCTAAAAATGAATTAGCCAAACACCGGATTGTCGGTTTGACGCTCGAAACCAGACCAGACTATATTTCCGAAAAAAATATTCTCGCCATGCGCGAGCAAGGCTGTACCCGTATTGAACTCGGCGTTCAAACAACCGACGAGAAAACCTTAAAACAGATTAAACGCGGTCACGACACAAAAGAGGTAAAGCGAGCAACAAAACTTTTAAAAAATTATGGTTTTAAAGTAGACTACCACCTCATGCCGCAACTTCCTGGCGCTACGCCAGCTAAAGATTTAAAAATGCTGAAGGAAATTTTTTCTGACCAAGATTACCGGCCAGACATGATTAAAATCTACCCCTGCACTGTAATTGAAAATTCGGAATTATTTGACTGGTTCAAAGCCGGACGCTACAAAACTTATTCGGAAAAACAATTGGTAAAAATGTTGATGGCATTCAAACCTACTGTCCCTCGTTATGTGCGTATTTCACGCCTGATCCGAGATATTCCAAGCCACCATGTCCATGCCGGTAATACTGTCACCAACTTACGCCAAGTGATCCAGGAAGAAATGAAAAAACAAGGACTAAAGTGCCTTTGTTTGCGTTGCCGAGAAATTGGGCACCAGATAAATGATGCTAAATTAAAATTGGAAAAAATAATACCAAAACTTTTTGTTGAGAAGTATGAAGCGAGTGGTGGCAAAGAATATTTCTTAAGTTTTGAAGATAAAAAACGCACGGCGGTCTTTGCTTTTTGTCGCTTGCGTTTAAACACCCAGTCGCTACCTTATCCGGCCTTTATTCGTGAATTACACACCTACGGCCAACAACTAGAAATATCTGTAAAAGAAAAACTAGCCAGCCAGCATAAGGGGCTGGGGCGGAAGCTTGTAGAAGAGGCAGAAAAAATATGTCGAAAAAATAAGATACAAAAACTGGCGGTTATTTCTGGTGTGGGAGTACGGGGTTATTACCGAAAATGGGCGTACAAAAAGGAAGGGACATATATGGTCAAAAAATTAGTTTAGGGATATAATGGCTGTATTATGATCTAGCGATATTAAAAATTAGCCTCCTTTACTCATACCCTAATTTTTTACTATGCACACACAAAATATTGCTAATTTCGATCCCACACTTAAAGCGGCCTTAGATCGCGAACTAACTCGTCAAGAAGAAGGACTCGAGATGATTCCATCGGAAAACTTTGTTTCTTTGGCGGTTCTCGAAGCTTTAGGCTCAATACTAACCAATAAATATTCCGAGGGTTACATCGGCAAACGCTATTATGGCGGTTGTGAATTTATTGACGAAGTAGAAGGACTGGCAATTGAACGAGCCAAACAACTCTTTGGCGCTGAACACGTCAACGTCCAACCATTGTCTGGCGCCCCCGCTAACATTGCGGTCTACTTTG
>CAZRZQ010000030.1:0-6387 GCA_964604585.1 uncultured Gammaproteobacteria bacterium
CGGAAAGGGGACTGTAAATAACCTGTACGTTCATGTCGGGGAAGTCTTTTTTAAAGCGTTTTATTTCTTCCAGAGTTTCATCGGGGGTAATTTTTTTGTTCTGTTTGTCGTGGGTTGGATGATTTACGAATAAAATTAGTTCAAATTGTTTCCTGTCAATATTTTGTCTAGTGTAATTTTCTAATGATTTATAAATATTTCCCCCTTCTTGATGACCAGCCACCGGAATGCAAGCAGCTATCCTTACCTCTTTAGACATTTTTGAATCGAATTGTTTGGCTAATAATTCCACTTGTTTTTTGTGGCTTTTTTCCCAAGATTTAATATAGCTTTCTGCTTCTAAAAAATGATCAAGTTTGGCCTCAGGGTTTTCTTTAAGCCTGGCGCAACGTTTTTTTTCAAATTGTTTTTGTTTATCAATAGAAATGTTAGACATGTAGCCGTATTCCCAAGATGGGGGGGTGTTATAGACTCCATCTTCCGGAAGTTTTCTGCGGTTAGCGGGAAGTGGGATAAACCATGGCATTATTTCATCTTCTCCTGAAGGCATGGTAAGATCAAATCTTTTATCAACAATATCTGGGGTAGAGACTTTGTTAAGCAAAGTCTCTGTGTTGGTGGTAGGTTCTTTCCATTCCATTGTTCCGTCATAGCGTTTGGTGGCCAAAACATGGTGAGTGCCGCCGCTGCCACTTTTATTTGGAATGTCAACAGAATATTCAATTGTTAATCGTGGTCGTCCGTTTACTGGGTTCACAAGCTGTTCGTACAGCGGTGATCCTTTGGGAATGTCTAAATGTAAGCCGTTGTTTGGTCTTAAGTGGATACCTAGCCCAGTACGGTAACTTTCAGCGTCAGTATAAAATCCAACACTTAGATATTTGGAAAGTTGGTTGGGATCTCCGCCGGTTTGCTTAATTAATTGGGCGATAGGACCAAAACGGTCATCTAAAAGTTTTCCGTCGGCTGAAACAGGGCCGTTCTCCAACATATCTTGGACGCGGTTGGTAAAATCTATTCGTAGATTACCAGATTTATCCATTTTCCAGAATCCACCACTAGTTTCCCTAAAATCTTCAACAAATTGTTCGGCAGTTTCTCCCTTGGGAATGAAGGAATGGTGGGGAGAAGACTGATTGGTTAAATCCAGGTCGGGGTTATGCAAGGAGGTACGTTCACCAGTTGGGCGATAAATATTGTTATGGTGCAGACGGTGCCGGGTACCATCCCAACCTTCTCCGTCGGCCGTACCAGGGTTTTGTTTGAGGAAAGCCTCCCGGGCTTGACCGCCCCTAAATATTTGTTCGTTGGTAATTTGATTCTCATTAACTTCAAAACCATATAAATTACTAAGCAGGTCTTTGGACGGTTGAGTTAGAGCACCGTTGTTGTCTACTTGTAGGCCAGGTATTTCGCTACCGTCGCGTGTATCGATTAGGATGATCGTGCCGTCGCTATTGGGTTTTAAGGTAAACTCTTCGGGAATGTTGATCGAAGATCCCGGATGTCCATCAACTGGCAAAGAGTGGAAACGACCGCTTAGATGTTCACCGGGGACGGAAGTCGCGACCTCCTGAGCCGAGATACCAGCTGCTCTAAGTTGTTCTAAAGAGTTTGGCGGCAAAGAGTTATCAGAATTCAATTTAACATGCTCGGCTAGAACCTTACCGCTTCCGTCAGTAAATTTGAGTTCATTCCCGGTTCGGTCAATTCGGAAATCATCCGGGACACTCATCTTTATTTTTGTTCCTGGAATGGTAAATTCATGAAGTGCGGTTCCTTTCGGTGTGCGATCCATAAACAAGTTACCGATGAAACTTCTTTCTGGCGTGCCAAACAATTTGTGAATCCCGAAGTCAGTCGCAGCACCCATAACGGCGCCGACGGTTCCTCCGACTAAAGCGGCTTTCCAACCTTCCTTGAGGTGGAATCGTTTGAATTTTTTATCCTTTTTATCCTTTTGCTCCACAATCGCTTCAGCATGGGTGGCAACCTGGGCGCTAAGAGTAGTAGCACTAAGACCATGCTTAGCTTCGATTTGTTTTAATAAAAGTTTGAGTTCGCGTAATGATCGATAACCGGTTTCTTCCGCCATTTCTTTTCGAGCACTAAGCAAGCTTGTTTTTAATTTTTTCTCCAAACCGCGGCGTGCCCAAAGATTGGCGACAAACTCTTTGTCTAGGTCGGTAAGTTCATTTTTTTCTTTACTAAGTATGGACTCTAATAAAGGTACAGCCTTGTCCAAGTCCTGCATTTCCTGGATAAATTTGTAGAGTTCTTCTGAGATTTGACCACCAGCCTCCATACCTAAGGCTCTGTCGACAGTTTTATTTAGTTTGTCTACTTTTAATTCTGTACGTCGACGAGCATAACTGACGGTGCCTCCTGCTAAGGCGCCAATGCCGGGCGCCGCTACCCCAAGTAGTCTTAGCCCGCCGGTACCCACGGCTTTTAATATAAGAGCTGTGCCTACAGCAGCCGTAACAGCAAATTCGACTGGTGAACCAATTGGGATTCCGAAGACGGATTTTCCTTGTAGCCAATTGGTCATTTTATCGTACCACTTACGATGCTTGGGTGGATAACTATCGTAAATATCTCGTTCTTTCTTTCCGAGTTGGATATTGTGAGCTAAATCATGGTGCATGAGAGAACGCACATGCTGGAGAATCATTTCACGAGATTGTTCGCCGTGTCGATCGACAGCTTTTTCTACTTCCTCCATGATGCGGGAACGCTGCTCTAAGGCGATTTCGTAAAAATTATGAGCGAAGAGATTTTTATCTTCGGTTGTTTCGTCGTTCGCATGTTTTTTTCCGCTATTTTCTATAAGAGGATTAACTTTTTGATTTATAAGGAGATCGAAATTTTTTCGATCAGTTATGTCCACTTCAACATCCTCACCGTCTTTATTCTTTACGGTCATTTTTCCGGAAGTTGAAAACTCCCAATAAATTTTAGCTAAGGTTTGAGCGGCTTCGCTATTACGATCTAAAACATCACCCTTTTCTTCTTGATCTACGGCATCCTGGACATATTCCGCGAGTACATCTTCTAAAACTTTGCGATTAGTCATTTCTTGTTCTATGGTAATTTCGACATCTTTTGTGCGGTCGTGTTGACCCAAAGAGGCTCTAATTTCTGATTGTAAATTTTGATCTTTAAGAATTCGGTTGTAAGCATCCTGGTAAAAATCACTATAAAAACCATCATAGCGATTTCTAACGACAACATTTTTAACAAATTTTACGGGGTGTCTGGCGGCGTCGGCGATGGCGTATCCTGCCCCACGAACCGCACGACCCAAAAATCCAAATACCTTTCCGAGCTTGCTCTGATTTGGTGGTGGTGGTGGGATGTCGCGAGGGGTGCGCCAAGCGTTCTGTAGTTCATTTAATTTTTTTGTAGCTACGCGTTCGGCATAACGTTTGGCAATTTCGTTTATATTAATATGCAAACCTTTAATATCCGGCTTGGTCTTGGGGAGTTGTTCTGGGTGTTCTGGTTTATCCTTTTCATCCGGCCGGTCATTTGGTTTCTTGTCAGGGTTTTGTTTTTGGTGTTTATCAGACTGTGGTTCTTCCTCGGCATCGTGCTGTTTTTTCGTTACAGGTTTTTCTATAACTGGTATTTCTGGTATGGATAAATAAGTTGGCTCTGGTACCTCATCAGTAGGCAAAACAAGCTCTCTTCTTTGAGACATTGTTTCCATGGCTAATTTATAATCGTTGCTTTCGCTATTAGTTTTTCGGTAATCTTGCGAGATTAAACCGGCTTCAAGCTGGGTGCGCCAATGTTGTTTGTCTCCCTTCATTTCTGGGTGTAATTCAAAATAACCTTTGCTGTTAGCGGTCAAGTCTTGGATAATTGCCTTGATTTTAGTAGCAGCTTCGGTTTCTTTCGGGATCGAAGTTTTTTCTAAATTTATTATTTTGTCGTTAGCTTCTTTAATCAGGTACTCAATCAAATCATGAGCGGCGGATTTAGTATTACGGTAATTTTTATCTAATCCAATTTCAAACTTACTTAATAAGTCTGGTCTGGGTTTAAGAAAGTCTGGAATAACAAAATCTGTGCTTACTCTTTTGCCAAGCACAAAATTATAGATTGGCTCTATCTCTTGACTTTTTTGTCGGGACTTACTTAGGTATTCAGCTAGTTGTTTTAATCCAGTTAATTCTTTGTTATTTTTAGATTCAATCGGTACGTCGGAGGCTTCTTTGTGTTGTAAAACACCCAAGACTTCTATCAGGTCGTTAACTGGTATGCCTTCCTTTTGACTGTTTTTTGTGCCGGGCGCACCAACAAGAAATTGCCCAGTTTTTGTATCAAAGGTATTATTTTTTTGTGCCCCGGTGACGGCCCCTATTACCCAGCGCATCTTTTCTTTTAATGTACGTTCGGCTGGGGTCTTATCTGGTGCAGTCTTCAATTCTTTTTTTAGGTATTCTAGACCATCCTCTAAACTTTTAAATAGATTTTCGCGCTTTTCTTTAGCTTCTTGTTTTTTTGTTTCCCACTCTGTTTTTAAAATGAAGTTTTTTATTTTAGTTTCTAAAATAGCCGCCTTGCCTAACAAAACATCTCGTTCGCCATCCTCTGAATTGGAAGAGGTTTTGTCTAGTTCAACTACCAATGCTTCTGTCTCTCTAGCTAAACCTGGGGCTTCTTTACTTAATTCTTTAAGTTTAGCTATTTGGGCCGCAAGAGCCTCTTTCTTCTCTCGAAGTTTTTTTTGGCTTTCTTCTTTCCCAGCTTCGGCAGTTGCTGCTGATGAAGCTTCGAGGTGTAGCTTTGCAGGAGGCATAATTTAAGGGTTAAGTAATTTTTTTTTGAGTTTAGTAATTTTATTTTTATCTAAATATTCGTTGATTTCTTTTTTTAAACCAAACAGTTCCTTTTTTAAGGAGTTTAATTCTTTTTCTAGTTTTTGTACTCGCAAAGAAGATGCATCGTTTGGTTTTAAATTAGGCATAATTATTTTTTGGCTGACAAATAAAGATTATAAAACTCGGTTAAGGTAGAAGAGATGACTTCTTTAGCATTGGGTATATGCGACAAAAAGAACTCGTTTACTTTTTGTGGTTCAGGATTAGTTTCCATTAGGCGATCAAATTCATCAGAGTATTCGTGGGGTAGGGCGTGGATAAGAGAGGTGATTAAATCGTTTTCTAGCCGAGGGTTTAAGTCAGCGAGCATTTCTTCCTTAAGGGCTACTGGAATTTTGTTACCGTGGGTCTCCTCAAGAAGTCTCTCTAAGAATTGCCTTGTTTCAGGGGCGATGTTATTAGTCATAAATTTGAAGTAGTAATAAGTATCGTAATTATAGCACAAATAGGAAAAAAGTGGAGAGCACTGGGGATAATTATTTTTTGTCTGTTAAAACAAAACACCACTCGCTAAATCCTCCTGTCCTCTAGGCTGTGTATTACAGTCTAGAGGACAGTAGGCGAGTGGTGTTTGCGCTTCCCGTCCTTGGAGTTTAGGACCGAGGTGAGGCCGTCGCAGCGGGCGGCGGCTCGGTGGCAGGTGGGGCCTCCGGGGAGGCCCATTCGTAGACGCGCTTCCCGTCGTCCTCGCGGACGACCAGGAAGGCCGGGGTGGTGCTCTTCACGGGCAAGGCCTTCGCGGCCTCGCTGCTGAGCTCGATGAGGAGCGGACCCTCCGTCACGCTCTTCACGAGCGCGAACTCCTTGTCGGCGAACTTGGCCTCGTAGTAGCCCGGGGTGAGGTCGTCGACCTCGCGCGGGTGGCCGTCGATGGTCTGGACCTTGTTCCAGCCCCACTGGATTCCCCAGAGGGCCAGTGCCCCGACCACCATCGCCATCACGATCGTCACGTACCGCGGCACGCTCGCCGTTTCCACACTCATCTCTCTCTCCGATCCACTCTTCCTCGTCAGGCGCACTCGCGCTCCACGAGGTAAGAGTCCGTTTTTGGGAAACAGACAATATTATCATAGCTTTATATTTTTGTCAACACCCCCCCCATTGGTCTGAGGATCGCTGTTGTAACGGAAATTTAGGTATCAGTAGTTAATTTATGGAATCTTTTAATCAAACAAATATTTGTTTTTTCAGTTGCGATGTGATATATTTATAAGAGTTTAAACTAGTGATTTTAATATTTTTAAAGTTAAAATAACTTAGAGAAAATCTAAAATTTGTTAGATGATTCTATGAATAGCACACCAGGAGAGAGTGGAATGTCAATTGGGAGCATAGAACTAAGAAAGAAGAAGCTAGCCGAGTTACACAAAAATACCGGGCCATTTTTCGTTGACAATAAAGACAAATATCCATATCTCGCTGATTTAATGAAATCTTTGTTACACGATTTGTTTGAAAAACATTCTCCAGTTCAAAGGCGTGAAAATTTTAAAAAATT